>NZ_FOVS01000022.1:0-114480 GCF_900115235.1 Pseudomonas sp. NFACC24-1
AGGTATTGCGCAGTGGGCACCTCGGCATGGATGCCGAGGTAGCCGCGCTGGGCCATGGATGGCCCTTCGCGGCGGCCCACGGAGTAATGCCGGAGTGAGGGCACACCGAGCCTAGGCGAGGTGCCGAGTGGTGGGGCAAAGACCTTTTGGTTACTTTTGGGGCGTTTGCCAAAAGTGACCCGCTGTAAGAGCGGAACCGTCAGCAGCCGTTACCGCAGAAATGGATATGTACTCAATCAGACCGCCATCGCGAGCAAGCTCGCTCCCACAGTTGGGCCGAACTCAGTACCCGTTGGACTCATAGTCCGGGGTAAACGCAAACCCAACCACCCGCTCAACCCCCGTCTCCAACCGCCCATCCGGCAAGAGCCGCAACCACCGATACCCCGGCGCCTGCGAGCCCACCGCAAAATCCTCACTGCCCGGCTCAAACTGAATACAGGTCGAAGGCGAAGCCAACAACCGAACCCCCTCACGGACCCGGTCAACCTCCTGGTGCACATGCCCCCACAACACCGCCCGCACCTGTGGAAACCGATCCAACACCGCAAACAAAGCCTCCGGATTACGCAACCCAATAGGCTCCATCCACGCACACCCAATCGAAACAGGATGATGATGCAGACACACCAGATGATGCCGCTCAGGCGCCTCGCTCAACGCATTGGCCAACAGAATCAGCTGCTCCTCGGCCAAAAACCCCGGCACCGAACCCGGCACGGCCGAGTCCAGCATCGTCACCCGCCAATTGCCGATGTCCACCACCGGATCGAGCAACGTGCTCTTGACCGCCGCCTCGAGCATCACCCGCGGCTCGTCATGGTTGCCGGGGATCCACCGCGCCGGCGCATCGATTCGGGCGGTCAACTGCCGAAACGCCGCGTAGGACTCCAGCGTGCCATCCTGGGACAGATCCCCCGTGGCGAGCATCAGGTCAATGCCCGGCTGCTGCTTGAGCACCAGATCGATGACCGCCCGCAAACTGTCACGGGTATTCATGCCCAGCAACGAGGCATCGGCCTCGGCGAACAAATGGCTATCGGACAGTTGGACCAACAACGCCGCATCGGCAGTGGTCAAGCTGGATACGCTCGGCAAATCGCTTTCTCCCAGGCGCAATCACGCCGTTGCATGAAGCCGCAATTATGCTGGGGGACGATCGAAAGGGGAAACCCGCGAACCGGAACCGGTTCACAACTACCGAACGACTTCGAACTCGTGGCCCAGCGCCAGGCAATGACTCAGCCACTCGCCCAGGAACAGGTTCAACTGGGCCTTTTCGTCCGGCTGGTGCATCGAGGCATTGGGGTAAGGATAGATGCCACGGAAGCGTCGTGCATGCTCGGCACTGACGACTTCGGCCATGCGCGCATCGTGATAGACCTGAACCTCCAGCTGCGGCACCGGCAACCAGGGCAGGCTGTGTTCCTGGCGCACCTGCAAGGTGGTGGTGTAGGGACAGGTCTGCAGCACTTCCAGGGCCAGTACGCCGAGCATCTGGTCGCCGTGGGTCACGGCGATGCGGCGCGGCAAGGGGTCGTTGCGCATGTCCGGCAACAAGCGCATCAGGCGGGCGTAGTTGGCCTCGCAGGCGGCCTGCAACCCCACCAGATCGACGCGATAGCGGTCGCGCAGCTTGTTCAGGACCATAGCCCCCTCACTTCATCGCGATTCAAGGCCAGCCATTGCAAGGCAATGATGCTGGCCGCGTTGCAGATACGCCCGTCGCGCACGGCTTGCAAGGCATCTTCGTAGGCCCAGACCTTCACCCGAATGTCTTCGGCTTCTTCCAGAAGGCCATGCAGGCCGCCTGCCCCCGTGCTGTCGCAACGCCCCAAGAACAAATGTACGAATTCGTTGCTGCCGCCTGGCGATGGAAAATACTGAGTCATCGGCCAAAGCGCAGCGAAGACAAGCCCAGCTTCCTCCTGCGCTTCGCGATGAGCAACTTCTTCCGGTTGCTCATCCTTGTCGATCAGGCCGGCCACCAGTTCCACCAGCCAGGGGTTGGTGGTCTTGCCAATGGCTCCCACGCGAAACTGCTCGATCAACACCACTTCATCGCGCTGCGGGTCGTAGGGCAGCACACACACCGCGTCATGACGCACGAACAATTCACGGCTGATCTCACGGCTCATGCCACCGGCAAACAACTCGTGGCGCAAGACGAGGCGGTCGAGCTTATAGAAACCCTTGAAGCAGGTTTCACGCTTGACGATGTCCACGGTGTTCGGTGCGGCGTTGGCGAAGTCGGTCATGACAATCCTCGTGTGCAATGGATCAATACGAGGTTCCAACCTCGGCTTCGCGCCATCCTAACGCGCCCGTACCCTTTGATGCAGCCCCTTTCCGGTGATCGGGATGGACGGCTGCGCTGAAAATCACTCTAATGAGCTTAGTGGCGAACTGATTGCCTTGCCGACAGTCGAAGCGGGTAACTTTTTGCCTTTCCGTGTTTCATGAAGGACGCCCATGTCGCTTTTCAAAACCGCCTCCGTGGCTGCCATTGCCCTGACCCTGGGCGCTTGCCAAAGCCTGTTCCAACCCAACTATCGCGCACCGCTGGAGACCACCCGCGACGCTTCGGAACAACTGCAACCCGGCTGTGCCAGCGCCGACTGCCCATTGGTGAACATCGATACCCTGCACTTTCCCACCGAGCCTGCCTTGGACGGCATCGTCGAAAAACGCCTGCTGCAAATGACCCGCACCCAGGACGCACCGGTGGCACCGACGCTGGCGGCCTATCGCGAACAGTTTTTGCGCAACGCCGCACCGCGCAACAGCAGCTATTTGCAGGCCAAGGTACGCGAGCAACATGACGGCCTGGTGATCATCGAATTGTCCAGCTACCTGGACACCGGCGGTGCCCACGGCACGCCAGGGCGCGGCTTCATCAACTATTCGCGCCAGCAGCACAAGGTACTGACCCTGTCGGACATGCTGCTGCCAGGCCAGGAAGAAGCCTTCTGGAAAGCTGCGCAAGTCGCCCACAACAGCTGGCTGATCAGCACCAAGCTGGATCAGGAGCCCGAGTTCCTGAAACAGTGGTCATTCCAGAAAACCCCGCACGTGGCGCTGACCTACGGCGGGGTGATCCTCAAGTACGAAGTGAGCACCATCGCGCCGTACGCCCTGGGTCACATCGAACTGAAGATCGCCTATCCTCGCCTCAATGGCATCCTCAAGCCCGAGCTGTTCCCCGGCCGTAGCTGAAAGCCCGACCCAACAGCAGTTGCAGCAACCCTGCCAGAACCAGCGACGGCAGGGTTGCACCGACATCCGGATAGAGGTTGGCCAGCACGTGATAAGTGCTCACCCCACCCAGCCACGCCAACAGGGCCGGCCAGCGCAACGCGGCTGACACCACTTGGCTGCTGCGTTTGCGCAGGATGAAGTGGTCCACCAGCACCACGCCGAACAGCGGCGCGAACACCGAGCCGATCAGCAACAGGAAGTTCTGGTATTGCGCCAACGGTGCGAAGCAGGCGATCAAGGTGCAGATGACGCCAATCGCCAAGGCCAGGTGCTCGACCTTCAACCCCGACAGCATGCCGCTGGACACTGCCGCCGAGTGGATGTCGGCGAAGGCATTTTCCGACTCATCCAGCAGAATCAGCAGCAACGGAATGCCCAGCCCGGCACCGGCCAGGGCCAGCAGCAACGCATTGACTTCACCGCTCGGCGCGAAGGCCAGGGTGTAGGCCACGCCCAGGCTCATCAGCCAGAAATTACCGATGAAGAAACCCACGGCAGTGCCGCCAAAGACATTTTTGGCGCGCTGGCCGAAACGTGAGTAGTCGGCGATCAGCGGCAACCACGACAGCGGCATGGCAATGGCGATGTCAAACCCTACCGCCAGCGGCATCGAACCATCGCCCGCCTGGGCCCACAGCGCCGCCAGGTCGGCCTTGGCAAACAGGTTCCAGGTCAACCAGATGCAGGCCGCCAGCAGCAGCCAGATGCCCCATTTGCGCAGGACCTTGCGCACGAAGGTCAACGGCCCACTCACGGCAAGCAGGGTCGCCAGGGCGCCGAAGAACAACGTCCACAGCAGCGGGTTGGAGCCCAGGCTGCCTTCGTTGAAGGCTCGCGCGCCGAGCAGGCTGGCGGCATCGCGCATGACGATGATTTCGAACGAGCCCCAGCCGATCAATTGCAGCAAGTTCAACACCGCCGGCACGCTCGCGCCCTTGCCGCCCAGGCTGAGCTTGAGGGCGGCCATGGCCGACAGGCCTGTGTCACTGCCGATCACCCCGACCGCCGCCAGCAACAGGACGCCCACCAGCGTGCCGAGGAAAATCGCCAGCAACGAATCGCTCAGGCCCAGGCCCGGTGCGAGCAAGGCGCCGACTTGCAGGACCATCAGGCCGATGCCGAGGGAGAACCACAGGGAAAACAGATCGCGGGCGCCGAAGACGCGTTTGTCGGTGGGGATCGCGATGTCGGGGGAATAGGTGTTCAAGAGAAGTATCTCGGTGAAAAGGGGTTGCAAGCTTCAAGCTGCAAGCATCAAGAAAAAGCGGATTGCGCTTTTGCTTCTAACTTGCAGCTTGCCGCTTGGAGCTTGCCGCTTAAACTTTCTTATAAAGCTGACTACCTTCCTTCTTGAACCGCTCCGCCTGCTCCGCCAAGCCTTGGGCAACGTCGACATCCACCGCTTCAATGCGCTGGTTGGCGGCGTACTCGCGCACTTCCTGGGTGATTTTCATCGAGCAGAATTTCGGCCCGCACATCGAACAGAAATGCGCCACCTTGGCCGAGTCCTTCGGCAGGGTTTCGTCGTGGTACGAACGGGCAGTGTCCGGGTCCAGGCCGAGGTTGAACTGGTCTTCCCAGCGGAACTCGAAACGCGCCTTGCTCAAGGCGTTGTCGCGGATCTGCGCACCCGGGTGGCCCTTGGCAAGGTCGGCCGCGTGGGCGGCGATCTTGTAGGTGATGATCCCGGTCTTCACGTCATCCTTGTTCGGCAAGCCGAGGTGTTCCTTCGGTGTGACGTAGCAGAGCATGGCGCAACCGAACCAGCCGATCATCGCCGCACCGATACCGGAGGTGATGTGGTCGTAACCCGGCGCGATGTCGGTGGTCAGTGGGCCGAGGGTGTAGAACGGCGCCTCGTCGCAGCACTCGAGCTGCTTGTCCATGTTCTCCTTGATCAACTGCATCGGCACGTGGCCGGGGCCTTCGATCATGCATTGCACATCGTGCTTCCAGGCGATCTTGGTCAGCTCGCCGAGGGTTTCCAGCTCGCCGAACTGCGCTTCGTCGTTGGCGTCGGCAATCGAGCCCGGACGCAGGCCATCGCCCAGCGAGAAGCTGACGTCGTAGGCCTTCATGATTTCGCAGATGTCTTCGAAGTGGGTGTAGAGGAAGTTTTCCTTATGGTGCGCCAGGCACCACTTGGCCATGATCGAACCGCCACGGCTGACGATCCCGGTGACGCGCTTGGCGGTCATCGGCACATAGCGCAGCAACACGCCGGCGTGGATGGTGAAGTAGTCGACGCCCTGCTCGGCCTGCTCGATCAACGTGTCGCGGAACAGCTCCCAGGTCAGGTCTTCGGCCACGCCGCCGACTTTTTCCAAGGCCTGGTAGATCGGCACGGTGCCGATCGGCACGGGCGAGTTGCGGATGATCCATTCGCGGGTTTCATGGATGTGCTTGCCGGTGGACAGGTCCATGACCGTGTCCGAACCCCAGCGTATGCCCCAGGTCAGCTTCGCCACTTCTTCTTCGATGGACGAACCCAGCGCGCTGTTGCCGATGTTGCCGTTGATCTTCACCAGGAAGTTACGGCCGATGATCATCGGTTCCAGTTCGGTGTGGTTGATGTTGGCCGGGATGATCGCGCGGCCACGGGCGATTTCATCGCGCACGAATTCCGGGGTGATGACTTTCGGCACGCTGGCGCCGAAGCTGTGGCCGGCGTGTTGTTGGTCCAGCAGGCCGGCGGCGCGGGCCACTTCCAGCTTCATGTTTTCGCGGATGGCGACGTATTCCATCTCGGCGGTGATGATGCCTTTGCGCGCGTAGTGCATCTGGCTGACGTTGGCACCGGGCTTGGCCCGACGTGGGTTGTTCACGTGGGCGAAGCGCAGCTTGGTCAGCTCGGGATCGGCCAGGCGCTCCTGGCCAAAGTTGGAACTCAGGCCCGCCAGGCGTTCGGTGTCGCCACGGGCTTCGATCCACGAAGAACGCACGTCGGCCAGGCCCTTGCGCACGTCAATGATCACGTTCGGGTCGGTGTACGGGCCCGACGTGTCGTACACCACAACCGGCGCGTTGATTTCGCCGCCGAAGTCGGTGGGGGTCACGTCGAGGCTGATTTCGCGCATGGGTACGCGGATATCCGGGCGGCTGCCCTGGACATAGATTTTTTGCGAGCGGGTAAAGGGCTGGACCGATTGCTCATCGACCTTGGCCGAATCGCTGAGGTTGGTCGCGTTTTTTGCTTTTGTCGTCATCACGGGCTCTCCAGACACACATCCAGGCAGTGGATTTTTGTCGGAGCGAACCTGTAGCGAATGGACACGTCCCTGCACGAAAGTGCGGACGCTGTGCTTGCTGCTCGAGTGCGTTCAATGGTCGAACGACATCCCGGACGAAGCACAAGAGGACTCGCCGGGTGACGAGAAATCTTGTTCCCTACGCAGGCGTTAACCTGATCAGGTTCAACGGGATCCGAAATTATTCGATCTCAGCCTCATAGCAAGGCACCCCGACAAGAACCCGGCCAGTCTAGACACAACCACCACAGAACGCCATCACCCGGGTAAAAGCCGTGATGAATGGCGCATATACAGGATTGTTGCCGTGCCTGTGCGCAACTACACTCGCTACGCCGCGCCTCTTGTGCGCAAACATTCGAGAAGTAGGGATCGCCTCATGCTGCGCAAACTTTCACTGGCCCTCGCCGTGTCTTGTGCGTCCAACGGAATGGCCTGGGCTGCCGAAGCGCCCCTGACCACCAAAACCGATCTGGTGAGCGTCTATCAGGAAGCGGTGGACAATAACGCCGACCTGGCGGCCGCCCGCGCCCAGTATGGTGCCCAGAAGGAAGTGGTGCCCCAGGCCCGTGCCGGGTTGCTGCCGAACCTGTCCGGCGGTGCGGAAGTCGCCAATGTGCGCACCGATATCGACCAGCCTGCCGCGGTCGCCAACCGCAGCGCCCGCTCCTACCAGGCCACGCTGTCCCAACCCTTGTTCCGTGCCGATCGCTGGTTCCAGTTCCAGGCCGCCAAGTCGGTGAATGAACAGGCCGCACTGCAACTGTCGGCCACCGAGCAGAACATGATCCTGCAAAGCGCCGAGAGCTACTTCAACGTGCTGCGCAGCCAGGACAACCTGGCTTCGACCAAGGCCGAGGAAGCCGCGTTCAAGCGCCAGCTCGACCAGTCCAACGAACGCTTCGACGTCGGCCTGTCGGACAAGACCGACGTGCTGCAATCCCAGGCCAGCTACGACACCGCACGCGCCAACCGGATCCTCGCCCAGCGCCAGGTCGAGGACGCGTTCGAAGCGCTGATCACCCTGACCAACCGCCAGTACAACTCGCTTCAGGGCATCGTCCACACCCTGCCGATCCTGCCGCCGACGCCGAACGACGCCAAGGCCTGGGTCGATACCGCGGCCAAGCAGAACCTCAACCTGCTGGCCAGCAACTACGCGGTCGATGCCGCCGAAGACACTTTGCGCCAACGCAAGGCCGGGCATGCGCCGACCCTGGACGCCGTGGCGAGATATGAAAAAGGTGACAACGACGCCCTGGGCTTCAGCAACCCGAACGCATTCGGTCGCGCCTACAGCGGCGACGTAGAGCAACGCACGCTGGCCCTGCAATTGAACATACCGATTTTCAGCGGCGGGCTGACCAGCTCCCAGGTGCGCGAGTCCTACTCGCAGCTCACCCAGACCGAACAGCAGCGCGAAGGCCTGCGCCGGCAGGTGGTGGAGAACACCCGGAACCTGCACCGTGCGGTCAACACGGACGTGGAGCAGGTCCAGGCCCGGCGCCAGTCGATCATCTCCAACCAGAGCGCGGTGGAAGCCACGGAAATCGGCTATCAGGTGGGTACCCGCAACATCGTCGATGTGCTCGATGCCCAGCGCCAGCTGTACACCTCGGTGCGCAACTACAACAACGCCCGCTACGACTACATCCTCGACAACCTGCGTCTGAAGCAAGCGGCCGGGACGTTGAGCCCGGCGGACCTGCAGGACCTGTCGCGCTACCTCAAGCCCGACTACAACCCCGACCGCGACTTCCTGCCGCCGGACCTGGCCCAGGCAGCGTCGCAGCAGTTGCGCTCGCGGCCGGCGCAATAACGACGATAGCCTTGATGCTGATCGTTCCCACGCTCTGCGTGGGAATGCCTCCACGGACGCTCCGCGTTCGGCTCTGAAAGGGACGCAGAGCGTCCCGGGCTGCATTCCCACGCAGAGCGTGGGAACGATCACCGTCCAGCGAGCAACCGCCCCAACCCCTCCAGCAACCGCTGCAACGCGCCCTGGTTGCTGCGCATCACCTTCAACCCCGCCTCGGCCATGCGCTGGGCATCCCGGGGCAGTTCGAACAGACGCTGCACCGCCAGGGCCAGGCTTTCGGCATCTTCCACTTCCGCCAGCGCTCCGGCAGCGCGTAGTTGCGCGGCGATTTCGAGGAAGTTGAACAGGTGCGGCCCGCTGAGCACCGGTTTCGCCAGGGCCGCCGGTTCGAGCAGGTTGTGCCCACCGTTGGGCACCAGGCTGCCCCCGACGAACGCGCTGTCGGCCAACGCATAGAGAAACAGCAGTTCGCCCATGGTGTCGCCGAGCAGCACCGAAGCCTGGGCGGTAACCGGTTGGCCGCTGGAGCGCCGCACCGTGACCAGGCCTTCGTTTTCACACAACTGGTGCACCGAGTCGAAACGCTCGGGATGACGCGGCACCAGGATAAGCAGCGCATCGGGATAACTGTCGAGCAACCGGCGGTGAGCCGCCAGTACCACTTCGTCTTCACCCTCATGGGTGCTGGCGGCGATCCACACCGGGCGTTCGGTTGCTTGCCACTGGCGGCGCAAGGCGCTGGCGTCTTCGAGCAACTGCGGGTCGATGGTCAGGTCGAATTTGATGGAGCCGGTGACCTCGACGGTTTCCACCCGGGCGCCCAACTGGCGAAAACGCTCGGCTTCGGCTTCGGTCTGCACGGCGAACAGGCTCATCTCGGCGAGCATGGGCCGGGTGAGCTTGGGAAAGCGTGCATAACCCCGGGCCGAGCGCTCCGACAACCGCGCGTTGGCCAGGGCCACCGGAATGCCGCGCCTGGCGCATTGGTGAATATGATTGGGCCACAGCTCGGTTTCCATGATCACCGCCAGGACCGGGCGGGCCCGGTCGAGAAAACGCTTGGCGGCACAGGGCAAGTCGTATGGCAGATAACAGTGCTGGATGCGCGGCTCGCTGGCGAACATCGCCTGGATCCTTTCCGAGCCGGTGGGCGTCATGCAGGTGACGGTGATGGGCAACTGTGGATAACGTTGCAGCAAGGCGCGGATCATCGGCGCGGCGGCAATGCTCTCGCCCACCGACACCGAATGCACCCAGATACCCCCCGGCACCAGGGTCGGCAGGCCCCAGGAAAAACGCTCGCCGATGCGCCGGGCATACGCTGGCGCCTTGCGGGCCCGCAACCACAGCCGAATCGCTACCAGTGGCAGCCCCAGATAAAACAACGCGCTATAGAGAGTTCTGTTCATGGCGGCGGAGTTTATCGGTTTTTCAGCCGATCGCCTGCAACTGCACGGCAAAACGTTCCGCCAGCCAACGGGCCGCCGGCCCCAGGGGTTCGTCGCGGCGCCAGACCAGTTCCACCACCAGGGCCGGCGGGGTCCATTCGCTGCTGAGTTCGACCATGTCCCCCAGGTACGCCGGGTACTGCACCACGTGCCGTGGCAGCCAGGCCCAGCCCAGGCCACTCCTCAACCACTCGGCCAACACATAGAAACTGTCGGCCCGCCAGACCTGCGGGCTGGCCTGCTCGCTGCCGGGATAGACGCTGGACTGGGTCGCCATCAACAACTGGCGGTGCCGGGCCATTTCCCGGCAGGTCACATAGCCATGGTTCGCCAAGGGATGGTCCCGGCCGCACACCGTGACCATTTCGACGCTGCCCAGTACCCGGCGCTCCAGCGCCTCAGGGATCTGGTCGTGATAGAACAGCAAGCCGAGGTCGGCGCGCCGCTCCACCAGTTTGCGCGCCACGTCGCCCTGGGCGGCGCTGGCCAGTTGCACTTCGAGGGTAGGAAATTGCTCGGCCAGGGCCGCCAGACTGTCGATGACCGGTTGATAGGGCATGGCTTCATCCTGGGCCAGGCGCAGCGACGGCTCCTGCCCGCGCATCAAGGCCAGGGCCCGACCGTTGAGGCGCTCGCACTGGCGCAGCACTTCCCTGGCTTCTTCGAGCAGGGCTTCACCCGCGTCGGTGAGCCTGGGCTGGCGGCCGCTGCTGCGCTCGAACAGGCTCACCCCCAAGTCGTCTTCCAGCATGGCGATCGCGCTGCTGATGGCCGATTGCGCCTTGCGCTGGTCCCGGGCCACGGCGGAAAACGAACGTTTCTCGGCGACCCCGACAAACAGCCGCAATTGCTCCAGGTTCCACTGTACGTTCATGGCTCAACCTATCTCCATTACAGATAGGTAATGACTTTACCGCATCTGGGCGATCTCTAGAATGACCCCATCGAAAGACGCCACCGTCAAAGAGGAACCGCCCATGAACGCCTACTACTACCTGGCCATCGCCATCTGCGCCGAAGTGATCGCCACCGTTTCGATGAAAGCGATCAAGGGCCTGACCACACCCCTGCCCTTGCTGCTGGTCGTTGTAGGCTACGGCACCGCGTTCTGGATGCTGACGCTGGTGGTGCGCACCGTACCGGTGGGCGTGGCCTATGCGGTCTGGGCCGGGCTGGGGATCGTCATGGTCAGCGTGGCGGCGCTGTTCATCTACGGGCAGAAACTGGACGTACCAGCGATGCTGGGGATGGCGCTGATTGTGTTGGGGGTGGTGGTGATCCAGCTGTTTTCCAAGACGGCCGGGCACTGAAAACACACCGGTCATTAAACTGGAATACTTTGTGGAGAGGGGATTTATCCCCGCTGGGGTGCGAAGCGCCCCCTTTTTCAAGGCAACTGGCATATCGTGCTGTCAGGTTCTGGGGCTGCTGCGCAGCCCAGCGGGGATAAATCCCCTCGCCACAGTTGGACTGACCTTGAACAGGGGGATCAGACGCATCTCATCGAGTCTGTATACTGCGCCCTCGTCTTGAACACTGAGGTCGCTGCATGCCATCCGTTATTTCCACCGACATCCTGATTGTCGGCGCCGGAGTCGCCGGCCTCTGGCTGAACGCGCGCTTGCGCCGCCTGGGGTTTTCAACCGTGCTGGTGGAAAGCGCCAGCCTCGGTGGCGGGCAGAGTGTCAAATCCCAGGGCATCATCCATGGCGGCGCCAAATATGCCTTGCATGGCGCCCTGACCGGGGCCTCGGAAGCCATCGCCGACATGCCGCGCCGCTGGCGCGAAGCCCTGAACGGTGATGGTGAACTGGACCTGTCCGGCGTGCGCATGCTGTCCGATGCCCATTACCTCTGGTCCCCCGGCACCCTGGCCGGCAACCTCACCAGTTTCTTTGCCAGCAAGGCCGTGCGCGGACGGGTCGACCAGGTCAAGGGCGACCAATTGCCGCCGGCCCTGCAAGACAAGCGCTTCAAAGGCAAGGTCTATCGCCTGGCCGAGTTGGTGGTGGATGTTCCCAGCCTGATCGAGCGCCTGGCGGAACTGGCCGGCGACAGCCTGCTGGCCGGGCAGCGCATCGAGCCACTGCGCGAAGCAGGTGAATGGGTCGGACTGAAGGTCGACGACCGTGAGATTCGGGCCCAGCGCATTGTCTTCAGCGCGGGCGCGGGCACCGCTGACCTGCTCAAAGCCCTGGGCCTGGACAAACCGGCCATGCAGACCCGGCCGTTGCACATGGTCCTGGCCAAGGGGCCGAGCCTCAAGCCGCTTTACGCCCATTGCCTGGGCGGCGGACCGAAGCCACGCGTCACCGTCACCACCCACCCGGCCGCCAATGGCCAATGGGTCTGGTACCTGGGGGGCGACCTCGCCGAAGGCGATGCCATCGCCCGCGAGCCTGCCGAGCAGATCGCCGTCGCGCAGAAAGAACTGGGCCAATTGCTGCCGTGGATCGACCTCAGCACCGCGCAATGGGCCACGTTGCGGGTTGACCGCGCCGAACCGTTGCAGTCGGGCCTGACCCGCCCGGATAACGCCTTCCTCGCCGAGCAGGATCGCCTGCTGGTGGGCTGGCCGACCAAACTGGCCCTGGCCCCGGACTTCGCCGATCGGGTGATCAACGCGCTGCAACGCGATGGCATCCAGCCCAGTCACCCGGCTCCGCTGCCGGACCTGCCGAAGCCGCCCATGGGCGTGCCTGCCTGGGAGCAACTGCTGCCATGAGCCAAGCGACCCTGCATGACCTCTATCGCCCTCTGGGCCATGACGGCCCGCGGGTTTCGCCCTTGGGCCTGGGCACCGTCAAGCTGGGCCGCGACCAGGGCGTCAAATACCCCAACGGTTTTCAGATCCCCGATGACGACGAAGCGCGCATGTTGCTCAAGCTCGCGCGCGACCTGGGGATCAATCTGATCGACACCGCACCGGCCTATGGTCGCAGCGAAGAACGCCTCGGCCCGCTGCTGCGCGGCCAACGTCACGACTGGGTGATTGTCAGCAAGGTCGGCGAAGAATTCAGTGACGGCCAGTCACGCCACGACTTCAGTGCAGCCCATACCCGATTCTCGGTGGAGCGCAGCCTCAAGCGCCTGGAAACCGACTACATCGACCTGGTCCTGGTGCATTCCGACGGCAACGACCTGGCGATCCTCAACGACAGCGAGGTCTACCCGACCCTGGCGGCGCTCAAGCGCGAAGGCAAGATCGGCGGCTTCGGCTTTTCCGGCAAGACCGTCGACGGCGGCTTGAAGGCCCTGGAGCAAGGCGATTGCGCAATGGTCACCTACAATCTGAACGAACGAGGCGAAAAGGCGGTCATTGACTACGCCAACGAGCACGGCAAAGCGATCCTGGTGAAAAAAGCCCTGGCCAGCGGCCACGCCTGCCTGAGCCCTGGGGTAGACCCGGTTCGTGCCAGTTTCGAACTGTTGTTTGAGCATCCTGGGGTCGCCAGTGCTATTGTCGGCACCATCAATCCGCTGCACCTCGCCCATAACGTCGCGACCGTAGCCACGGTCCTGCGTAAACACTGACGCCGCCCTACGCGGCCTGAAGGAAGGAGCCGACATGCCGCGTACGCTCATCAGAAAGAATCCGAGTAACTTCAAGACCCTGCCCCTGTTCGTCGAAGCGACCCCCGAAGGCCTGACTTACCAGAGCGTCGGGATGCCGCTGAATTTTGCCCAGACCTTGCAGCGCCGCCGTCCTGTCGCGGTGGCCGATGCCGAGCGTTTTTCCCTGGAGCTGGCGAATCTGGGCGTCTCGGTGCGCCTGACCCTGCATTGGCAGAACCGCGACTATTGGGTGCTGGTACGCCAGCGTCGGCAGGATCGCGGCGACGTGGTGCTCAAGCTGATTTCCGGCTACGTCCCGGCCCACGAACTGAACCTGCCGCTGCTCACCGCCATCAGCGAGATCGCCGAAGAATGCCTGCTGGAAACCCCTGAAGGCTGGCTGGGCGGGCGCTTCAACGACACCTGGCTGCCAGCCCCCTACGCCACGGCCTTGCACTACCGCGAGGCCTTGCCGTTTCGCCTGACGCCCCTGTCGGGCTCGGCCCGCCCGGTGCGCAGCGCCAATCTGCAACTGATCGAACGGCCACGGGCCTACGTGCACCTGCCGACGGCATCGCTGCAATTGATCTATGACTTGCGCCTGGACGTGCCCAAGGAAGCCAAGTCCCTGAGCCTGTTTCACGTCGATGAGCGCCTGGAGGGCGACCAGTTGGTGGCACGCCTGGACCGCAAGCGACCGGACCTGTACCTGATGCCGCTGCAGGATGGGCAACCCTTGCCCGAGCTGTATACCTTGAAAAAGGATCAGCTACACCCGGCCAGCACCCGTGGGCTGTACCTGGCGGAAAGTTTCGCCCGGCAGGACGGCTGGCTGGTGCGTGACGAGCGGATTCGCTGGAAGGACTGGCTGCGCCAGCAAGGGCTGACGCCACCGGGCAAGGAGTCGGGCCTGACCCGACTCAAGGGCAAGGCCCGGCAGTTGCTCAAGAAGATCGTGCCGCGCAAGGTGGCTCGTTAGGCCTGCTGCCCATTTCCTGGCTGGACAGTGGGCCCTGTGGGAGCGAGCTTGCTCGCGATGGCGTTGGATCACTCAGCCTCGATTTGGCTGACACACCGCTATCGCGAGCAAGCTCGCTCCCACAGGTTCTGCGCTTTGCCTGACACATCAGTTATTGCGGATCTTCTCCACAATCGCCGTCGTCGAGCTGTTTTCCACCAGCCCCAACACCTTCACGGTGCCGCCGTAGGCCGTGACGATGTCCGCGCCGACGACCTGGTCGATCCCATAGTCACCGCCCTTGACCAGCACATCCGGCTTGACCTGGCGCAACAGGTTTTCCGGCGTGCCCTCGCTGAAGCTGATCACCCAGTCCACCGCGCCCAGGCCGGCCAGGACCGCCATGCGCCGGTCGACGCTGTTGATCGGACGGCCCGGCCCTTTGAGACGGCTCACGGAGGCATCGTCATTGACCGCGACGATCAAGCGATCACCCTGGGCCCTGGCCTGCTCGAGGTAGGTCACATGGCCGGCGTGCAGGATGTCGAAGCAACCGTTGGTGAAGACGATGCTTTCGTTGTGGGCACGGGCATCGTCAACGGCCAGCAGCAGTTGCTCCAGGCCCAGCACGCCCCGCTCGGAGCCTTCCTCGCGCTGGATGGCGCGGCGCAGCTCGGGGGCGCTGATGGCTGCCGTGCCGAGCTTGCCGACGACAATGCCCGCCGCCAGGTTAGCCAGGGCGACCGCATGGGGCAGTTCCTCGCCGGCAGCGATCGCCGCGGCCAGCGTGGAAATCACGGTGTCGCCGGCACCCGTCACGTCGAATACTTCACGGGCACGGGCCGGCAGGTGCAACGCAGGGTGACCGGGGCGCAGCAAGGTCATGCCATGCTCGCCACGGGTCACCAGCAAGGCGCCAAGGTCGAGGTCTTGCATCAGCTGCGCGCCTTTGCTCACCAATTCGTGCTCATCGACGCAGCCGCCGACGATGGTTTCGAATTCGCTGAGGTTCGGCGTGATCAGGCTGGCGCCACGGTAGATGGAAAAATCCTTGCCCTTGGGATCGGCCAGGACTGGAATGCCACGGGCACGGGCGGCCTGGATCAGCGCCTGGTGATTCTTCAACGCGCCTTTGCCGTAGTCCGACAACACCAGGACCTTGACGCCTTCGAGCAAGTTGTCGACCTCGGCACCGAGGGCCAGGGGGTCGGTGGCGAAAGGTTCTTCGAAGTCGATGCGCAGCAGTTGCTGGTGACGGCTCATGACCCGCAGCTTGACGATGGTCGGCTGGTGCGCAACGCGCTGGAATATCGCACGGACGCCTGCGCCCTTGAGACTGTTGGTCAGGCTGTCGGCGGCCTCGTCGTCACCGGTCACGCCCACCAAGGAGGCCGGTGCGCCGAGGGCAGCGATGTTCAAGGCAACGTTGGCGGCACCGCCGGGGCGATCCTCGATGTGCTCGACCTTGACCACCGGTACCGGCGCCTCAGGGGAAATCCGTGAGGTTCCGCCATGCCAGTAGCGGTCGAGCATGACATCGCCGACCACCAATACAGGGGCTTGATCGAATCGCGGCATGGACAACTTCATGGAGCATCCCACATACAAAATGAACAGGGCCGCGATATTAGCACAGGGTTGGCGAAGGCTTGTCCATGGCTGCAACGCGAAGCCAGGACGTTCGCTCCATCAGATTTGCAACAACGCCGAGAGCTGCGCACAGGCCTGGGCCAGCTCCACCTCGCTGGTATCGATCGCGCAGTCTGGCGCAAGGGGGGCCTCGTAGGGGCTGTCGAGCCCGGTGAAGTTCTTGATCCGCCCGGCACAGGCCTCGCGGTACAACCCCTTGGGGTCACGCCGGGCGCAGACGTCAAAAGGTGTACTCACATAAACCTCCACGAAGGTGCCCTCGGGAAACAGCTGCCTGGCAGCTTCCCGGTCGGCACGAAACGGGGAGATGGCCGCAACGATGACGATCAGGCCGGCGTCGACCATCAGGCGCGCGACCTCGGCAATGCGGCGGATATTTTCCTTGCGGGACTCGGCATCCATGCCCAGGCCCCGGCACAACCCCTGGCGCAGGTTATCGCCATCGAGCAGGGAGGTATGCAAGCCCTGCTGGTTGAGCTGCACTTCCAAGGCATTGGCCAGGGTCGACTTGCCCGCCCCCGACAGTCCTGTCAGCCAGATGCAGCACGGCCGCTGGGCTTTGATGGCCGCCCGATCCGCCGGCGTGAGCGCCTGTGCATAAGCACGAATCTGCGCCTGCTGCATCGGTACGTTTGACGTTTCATTCATAACCAAGCATCTCGTAATCACGTTGGTACACCCGCCGCACCAGTCGACGGGTCCGCACTGAGCAAATGTCCCTGACCGGCACCGTGGCGCGTTGCCAGCTGTGGTTCACATGGGGCAACCTCGCCACCACCCCAAGGTGTTCGCACACACGCTGATAGTCCCGGTCCAGGTATTCCTGGTAACCGATGAAGTCCATCGCCAGGTGACCGAGGGAATCGATAAGGAAATCCGTCTGGGCAGCGAAATGCAATTGCCGGTTGATGTTCTCCGGGTGCAGCCATCGGGCGACGAAATCATCGAAGTCACGGTATTGGCCCACCATTTTCTGCGCCGCCTGGTCGCGCGCGCCCAGCGTATTGCCCCGCAGGAAAGCATAGGCTGAATACGCACGCTCCAGCGGATCGCGAACAAAGGCAAATTTGAAACTGGCGGCGTACTGCTGCGCAAACTGCTCTTCGTACCAATACAGCGGCAAGTGGCCCGGGCTGTAGCCATCGAAAAGCCCCACGCAAACACTGCTGCCGGCGCATTTGGGCACATGGATGAACAGGCAGGCACGCTGGGCAAACGCTTCGGGAAAACGGCAATTGGCCGACATCGACTTGTTCACGACCTGTCGATCGACAACCGACAGGCGCCCCAACAGAAAGGAACGCTGCGACTTGGGCAGCAGCTTCCAGAGATAGCGTTGCAGCATTCAAACACCCGCGCGGGAGGGATGCCCCCCTTCGATGACTGGAGTTGATCAGGAAAGTCCTGTAGCCAAACCTTAGCAGTCAGGGATCGCGGATTTATTGTGGATTGGTCAACGCAGGTAAAGTTTTCGATACAAACTCAGAGGGAGCGAGCTTGCTCGCGATGGCATCGACACATTCAACACCATCGGCGCAGACACACCGCTATCGCGAGCAAGCTCGCTCCCACATTGGTTCTGAGGTGCATGCAACCTGCGTGTCCAACACCGGACCTGTGGAAGCGAAGCCGGCCGAGAGAAACCGGCCGGCTCATAGCCTGAGGTCCGGAACTCAGGCGATATTCTGGGCGGGAGCGTCCAGCCCCATGGCATGAAGACGCGAGTAGTAGCCGCTCTGCGCCAAGAGCTCACCATGGGTCCCCCGTTCGACGATCCGGCCCTGGTCCATCACCAGGATCAGGTCGGCCTTTTCGATGGTCGACAAACGGTGGGCGATGACCAGGGTCGTACGGCCTTTCATGACCTGATCCAACGCGGCCTGGATATGCCGCTCGGACTCGGTGTCCAGCGCCGAGGTAGCCTCGTCGAGGATCAGCAGCGGCGCGTTCTTCAACAACGCCCTGGCAATGGCCAGGCGCTGGCGTTGGCCGCCGGACAACAGCACGCCGTTTTCGCCCACCTCGGTGTCCAGGCCATGGGGCAACTGCTCGATGAAGTCCATCGCATAGGCATCCCGGGCCGCCTTTTCAATGTCGGCCCGTGGCGCACCGGCCAGGTCGCCGTAGGCGATATTGTTGGCCACCGTGTCGTTGAACAGGGTGACATGCTGGGTCACCTGGGCGACATGACGACGCAGGTTACGCAGGCGGTAGTCTTCGATTTCCACGTCATCGAGCAGGATCTGGCCGACCTCGTGGTGATAGAAGCGTGGGATAAGGCTCGCCAGGGTCGACTTGCCGCTGCCCGAACGCCCCACCAGCGCAACCATTTGCCCGGGCGCCGCACTGAAGCTGATGTCCTTGAGTACTTCGCGGTCAGCACCGGGGTAGGTGAAACTCAGGTTGCGCACGTCGAGACGACCGCTGACCCGTTCCTGCTCGACCGTCCCCCCGTCGACCTCCGGCTCGACATCCAGTTGCTCGAAGATGCTCTCGGCACCGGCCACGCCTTTCTGGATGGTGGAGCTGACTTCCGAGAGCTGGCGAATCGGCTTGGGCAGCAAGCCGGCAGCCGTGATGTAGGCCACCAGGTCACCGGCCGTCGCGTCACCGCGCAGGAACAGCACCAGGAACATCAAGGCCGCCATGGCGGTGTAGATCACCAGTTGCAGCATCGGCGTATAGACCGCGCCGGTACGCGTCATGCGCAATTGCTTGTCGGTGTTGCCCTGGCTGGCGTTGGTAAAGCGCTGCTCTTCATAGGCCTCGCCGCCGAAGCTGCGCACCACCCGGTAGCCCTGGATGGTCTCGGAGGCAACGTGAGTCACGTCGCCCATGGCCACCTGGATCTTTTTGCTCTGCTTGCGGAATTTCTTGCTGGTGCTGCTGACCATGACCGCGATCAGCGGCAGGATCGCCAACATCACCAGGGTCAGCTTCCAGTTCATCCACACCAGGTAGGCGAAGAGGAACACCACGGTGAGACCTTCGCGGATCACCACCTTGATGGCATCGGTGGCCGCACCGGTGACCATGGTCACGTTGAAGGTGATCCGGGAGATCAGGTGGCCGGAGTTATGGGTGTCGAAGTAGCGATTGGGCAACACCAGCAATTTCTTGAACAACTCGACCCGCAGGTCATGCACCAGCCCCAGGGAAACCCTGGCCAGGTAATAGTTGCCCAGAAACGACCCCAGGCCCTGCCAGGCAGCGATCAGAATGATCAGCAGCGGCACCGCCATCAGCAGTTTCAAGTCCTTGAGGTACGGCACGTTGGGAAAGAGCACCGCATCGGGGTTGCTCAAGCCGTCGACGAAATATTTGAGAATCCCGGCCAGCATGGGCTGGGTCGAAGCAAATATCACGAAACCCAGGATACTCAGCAGAAAAATGCCCGCGTAGGGTTTGACGTATCCCAGCAACCGAAAATAGATCTTCAGGCTGGAATCCTGTTCCGCTTTGGGCGGTGCGTCACTCATCGTCGGGCTCACTGGTTAGGAAGAACGCGGAATTTTATCACAGCCACCGGCATTGGCCTGCGCCCAGGTCAAAACGCTGGCCAGGCCAATCGGCAGCCAGGTAATGAACCATTCGGCGCGGGGGGTTCCGGTCAGGCTCGCGGCGTCGAACTGCATCGCCAGGAACGAAAACACCCACATGCCGAGCACGCCCCGGCCCAGCAGGCTTTCCCGGGCGCGCCAGGCTTCGCGCAACACCCCGAACCAGACAATGCACCACAGCAGCAGCCCCGGCAGCCCGAGTTGAATGGCGACATGGCTGAACAGATTGTGGGCGTGATCGAACTTGAGGCCGTGGCTGATAACCCGATAGTCGGCCGCCACGCCAAGACCACCCCATGGGCGCTCGGCAATCATGTGCAGGCTCGACATGAAAATCTCGGGTCGATAGGAAGCACCGCGCGCCATGACCAACGGCTCGAGCAACCAGAAGGTCAGCATGGCCAGCACCAAGGTCGTGGCGGCGATAATCCGGACCCGCTGGTCCCGGCAATAGATCGGCATGGCCAATACGCTGAGCAGCAAGGCCAGCGCAGCGCCGCGACTCTGGCTCGCCACCACGAACATTCCCAACAGCCCCAAGGCCACGACCCAAAGCACTTGCAGCCCCATATGACGCGGCATCCAATGCAACATCCAGATCGCCGCCAACCCGATCACATAGCCGCCGAGGATGGGATGGGACAACTCCCCCAGCCCTTGCAGACGCGCATTCCAGGGATGATTCGTATACCCGTAGAAATGGATGATGGCCATCAACGCCGTCAGCGCAAGCCCCAGGCCACCCCATTGCATGATGCGAATCACGCGTTCGGGCTGACCGTTGGCAAAAATCGGGAAAAACAACAGGAACGCCAGGATGTAGATCAATCGCTTGGCTTCGCGGGCAGGCTCTGCCACTTCAGCCCAGGCCAGTGTCACCAGGGCCCAGGCCATCAGCGCCAGCAACGCCGTGTAGATCACGCGCTGGGCACGCCATAACTCTGCCAGCCGGTGACGGGCCGGCCAGGCAAAGACGATCACCGGCAGCCAGACAAATGCAACTAACCCTTGTTGATAAATCTTGTTGGTCGGTGCCAGGGCTATCGCCAGCAAAAACCATAACAAGCCAAAGGCCATCCAGCCCTGCGCCCAACGTGTTGCCTGCATCTAACGCTCCTAAACGGTCTACCAGCCAAACCGGCATGGTGAAAACAAAAACTTTTGGGCATCATGGCCCGCCACGGCACCGGTTCTTTCAACAAGGTTTCCCTACGATGCAATCCTCACGGCTTCCCCAAGCCGCTTTGAATCAATTGATTGAAGGCGCCACTATTCTGGAGGCCGACAGCTACGGCCCAAAAGTCTATCTGCTGCAGGATGGGAATATCCTCAAGCTGTTTCGCCGCAAGCGGCTTTTTTCTTCGGCCCTGCTAAGGCCTTATTCAACGCGATTCATCAATAATGCAGCCCGCCTGCAGAAGCTCGGCGTACCGACCCTCGAAGTGCTGGCCTTCTACAAACTGCAAAAACCCGGGATGACCGCCGTACTGTATCGACCACTTCCCGGTAAAACCCTGCGTCAATTATCGAATCAGGAAAATTTCAGCTGGCAGCATACTCTTCCAGCACTTGTCGAGTTGATCCGCAGCCTGCATGCCAGCGGTATTTATTTTCGCTCGCTGCACTTGGGCAACATCGTTGTCACGCCTGAAAACCAACTGGGGCTGATCGATGTAGCCGACATGCGCTTCCTGCGCTCGCCGCTGCCACGCTACCTGGCACGTCGCAACCTACAGCATTTCGCTCGTTATATTGCCCGGGAGAACCTGAACGGGAGCTTTCCGATGCAAGCATTGGAAAACGCCCTACTGGCTGCCTGAAATCAATTGCCGCGCGACCTGACTGAAGCTCGACCAGGCCTCGTCAGGGTTCAGTGCCCGGTACTGGGCCGCTGCGACCGTATCGGCCGAAGCCAGCGCCGCTCGTTCGATCGCCTCGCTCCAGCCGTTTTCGTCGTTGGGCGTCGCATACCAACCGGTGTCGCCCAACTGTTCACGAAAGACCGCGAGTTCGCTGGCCAGCACCGGGACACAAGCCAGGACAGCTTCCTGAAGGGTCAGCCCAAGCCCCTCGTCCAGGGACGGGATCAGCACCCAGTCAAATGCCCGATAGAGCGTCGCCACATCCTCCAGATGCCCGACCAGCAAGATCTTGTCGACAAGGTCCGGCCGGGCGATCCGCGCTTGCAGCGCTTCGCGCCGCGGCCCCTCGCCGACAATCACCAGGCGCCAATCGGGATGGTGGACCGCGGCCCGGCCAAAAGCCTCCAACAGACAGGCGAACCCCTTGCTGTCCACCAACCGTCCCACCGCGCCAAATATGCGTATCTGCGGGCCAGGCAAACCCAGTCGGGCACGTGCCGCTTCGCGAGGCAACAGCGCAGCCTGGAATTGCGCCGGATCGAAGGCGCTGCGCAGCGCAGCGACCTGCATGCCCAACTCGTCCTGGAGCGACGTCGCCAGGGTCTGGGAGACCGCTGCCAGGGTCAGGCGGGAGGCGGGAAAGCCGCACAACAGTTCGCGACCCGCAGGATTGAGCCGTGTCGCACCATGGAAAATCACCACCACGCGGATCTGCGGCATAGCCTTGAGGACGGGCAACAAGGTACGGGCCACGCCGATGCCATCGAGCAATACCACACGCGCATCGCTGTCGAGCAACGCCCGACGGAAACGACTGTGCATCAGGGGTTTGAGCAGGCGCCAAACGTGTCGGCCCTTGAGCCGGGCCGATGTCATATTCCACTCGAGCGTCGCCCCGACATCAATCTGGCAGGCAGCCGCCGACCCCTGCAAGAGCCATGTCTTGACAGGCATCGCTGGTTCCATCCGCGAGAGAATCTGATTATGGACCTTGTGTACCGAAGCGAACGGTGCACCGCCCGCCCACATGACATTGATAATGCTCATCGAGCAGCAAACCTTTTATCGCGGACCAGGATTCATGCTTCGCGGCATTCAGTAGTTGATAAGCCAACCAATACAGACTCCGAGCAAGAGAACCAAGGACAACTTGATCTGCTCGCGGCGCTTGCGGCGAGCCTTGCGCTGGCGCTCCACGGGCACTTCCACATGGACCCCGAATCCGGTGTGCAAAACAGCATCCCCTTCGAGCGTGACTGCCGTCAAGTTCAACTCGGCGTAACGAAGCGACAAGGCTTTTTCACCGCCGAAACCGGCGAAAGGGGCACAGAGCCGATACTCCTTCAACCGTCGCAGGCCGGGATTGAGAGAGAAGCTTTGCCATTCGGGTTTATCTGAAATCAATGGGTAACAGGGCACGCCGCCGATGACTTCACGTTCGCCCAAGCGAATGTAGGGACTGTGTACGCACAAATCGTAGACATAGTTGCGCAACCACACCTGAAGAATATCCGGTCGCTGCTCCAGGATCGTGCGCGAATCTTCCACGAAGGCCGGGCGATAGAACGCCCAGTCGTCCTCACAATGAAAGATATAAGCCGTCTTGACATGCTCGTACGCAAGGTCGATCGAAGCCAGTTGCCCCAGCTTCGGTCGATTGACGAAAGCCGTCGTGCGGTCCTTCCAGTGAGCGGGAATGACGGCATGCACGCCTTCGTCGCCGGCATCTTCGGTAATGAAGACCTCACGGATCGGCGCGGTGTTGAAACGGTCGAAGCTCTCCAGGGTCTGCTTGAGCAGATCGAGCCGGCCGCAACTGGTTACCACCAGGGTAATGTCACTATCGTCGGAAAACTGCACTGAAATACCATTTAGTCAAACGCCATCTGAACACCGGATGGCTCAACGGTTCGTATCAAACGCCCAGCTTCAGGCGCAATGTCTCCAGCAGACTCAACGGGGCACGAGGCCGCAGCGGCGGCTCCAGTGCTTCAACGATTTTCTGCCCGATGCGCGCGAAACTGAACTGTTCCTGCGCCAGCTTCTGGCCGTTGTGCGCCACATTGCGCGCCAGCTCGGGGTCGGCGCGCAGCCGGGAAAGTTTTTCCTGGAGCTGCGGGATGTCACGGTACAACACCACGTTATGCATGTCCTGCAACCCCAGCGCCCGCGCCTCGTCGATGCCCTGATCGAATGCCAGCAGTACACAGCCGCAGGCCATGGCTTCGAAATTCTTGATCATGAACTCGCCCATGCCCACGTCGGCACTGACGAAAAAGCGGATACGGTTGAGGGTCTCGCAATACTCTTCGCCGGACTTGGTCCGGGTCACGACCAGTGGCTCAACCTGGCCCAGCTCATCCAGCAGCGCCTTGCGACCACTATAGGCAACACTGTTGGTGCTGCCGACGAAGGCCAACTCGATATCCCGTTCACGCCCCTGATCCTGCAATAACGACTGATCGTAGCCCTTGGGTACGAATACCGCATCGAAACCTTCGCCGCGCAGACGTTCGGTCACCATGAAGCCGGAACTGATCACCCGCACCCACGGCAGGCGACGGTAATGCGCGCTGAATTTTCCGGTGTATTTGCACGGAATGTAATTCTGATAGGCATCGTGCTCGAGGATCACCAGGTTGGGGATCGTGCGGATGAAGCCGGCCTGACGAATTTCCTGCTTGAAACGCAGGAAAAATATGATCCGGTCATAACGCGATACGTCCACATGCTGGCGGAAATACCCCCGCAGGTTGCGTTGTTCCTTGCTGTCGAGCCAGCGCAGGTCGCACTCGCAATGAGCGGCCACGCCTTCGTAGAGTCGGTCCAGGATGGCCCGCTGTTCTTTCTGCACCAGAAACAGAACTTTCATCGTTTTCCTTGCGGCACCGAACGACTTGATAAATAACCGGAGGCCGGTTTGCGCCGTAGCGCAAAGACGCCCCGCCTTGGGCCTCTACAGCCGCCAGAACAGTTCATGGCGACGCACAGCCTTGCGAAAAAATTCGTTCTCGCCGTACGCCGAGCCCGTGCGCCCCGCCAGCAGACGCTGGATGCCACGGCGCAGGCGACGCTTGAACGGCGCGCGCGGTTGCAGGTCATGCATCATGCCCAACGCCATGGCCTTGTCGCGCTGCCCAGGCAAGGCCAGCGGCAGGCTGACAGGATGCATCGGCCGGGCCGGGTCGAAATACGGCGGCAACGCAATGCCCGCACCCGCATCACCCATGGGCCAGCGGTCATTGTCGTGCAGGTGATTGGCATAACCCAACAGCGTGGTCGGTTGCCACTCCAGGCCTTCGAGGGCTTGCAGGACAGCATGATGGGCGCAGAGATGATCGGGGTGCGGATCAAGGGTCGGGTGTGGCAATACAATGACTTCGGGGCGCGCCTTGAGCAGCAGCTCGCGCAGGTCTGCCAGCAGGTTGTTCCAGGTTGGCGCACCGTCGGCATCGCCGGGCAGGGCGAACGGGTTCAACTGGCGGAACAGCCGGGTATCGCTCAGACCCGCCTCGCGAGAACCCTGGGGCTGGCTCGGCGCGGCTTGCATGGCCGCCAGTTGCAAGCAGAAATAACCCAACTGCACACAGTGCGCTTCAGGCACACCAGCCCAGCGGGGTACGGCGATGCTGTCCCAGGCTCGCAAACGGCCCTTGAGTCGCGCGGCTTCGACGCTGTCCAGGCCCATCTTCCGATAATGCCCGGCTTCGATTTCACCCACTGTCAGCGTCACGATCCAGGCCTCGTCAGCCTGGCTGTACAAACCGTAGGCAGCCAGCTCCGCATCATCGGCATGGGGAGCGATGACCATCACCCGCTGATGCCGTACTGGCGGCGGCGTGAAGGACCACAGCGTCGGCTCGCCCAGCAAACGGCAATGACGCCCGCGCAAGCGCAGTTCGCCCCGGGACAACGCCGGGCCCTGCTCGCTGAGGTTGAGATAGCGCAGGCCATTGACCCCGCGCTCGAAGGTTTGAAGATCCCTTTCACCCCCCGACAACTCGACGAGCGGGTCGATGAAACGTCCCAACCAAGTGCTCTTGATCCGCACTGCGAGGATCAACGTCGCCCCGTCATCCAGAATCACGCCTTCGTCCAACCGAAGCCGCCCGGCATTCAAATGCACCTTGGGTTGCTGGGTGAACGGCGGGAAGCTGTATTGGTAATCGTCCCGGGGCGAATAGAACAGGTGATCGGCGAACCACGCCTCGTGAGCGATCCAGCCCAGCACCGCCAGTACCAGGGGCAGCCACCAGGCCACCCCGACGCCCAGCGACACCAACACCACAAGGGCAAGTAACAACCCCACGCGCTTGTTGCGACGGTGGCGCCTGAGTAACTGTTGCTTGCGACTCATGGGTGGGTTCATACGGTAAACACCGGCACGGGGTTGCACCAACGGTCCTTGTATTCCCGGTCCGCCCGGCCGAATGAAAAACGCAACGGCTTGCCGGCGGCACGGGCGTGTTCCCAGGCGCTTTGGGTGTTGAGGAAGCTCAACACGCTGCCGGGGCTGAATTCGCGGGTCTGCGGGTCGACGCCACCATTGATGTACTCGACGCTGATCCACTCGGGCGCTTCGACGCGATACACCAACTGGATTGCAATCGGCGCATCGTTGAGAAAGATCACCGAGCCGATCAGCCATTCGCGCAACAACTCGATCACCTCGCCCATGCGTTCGGCGCCGGTGGCCGCAAAGCCCCAGCGACGCAGGAACAGGTCGCAGTAGATCGAGGCCAGCTCGGCGCTGGAAAACTCGCCGACCGGCCGCACCACCCCGCCCGCCTCTTCCAGCAAACGCAGTTCACGGCGCTGGTTGTAGCGAAATTTCTTGGACAGTTCTTCCGGCGTGCGGGCCATGGCCAGTTGTTCCTGCTGCAACTTCAAGCCGCTGAAGCGCCCCTCGTTGAGGGCCGACAGGTAGCGTCCACGATGACGCAACGGGGCTTGTGCATCGGGCGCCGCCGGCAGGATCAGCTCGGCATTGCCCAGGTCGAACAGGCCCTTCTTGCCGCTGCGCTTGAGCACGTCTTTGGACAGCGCCAGGTCGCGGCCCCAGGTCGGTATGGCCGCCTTGAGCTCACCATCCTGCTCGAACGCCAGGTAACGCACGGGAATCCCGGCCAGGGCCGCCAGGCGCTCGACCACCAGGGGATGAGTGGCCACGCTGCCGCCAAAACGCTGCCAGGCCTGGGCATAAATCGACGCATCGACGGCGGTCCAGCCACGCTCGCGCCAGCCTTGGAATCGGTTGAGCATCAGGCCCTCGGCGCCAGTTCGGTGACTTGGGGCAAACGCCAGAATGCCTCGCGTACGGCGCGATCCGAAAAACGTTCGCGCAAGCGATCGAGCATCAGCTCGGCGCATTGACGACGCTGCAGATCGTCCATGGCCGCCAGGTGTTGCAGCCCTTGGGCCATGTGCTCGGCGTCGCCCAGCGGAAACAGGATGCCAACGCCTTCGACCACTTCCTTGGCCCCACCACAGGCCGTGGCCAGCAACGGTACCCCGGCAGCCATGGCTTCGAGCAGCACCATGCCGAACGGTTCATGGTCGGAGCTCAGGGCGAACACATCAAAAGCACGGAAATAACGGCGCGCCTCTGGCACCTGGCCGAGGAACAGCACACGATCAGCAATGCCCAGCTCTCGGGCCAGCGCCTTGAGATCCTGCTCCAGGCGACCTTTGCCGAGAATTGCCAACTGGCTGTTGAGCGGCAGATGCCCCAGCGCCGCAGCAAAGCCGCGCAACAGTGTGGCCTGGTCCTTGTCCGGGTGCAGACGGCCTACGTTGCCGACAATCCAGGTGTCCGTATCCAGCCCCAGCGTATGCCGCGCCTCCTCCCGGGAGACCAGGCTGGCCTGGACGGCATCAAGGTCGATGCGGTTGTAGAGGGTCTGGATCCGGGCAGCCGGCCATTTCGGCAGGCAGCGGCGCATGTCGTCACGCACCGCATCGGAAACCCCGAGCAGGCTCAGGCGCTTGCGGTAAACGTGGGCGAACAACCGGCGAGTGCGCCGCTGGTAGTCCCCGAAGGCATGGTGCACACCGATCACCGGCAAGCGAGTACCCAGCAGGGCGATGTAGATCGGCTTGAAGCGATGGGCAATGCAGAAACTGAAGTTGCGCGAGGCAGCGATCTTGCGCAGATCGCCAATGGCGCCCAGCTTCAGGCCACGAATGGCGCTGGAGCTGTATTCCATGAACAGCACCTCGTCCGAGGCACAGGCGGCAGCGACCTCGGCATCGGCCACCCCGGTGAGAAACACCGTGGTCACGCGATAGCCAGTGCCCGCGAACAAGCTGGCGTACTGACGGGCGCAGTCCAGGAACGGCCCGTCATAACCGTGGCAGAACTGCAGCACATGTCGCTCAGCCGAGCGTGTCATAAGCGTCCACGCCGTCTTTGACCACCAGGATGTCTTCCATGATCAGGTACTGCAGGTCGGAACCGAAGAACATGTTCAGCGCGTCGGTCGGCGAGCAGATCATCGGCTCGCCACGACGGTTGAGCGAGGTGTTCAGCGACACGCCGTTGCCGGTCAGCACTTCAAGGGCCTTCATCATGTCGTAGTAGCGCGGGTTGTATTCGCGCTTGAGCACCTGGGCCCGGGAGGTGCCGTCTTCATGGACGACTTCCGGCACGCGGGTCTTCCATTCTTCGGCCACTTCGAAGGTGAAGGTCATGAACGGTGCCGGGTGATCGACCTTGATCATCTGCGGCGCAACGGTGTCGAGCATCGACGGGCAGAAAGGCCTCCAGCGCTCGCGGAACTTGATCTGTTCGTTGATCCGATCGGCCACGCCGCTGGCGCTTGGGCACCCGATGATCGAGCGACCGCCCAAGGCACGCGGGCCAAACTCCATGCGCCCCTGGAACCAGGCCACCGGGTTGCCGTCGACCATGATCCTGGCGATGCGCTCGGGGGTGTTGTCGATCTTGCGCCAGGCCGGCTTGCTCGGATGACGGGCGCACGCGGCGATCACGTCTTCGTTGCTGTAGGCCGGGCCGAGGTAGACGTGTTCCATCTTCTCCACCGGCACGCCACGGGCGTGGGACACATACGCCGCCGCCCCCACGGCCGTACCGGCATCACCGGAAGCCGGTTGCACGAACAGCTCCTTGACGTCGTCACGGGCGATGATCTTCTGGTTCAGCTTGACGTTCAACGCACAGCCGCCGGCGAAAGCCAGCTTGCCGGTTTCCTTGAGCACGTCGCCCAGGTAGTGGTCGATCATTTGCAGCGCGAGCTTCTCGAACAGCGCCTGCATGCTCGCCGCGTAGTGGATGTACGGCTCGTCGGCGATGTCGCCTTCGCGCTTCGGTCCGAGCCATTCGATCAGCTTCGGCGAGAAATAGAAGCCCTTGCCCTTCTCTTTATAGCGGCGCAGGCCGATCACGTTGGCGTAATCGGTATTGATCACCAGCTCGCCGTTTTCGAACGAGGCCAGGCGCGAGAAATCGTACTTGCTGGCATCGCCGTAGGGCGCCATGCCCATGACCTTGAATTCGCCGTCGAGCATTTCAAAACCGAGGAACTCGGTGATCGCGCCGTACAGGCCACCCAGGGAATCCGGGTCGAAGAATTCCTTGATCTTGTGGATCTTGCCGTTTTCGCCATAGCCGAAGAAGGTCGTGGCGTATTCGCCCTTGCCGTCGATGCCCAGGATCGCGGTTTTTTCCTGGAAGCCCGAGCAGTGGTAGGCACTGGAGGCGTGGGCCAGGTGGTGCTCGACCGGCTCGATCTTGATTTTCTTCGGGTCGAAGCCCAGTTGCTCCAGGCACCAGACGATCTTGCGGCGATAGCGCTTGTAGCGACGGTTGCCCATCAGGATCGCATCGAGAGCCCGATCCGGGGCGTACCAGTAACGCTTGGCGTAGTGCCAGCGCGCTTCGCCGAACAGGCTGATCGGGGCGAACGGAATCGCCACCACATCGACGTCGGAAGGCTTGATGCCGGCTTGTTCCAGGCAGAACTTTGCCGACTCGTAGGGCATGCGGTTCTTTGCATGTTTATCGCGTACGAAGCGCTCTTCCTCGGCCGCCGCGATCAGCTTGCCGTCTATGTACAGCGCTGCGGAAGGATCATGGCTAAGGGCGCCGGACAGGCCAAGAATCGTCAATGCCACAGGGTCTAGCCTCTTATGTCTGCATACGGGCGACAAGCGCCGCGAAAAATGGATGTGCCCGCGCGCCAGGGGCGCGGGGCAGCTAAAGGGCGGGATTATAGCTTAAAAGCGATCTTAAGCCTCTAGCGGTGAAAGGGGAGCTTGGGGCGTATTGTTTAGAGGGACCACGGCAAGCCGGCTCCTGGGACTTGTGGCGAGGGGATTTATCCCCGCTGGGTTGCGCAGCGACCCCAAAACCAGTTGGACGCAATCAACCTGCCCCCCCTGGGCGGTCGATTTGGGGCTGCTTGGCAGCCCAACGGGGATAAATCCCCTCGCCACAAAGGCTGTATCCGACTGCCGAAGTACGTTGCTCGCTAGGACGAGGTGCTATCGACCGTTTTGGGCACCCGCTGATCGATCACCCGATACAACGCACTGTCCTGCGGCCAATTACGCATGAACCGCGCCCGATCCCGGGCGTAGGCCGGGGCGAAGCTGGCCTGGGTGCGGTGCTGGCACATCGAGTCGAGGTCGATCAGCGCCCAGCGGTCGTGCTGCCAGAACAGGTTATGGCCCTTGAAGTCGCCATGGCTGATGCGCTCGCGGATCAGGTCGGCGAACAAGCGATCCAGCGCCAGCAACTCGGCTTCGGGGGCTTCACCGCTCTGCACGTAAGGGCCGAAGCGCTCGATGATGTCCGGCCCCGAGAGGTGCTCGGTGACCAGGTAGGCGCCACGGCGCAGCCACAGGAAACGCTTTTCCAGCAAGGCCAGTGGCTTGGGCGTGGCAATGCCAAGGAAGGCCAGGCGATGGCCTTCGCGCCAGGAATGCCAGGCCCGGCTCGGGCGCCAGAAGCGCTTGAGCCAGTGGGCGAAGCTCTTGATGTTGTAGCGTTTTATCACCAAGGTGCGACCGTTCGCCTCGACTTTGCCGACGCTGGCCGCGCCGCCGGTCTTGTACACATGGCCCAGGTCGAGCAGCGCATCGGCCTGCTCCAGCACCGGCGTCATGGCCGCTTCTTCATCGCGCCGGATCGCCCGCAAACCGAACGCCCCGCGCTGTACGCTGAACAGGCTGCATTCGCGCCCGACTTTTTCGAGGAAGTCCTTCAGGCGCCAGGCCTGCACCTTGTCGATCTGCTTTTGCAGCGCCTCCATGGGTAGCGCGTGTTCGGCGTTGCCCAGCAGGTAATACACCAACAGCTCTTCATTGAACGGCTGGAGGGCTTTGGGAAGCTGGGCGAAAAACACCCCCAGGTTTTCCAGGACTTTCTGCCGCGACAACGGTTGCCCCGGGGTTTCGGCGCGGATGCCGGCACCGTCGATCAAGTAGAGCTTGCCATCGTGGCGCAGCAGATTGTCCAGGTGCAGGTCTTCCTGCCACAGGCCTTTGCCGTGCAGTTGCGCAATGGCGCCCAGGGCTTCGGCCAGCACCGCCGTCTGTTCGTCGGCCAGCAACGGCAGCTGTTCGACCCGTTGCCAGGCATCCCCCAGGCTCTCGGCGCCTTCGAGCAATTCGAACAACAACCAGCCGCCTTCAGCCTCGTTCAAGCCATCGGCGAGCAGCAGCGGCGTCGTCAGCCCTTGCTCCGCCAGCAAGCGCACGCCTTGCAGTTCCCGCTGGAAGTGCCGGGCAGCCTTGCTGCCCACCAACAATTTGGCCAGCACCGGCCGACCTCGCCAGATGCCCGCCCCGACATAGCGCTGCCCCGGCAATACTCGCAACAGCGAGAGCAACTGCAATTTCGCCGGGCCGGCGGCGTCGGCCAGCTCCAGGCTCAATGGCAGGCTGGGGCTGCGACCGGCATTCTTCAATTCGGACAAATGCATCAACGGGCTCCCTTGTGGCTGCGCCGGGCACTCAGGCGCTCCATCCAGCTGTCGACCAGCGCGGCGTCGAGCGGTTGAGCCAGATAGACAGACAACAGCTGGCGTACATCGGCCTCGCTCCAGATGGACGCGCGCCGCAACAACGGCTCCAGGTCCTTGACCCGATCACGCTGACCAAACAGCAGCGGCCGGGTCTTTTCCAAATCGATCAATTGCGCTTGATACCCGTCGGCGGTGGCTTGCAGAAAGATATGCTTGGGATAGAAGCAACCGTGCACCTGATGCATGCCGTGCAGGCGCCGCGCCAATTGCCCGCAGGCGTCGAGGACGGTGGTGCGCTGCGTCGCCGTCAGGCTCGGCCAGCGTTGCAACAGCGAGTCCAGGTCGTCCCAGCCATCCAGGGCCCGGGTCAGCAGGATCGCCCGCACCTCGCCTTCCACCTTGCGCTGACCATAGAACACCGCTTGCAGGGCCGGAATCCCCAGCTGCCGATAACGGCTGATGTTGCGAAACTCCCGGGAAAAACTCGGCTCGCCAAAAGGGTGGGACCATGTCCGGGTCAGGTAATTGCTTTGACGCTTGAGGTAATAACCCTGCCCGTCCAGCTCCAGCCGGAACACGCTGCTCCAGCCATCGCCCGAGGTGTTGGGTTCGTCCACCGCATCCAGTTGCCGCGCCCACAGGGCCTCGAAGCTGTCCAGGCCATGGCGTTGCAACAACGCTCGGTCTTCAGCGGCCAGAAAGTCAGTCATTCACGCCCCTCGAAAAATCTCACCACGTGACGGATACGTTTCTTGTCACACGCATCGAGCCGGTCGCGCTGGCGGTATTGCAGGTAAAAACGCAGGCGCTGCGTGGCCGACAAATGGTATTTGGCCACTTTATCCAGGCACGCCAAGTCCTTGGTGATGCGGTACTTGAGCCAGAAACCACGCCAGAAGTCCCCGTTCGGGCAGTCGATCAGAAACAACCGTGAGCGGTCGTCGATCAGCAGGTTGCGCCACTTCAGATCGTTATGGGTGAAGCGGTGGTCGTGCATGGTCCGCGTGTAGCCGGCCAGTTGCCGGCTGACATGATCGACCCAGGCACGGTCCGCCAGCCGCGAATCGTGACGCTCGGCGAGCGCCGAGAGGTCTTCGGTGTGGGGCAGTTCACGGGTGATCAGCGCACCACGGGCATAGGTCGCACCGTTTCGCTCCAAGCCCCAGCCCACGACTTCGGCGGTGGGGATGCCCCATTTGGCAAAGCGCTTGAGGTTCTGCCATTCGGACTTGACCCGTGGCTTGCCCAGGTAGCGCCGCAAGCCTTTGCCGGCACCGACGTAGCGCTTGACGTAATAGTTCACGCCGTTGCGCTGTACCCGGATCACCTCTGACAACGGGTCACGGGTCAAACGCTCCCCTTGCAACGCGAACACCGCCTCAAGGCTGCCAAAATCCTCCGTCAGCTCGACGTATTCCGGCTCCAGATTCCAACCCGACATCAGAGCGCGTCCCCGTACCGCTGCTTGCGGGCATACAGCTTGCCGGCCTTGTCTTCGAGCCAGGCCAGCAACGAAGCCTCTTCGGCGAGGATCCGCCGCAGCGGCTGCTGGAAATACCCCTTGAGAAAACGCAGCTTGTCGCGGCGGGTCAGGCCAATGTCCAGCGCCGAGAAATACAGCGCCGCCAGGTCCTTGTTGCGCCAGCGAGTGGTGATGGCGGGACGGGTCTGGGCGCGGTGCAGGTCGATCACCGAGAGTTTGAAATCCCCAGGGGTCACCGGCTTGTCGGTGTGCAGCAGAAAGTGGCAGATATAGCAGTCGCGATGATTGACGCCGGCGCGGTGCATCATGCCGGTCATGCGTGCCACTTCGGCGATCAGCGCACGCTTGAGCGTCGGTTGTGGCGGCTGCTTGACCCAGTCGATGCTGAAATCTTCGAGGCTGACGGTCGGCGCCAGCTCTTCGGTGATGATGAACGAGTGCTGGTCCGCCGGGTTGCTGCCCTTCTCGCCGTAGGCGACAGCGGTCATGGTCGGCACGCCGGCTTCCTGCAAACGCTGGATAGCCTTCCACTCCTGCCCTGCACCGAGGACCGGCAGCTTGGCGGTGAACAAGTTCTTGAAGATCTCGCCCCAACCGATGCCACGGTGGATCTTCACGAAAAAGCCGCGACCGTCCACCTCCGTGCGCAAGGTGCGCCGGGCTTCCAGTTCACGATAGACCTCGCCCTTGAGCGCTTCGACTTCGGTGAACGCATCGCGCCCGGCCCAAAGGCTCTTGAACGGTTCGGCCAGCATCAACTTCATTGTGCGTGCTCCGCCAATATCACATCGGCCGCGTGCTGCGGCATGCTGTAGAGGTCGGCCGTCTCGGCGAAGGCCAGACCATTGCGGCTCCAGGCCGCCCGGGCATCGGCATCGTTCAACATGCGGCCCAGGTATTCGTTGAGCTGGGCTTGTTCGAACGGCTCATCCAACACCAGGCCACTGTCGGCCTCGGCGATGTAATGGGCGTACCCACACACCGCGCTGACCAGTACCGGCAACCCGGCCACCAGTGCTTCGAGCAGTACGGTGCCGGTGTTCTCGTTGTACGCCGGATGGATCAACAGATCGGCGCCCAGCAGGAAACGCGGGATGTCGCTGCGGCCCTTGAGGAACCGCACGTTGTCGCCCAGCCCCAGCGCGGCGCTCTGCAGTTGGAATACCTTGGGGTCGTCCTGGCCAATTACAAATAGCCGGGTGCGTTTTCGCAGCTCGGCTGGCAACGCGGCCAAGGCCTTGAGGCTGCGATCCACTCCCTTGGTCTTGAACCCGGAGCCAATCTGCACCAGCAGCAGGTCGTCGTCGGCCAGCTCGAATTCGGCCCGGAAGGCGGCGCGAATCTGATCGGCATCGGCGGGCCGGCGGCGGTCCTGGGCGATGCCTGGTGGCAGCAGGTGAAAGCGTTCCAGCGGTGTGTCGTAGTGCTTGATGAACAGCGGCTGCTGGACCTCGGAAATCATCAGTACGTCGGTTTTTGCATCCTTGGCGAACACGGCCCGCTCGTACTCGGCGAAATGCCGGTAGCGGCCCCAGCGCCGGTACAGCGAGTTGCGCAGGTTCTGCGCCTTGTCTTCGAAACAGCCGTCGGCGGCGTAGTACACGTCCAGGCCGGGCATTTTGTTGAAGCCGATCAAACGGTCCACCGGGCGCTTGGCCAGGTCGGCCTCCATCCACGCGCTGAGTTTCTCGTTGCGGCGATGATTGAACAGCGCCTTGACCGGCGCCACCAGCACCTCGAAGCCGGGCGGCACGTCACCTTCCCAAATCAGCGTGTAGACACGGATCTGGTGACCGCGTCGCTGGCATTCCAGGGCGATGCGCATGAAGTCACGCTGCAGGCCACCGAAGGGGAAGTACTTGTAAAGGACAAAAGCCAATTGCATCAGCGCGGCTCCTCAGCCAATAACGTGCTCAGGTGGCTGGCAACACGCTCGGGGTTCAGACGCGTGAAGCACAGGGGCTGCTCGCGTTTCAGGTCAAACCGCCGGGCATCTTCGGCGGTCGGCGGATAAGTGCAATGTTTCTGCATGCATGGTGCGCAAGGGAAATCACTGGCGAGGTGAATCTGGCCCTTGCCATAGGCACCGGTCAGCACCGGGTTGGTCGGGCCGAGCAGCGAAATGGTCGGCACGTCCAGGGCCGCGGCCAGATGCCCGAGGCCGGTATCCACGGCCACGCAGGCCTGGGCGCCGGCAAGTACCTTGCCCATGCCGCCGAGGTTCAGCTTCGGCAGTACCAAGGCGTTGCGCAGCCCGCTGGCGATGCGTTCGGCCCGGGCCTTTTCGGCCGGGTTGCCCCACGGCAGTTTGACGACCACGCCGAACTGCCCCATGCGCTCAGTGAGCTGGCGCCAGTAAAGTTCGGGCCAATGCTTGGACTCCCAGGTGGTGCCGTGCAGGAACACCACGTAGGGGTATGGGCGTGGCAACTCCACCAGCCGGTCGACATCGAGGCCATAGTTACCCAGCGTCTGCGGCAAGTCATACCCCAGCGCCACGGCAAACAGCTGGCGCACGCGCTCGACCGCATGCTGCCCACGGGCCACCGCCAGGCGTCGGGAATAAAAGCGCGCCGCCAGGGGCTCACGCGCCGAGTTTTTATCCAGACCGGCCACTGGCGCCTTGACGTAACGGGTCAGCCAGGCGCTTTTCAGCAGGCCCTGGGCGTCAATCACCAAGTCATATTTTTCGGCGCGCACGCTCTGCTTGAAGCGTCGCCATTCGCCGCTCTTGATGGTTTGCCAGAGGTTCTTGCGCCATCGCCGGATCGCCACCGCAATGACCTTGCCCACGGCCGGGTGCCAGGTGGGGATTTCGGCGAAGCCTTCTTCCACCACCCAATCGAACTTGATGCCCGGAATCGCCCGTGCCGCATCGGTCAGCGCCGGCAGGGTGTGGACCACATCCCCCAGCGAAGAGGTCTTGATCAGCAATACCCGCAAGTTACCGAACCTCCACGGGGGTGCCCTGCAAACGCTCCAGGGCCTCGTTCACCGACGGAGGCATGAGCTGGCGCAGGCAATTGTAATGGCCGAAACGGCAGGTGCGGTCGAAGCACGGGCTGCATTCGATGCCCAGGCGCACGACTTCGACCTGGTCGGCCAGCGGTGGCGTGAAGCCTGGCGAGGTGGAACCGTAGACCGCCACCAACGGACGGTTAAGGGCTGCGGCCACATGCATCAGGCCCGAGTCGTTGGACACCACCGAATCGGCGCAGGACAACAGGTCGATGGCCTCGGCCAGGGACGTGTCGCCACTGAGATTCACCGACTCTTCCCGAAGGCCCGGGATCAACCGCGAGCGGATGTCCTCGCCCACGGGGTGATCTTTTTTCGAGCCGAACAGCCAGACTTGCCAGCCTTCGCGAATCTTCGCCTCGGCCACCTGGGCGTAATGCTCCGCCGGCCAGCGCTTGGATTCGCCGAACTCGGCCCCCGGACACAGGGCCAGCACCGGACGGTCCAGGCTCAGGCCGAACTTGGCCAGCGCTGCGCCACGGGTCACCGGGTCGATCCGCAGGCTCGGCCGCGGATACGGTTTGGGCAACTCGGCCTCCGGCGCGTAGGCCAGGGCCATGAAACGTTCGATCATCAGCGGGTAACGGTCTTTATCCAGGGCGCGCACGTCGTTGAGCAGGCCGTAGCGAAACTCGCCACGCCAACCGGTGCGCTTGGCAATACCGGCAAAGAACGGTACCAACGCCGATTTCAACGAATTGGGTAACAGGATCGCCTGGTCGTACTGACCGGCCAGGGATTTGCCGATGCGTCGACGGGTCGCCAGTTCCAGCACGCCGTGGCCGAGCGGAAAGCTCAAGGCCTTGCGCACTTCGGGCATGCGCTCCAGGATCGGCCGGCTCCACTCCGGGGCCAGGACGTCGATTTCGCACTGCGGATGACGCTGTTTCAGGCACTGGAACAGTGTCTGCGCCATTACCATGTCACCGACCCAACTGGGCCCAACGATCAGAATATTCATGTGCTTTCCAAAAACGATACGGGGAGGCCTACGCCTCCCCGCCTCGAGAATCACTGTGGCTTAGGTCGTTGCCTGTTGCCCTAATCTACAACACACCGCCAATCTACTGTGGGAGCGAGCCTGCTCGCGATCAGGCCTGCCCATTCAACATCCATGTCGCCTGACATTCCGCCTTCGCGAGCAAGCCCGCTCCCACAGGGGGCCTGCATAGGTTTCAAGTACCGTGCAGCACCACAAATCCACTGTGGGAGCGAGCTTGCTCGCGATCAGGCCTGCCCATTCAACATCCATGTCGCCTGACACTCCGCTATCGCGAGCAAGCTCGCTCCCACAAGGGGCCTGCATAGGTTTCAAGTACCGTGCAGCACCACAAATCCACTGTGGGAGCGAGCCTGCTCGCGATCAGGCCTGCCCATTCAACATCAATGTCGCCTGACACTCCGCTATCGCGAGCAAGCTCGCTCCCACATTACTTGAAGCTTCAGCTCAGCCCCAGTTCCCGCCAGATCCTCAATACCTGCCGACGCTCATCCACGAACTGGTCGCCTGCAATCACCCCGGCATCTTTCTGCAAGGCCTGGCGGTGGGCGGCGGAGCGGTAGGCTTTGTAGGCTTCGCGCAACAGCGTGGCATCTTCGGCCGGCATCAACCCGAGCTCTTGCAACCCGTCCAGGATGCGGATGTTATCGGTGTAGCGCACCAGCGATGGATGCTCTTGGGACCACGCCAGGGCCGCGTATTGCACCATAAATTCAATATCGACGATACCTCCGGCATCCTGCTTGAGGTCGAAGGGCGCCGTGGCCTCGAAGGCATTCGCCGCAGTCCCGGCGGCGGTGGTCTTGCTGCCAAGGTTGTCGCGCATCTTGGCGCGCATCTCACTGACTTCCTGGCGTAGCGTCGGCAAGTCACGCTTGCGTCCCAGTATCTGGACCCGGACCTCCTCGAACGCTTGGCCCACATCCTGGCTGCCCACCAGCACACGGGCTCGCACCAGCGCCTGATGCTCCCAGGTCCAGGCTTCGCTCTCCTGATAACGGGCAAACGCCCCAAGGGAGCTGACCAGCAGCCCCGACGCCCCGGAAGGCCGCAGACGCATGTCCACTTCATATAGCTGCCCGGAGTTGGTCTGGGCCGTCAGCAGGTGAATGATCCGCTGACCGAGCCGGGTAAAGAACTGCGCGCCGTCGATGGGTTTCGGGCCGTCGGTTTCCGCCTGCGGGTCGCCATCGTGGATGAACACCAGGTCCAGGTCGGAACCATGCCCCAATTCCAGGCCACCGACTTTCCCATAACCGACAATAATGAAGCCCGGATCGCACAGGCTGCCGTCGGTGCGCAGTGGCACGCCGTGCTTGGCGGCCGTCTGGCGCCAGGCCAGGGCCAGCACTTGCTCGAGAATCGCCTCGGCCAGCCAGGTCAGGTAATCGCTGACCTTCATCAGCGGCAGGCTGCCGGCGATTTCCGAAGCCGCCACCCGCAGGCGGTGCGCCAGCTTGAAATGCCGCAACGCCTCCATTTGCTGCTCCAGGTCATCCTCGGGAATGCGCGTCAGGCGCTCACGCAACTCCGCGGCCAACTCCGGTGCCAGGGGCGGCTTGAACAGCCGACCTTCGTTGAGCAGCTCATCGAGCAGCAACGGAAAACGGGTGATTTGCTCAGCAATCCACGGGCTCGCCGCGCACAGCGTCAGCAAGCGCCGCAGGGCACCGGGGTTTTCCGTCAACAACACCAGGTAGGCCGAACGGCGAGCCACGGCCTCCACCAAGGGCAGTACCCGCTCCAGCACCAGGTCCGGATCGGCATGCTCCACAGCCTGGGCCAGCAGGCGTGGAATGAACGCATCCAGGCGCTCGCGCCCCAAGCGTTGCATGGCGCGCAACTGCGGGCTGGCGCGCAGGGCGGCCAGGGCCTTGAGGGCTTTGGGCGCATCGGCGAAGCCGCCCTCTTCCAACTGACGGCACGCCGCCCCTTCATCCTGGCTGTCTTCCCACAACGGCAACCATTCGCCGCCCACCACCACTTCGCTTTCGCCGCCCTCGTCTTCATCCGGGTCGGCGATGACCTGGCCGAAATGCCAGGCCACGCGTCCGCGCCAATACATCAACTGCTCATGAAAGGCCGACCAGTCGGCGAACCCCAGCATGAATGCAATGCGTGCCTGATCCTGCGGGCTGTCCGGGAGCATCTGGGTCTGGCGGTCGGCGATGGCCTGGATCGCATGCTCGGTATAGCGCAGGAACTCATAGCCCTGGCGCAGCTCGTCGATCACCTTGGCCGGCAGGTAGCCCTGGCCCTCCAGGGTGCTCAACACTTTGAGCAACGGGCGCTGCTGCAAGCTCAAGTCCCGACCGCCATGGATCAGTTGGAACGCCTGGGCAATGAACTCCACCTCGCGAATACCGCCCGAGCCCAGCTTGATGTTGTCGGCCATGCCCTTGCGCCGCACCTCCTGCTGGATCAGTTGCTTCATGGTGCGCAGCGCTTCGATGGCGGAAAAATCCAGGTAACGCCGATAGACGAACGGGCGCAGCATGTCGAGCAATTGCGCGCCGGCCACCTGGTCGCCCGCCACCACCCGCGCCTTGATCATGGCGTAGCGCTCCCAGTCGCGGCCCTGGTCCTGGTAATACTGCTCCAGGGCATTGAAGCTCAACACCAGCGCACCCGCCGAACCGTAGGGGCGCAGGCGCATGTCGACGCGGAACACGAAGCCGTCGACGGTCATCGGGTCCAGGGCCTTGATCAGGCGCTGGCCAACGCGGATGAAAAATTCCTGGTTATCCAGCGGCCGCTTGACGCCCACGGTTTCGCCGCCCTCGGGGTAGGCGAAGATCAGGTCGATGTCCGACGACAGGTTCAGCTCCACGGCACCCAGCTTGCCCATGCCCAGGATGACCATCTGCTGCGGCTCGCCGCTGCGCCGTCCGGTGGGCGTACCGAATTGCTGGCTGAGGCGCTGGTACAACCAGTGGTAAGCCTGGTCGATGCAGGTGTCGGCCATGTCTGAAAGATCGCGACAGGTCTGGACCAGATCGGCCTGACGGTTCAGGTCGCGCCAGATGATCCGTACCTGCTGGCGGGTACGCTGGCGGCGCAGGACGCGCCCCAGTTCGTCTTCGGTTTCGGCGGCCAGCACGGCGGCGGCAATCTGCGCGCGCATTTCACCGGGCGCCAGGCTGCGGTCCAGTTCGCCGCTGCGTACCAGCTCCAGCAGCATCGCCGGGTCACGGACACTCTGCTCGATGACAAAGTCGCTGGCGGCGGCAATACGGCTGAACGCTTCCCAGCGTTGCGGGGTCCAGGCCGAAAGCCCGCGATCGTCGTCGAGGGAGGCGACCGCCGCACGGAACGACTGCTCGGCACGGCTGACCAATGACTGGAGAATGGCCGGTACCATTTCCGGTATTGGGGCAAGCGAAGGCAGGCTCATGGTCTATCCTTGATCGGCGCGGGAGAGGCTGGATGTAGTGTTTTTTCACAAGACACTACCTGATCGACTGTCGAACAAAGATGATAAATAGCTGAAAATCTGATTTTATTGGCAGCCGGCATCAAGTTTTTACCTGTTCGTGTTGGCTAAAGACCAACGGTAACGATTATTCTCACAACGAAATGAGGGGCCATACGCCGCTCATGTGTAGTTTTACTACTCGTCTATACATTCGAAAGGCTGAAACGGCCGACGATTTGTAGTAAAACTACACGCCGCCGAAACAACCTTCGGCAATCCAAGAATTTATATCGTCTGCCCACAAGGCCAGTCGCAAACTCAGGCAACCGATTCTGGTAGCCTTTCCGCCCTGGAGCAAGCCATGCAAGACCTCGATCCCGTCGAAACCCAGGAATGGCTGGACGCCCTGGAATCGGTTCTCGACAAAGAAGGCGAAGACCGTGCTCATTATCTGATGACCCGTATGGGCGAACTCGCGACCCGCAGCGGCTCGCAACTGCCCTACGCCATCACCACGCCGTACCGCAACACGATCCCCGTTACCCACGAAGCACGCATGCCTGGCGACCTGTTCATGGAACGCCGCATTCGCTCGCTGGTACGCTGGAACGCGTTGGCCATGGTCATGCGTACCAACCTGAAAGATTCTGACCTGGGCGGTCACATCTCCAGCTTCGCCTCCAGCGCGACGCTGTATGACATCGGCTTCAACTACTTCTTCCAGGCCCCGACCGACGAACACGGCGGCGACCTGATCTACTTCCAGGGTCACGCATCGCCAGGCGTCTACGCCCGTGCGTTCATGGAAGGCCGCATCACCGAAGACCAGATGAACAACTTCCGCCAGGAAGTGGACGGCAACGGCCTGTCCTCGTACCCGCACCCTTGGCTGATGCCGGACTTCTGGCAGTTCCCGACCGTGTCCATGGGCCTGGGCCCGATCCAGGCGATCTACCAGGCGCGCTTCATGAAGTACCTGGAAGCCCGCGGTTTCATCCAGCCAGGCAAGCAGAAAGTCTGGTGCTTCATGGGCGACGGCGAGTGCGACGAGCCGGAATCCCTGGGCGCGATCTCCCTGGCCGGCCGCGAGAAGCTGGACAACCTGATCTTCGTCATCAACTGCAACCTGCAGCGCCTCGACGGCCCGGTTCGCGGCAACGCCAAGATCATCCAGGAACTCGAAGGCGTGTTTCGTGGTGCCCAGTGGAACGTCAACAAAGTCATCTGGGGCCGTTTCTGGGACCCACTGCTGGCCAAGGACGTCGACGGCATCCTGCAACGCCGCATGGACGAAGTCATCGACGGCGAGTACCAGAACTACAAGGCCAAGGACGGCGCGTTCGTCCGCGAGCACTTCTTCAACTCGCCTGAACTCAAGGCGATGGTTGCCGATCTGTCCGACGACGAGATCTGGAAACTCAACCGTGGCGGCCACGACCCGTACAAGGTCTACGCGGCATACCACCAGGCGGTCAATCACAAAGAACAGCCGACCGTCATCCTGGCCAAGACCATCAAGGGTTATGGCACCGGTGCCGGCGAAGCGAAGAACACTGCGCACAACACCAAGAAAGTCGATGTCGACAGCCTGAAGCTGTTCCGCGACCGCTTCGACATTCCGGTCAAGGACAGCGAGCTGGAAAACCTGCCGTTCTTCAAGCCCGAAGAAGGCAGCGCCGAAGCCCGTTACCTGGCCGAGCGCCGTGCCGCACTGGGCGGTTTCGTGCCCCAGCGCCGCGCCAAGAGCTTCAGCGTCCCGACCCCGCCACTGGAGACCCTCAAGGCGATCCTGGACGGTTCGGGCGACCGTGAAATCTCCACCACCATGGCCTTCGTGCGGATCCTCGCGCAATTGGTCAAGGACAAGGAAATCGGCCAGCGCATCGTCCCGATCATCCCGGACGAAGCCCGTACCTTCGGTATGGAAGGCATGTTCCGTCAGTTGGGCATCTACTCGTCCGTCGGCCAGCTCTACGAGCCAGTCGATAAAGACCAGGTGATGTTCTACCGCGAAGACAAGAAGGGCCAGATCCTCGAAGAAGGCATCAACGAAGCGGGCGCCATGAGCTCCTTCATTGCCGCCGGTACTTCGTACTCCAGCCACAACCAGCCGATGCTGCCGTTCTACATCTTCTACTCGATGTTCGGCTTCCAGCGTATCGGCGACCTGGCCTGGGCCGCTGGCGACAGCCGTACCCGTGGCTTCCTGATCGGCGGTACCGCCGGCCGCACCACCCTCAACGGTGAAGGCCTGCAGCACGAAGACGGCCACAGCCACATGCTGGCCGGGACCATCCCGAACTGCCGCACCTATGATCCGACCTACGGCTACGAGCTGGCGGTGATCATCCAGGACGGCATGAAGAAAATGACCGAAGAGCAACAGGACGTCTTCTACTACATCACCGTGATGAACGAGTCCTACCAGCAGCCAGCCATGCCGGCCGGTGTCGAGGCAGGCATCGTCAAGGGCATGTACCTGCTGGAGGAAGACACCCGCGAAGCGGCGCACCACGTCCAGTTGATGGGCTCGGGCACCATCCTGCGCGAAGTGCGTGAAGCCGCGAAGATCCTGCGTGAAGAGTTCAACGTCGGTGCCGACGTCTGGAGCGTCACCAGCTTCAACGAACTGCGTCGCGACGGCCTGGCCGTAGAGCGCAGCAACCGCCTGCACCCTGGCCAGAAGCCAAAGCTGAGCTACGTCGAAGAGTGCCTGAACGGCCGCAAAGGTCCGGTCATCGCCTCTACCGACTACATGAAGCTGTTCGCCGAGCAGATCCGCCAGTGGGTTCCTTCCAAGGAATTCAAAGTGCTGGGCACCGACGGTTTCGGCCGTAGCGACAGCCGCAAGAAGCTGCGTCACTTCTTCGAAGTCGACCGTAAGTTCGTTGTGTTGGCAGCCCTGGAAGCCCTGGCTGACCGCGGCGATATCGAACCTAAAGTGGTGGCCGAAGCCATCGCCAAGTTCGGCATCGATCCGGAAAAACGCAACCCACTGGACTGCTGAGGAGAATTTTCGTGAGCGAACTCATTCGCGTACCTGACATCGGCAACGGTGAAGGTGAAGTAATTGAACTGTTTGTGAAGGTCGGCGACCGTATCGAAGCCGACCAGAGCATCCTGACGCTTGAATCGGACAAGGCCAGCATGGAAGTGCCTGCGCCGAAGGCCGGTGTCATCAAGAGCCTGAAAGTGAAGCTGGGCGATCGCCTGAAAGAAGGCGACGAACTGCTGGAGCTGGAAGTCGAGGGCGCCGCTGCGGCGCCTGAAGCGGCCGCTCCCGCCGCTGCCCCGGCGGCGGCTGAAAAGCCTGCCGCCGCACCGGCCGCCGAAGCAGCTCCCGCTCCGGCCGCTGCGCCTGCCGCGGCCACGGTCCAGGACATTCATGTCCCGGACATCGGTTCGTCGGGCAAGGCCAAGATCATCGAAGTGCTGGTCAAGGTCGGCGACACCGTCGAAGCCGATCAGTCGCTGATCACCCTGGAATCCGACAAGGCCAGCATGGAAATCCCATCGCCGGCCGCCGGTGTGGTGGAAAGCGTCGAGATCAAGCTGGAAGACGAAGTCGGCACCGGCGATCTGATCCTGAAGCTCAAAGTGGCGGGTGCCTCGGCACCTGCTGCGCCAGCCCCGGCCGCTGCACCTGCCGCCAAGGCTGAAGCAGTGCCAGCGCCTGCCGCCGCGCCTGCCACCAAGGCCGAAGCTGCGCCTGCCCCTGTCGCCGCCGCGCCTGCGCCAAGCGGTGCCAAGGTGCACGCCGGCCCGGCGGTGCGTCAGTTGGCCCGTGAATTCGGTGTCGAGCTGTCGGCCGTTGGCCCAAGCGGCCCGCACGGTCGTGTGCTCAAGGAAGACGTGCAAGCCTACGTCAAGGCCATGATGCAGAAGGCCAAGAACGCACCGGCCGAAGGCGCCACCGGCGGCGCGGGCATCCCGCCGATCCCGGCGGTGGACTTCAGCCGCTTCGGTGAAACCGAAGAAGTGGCCATGACTCGCCTGATGCAGATCGGCGCGTCGAGCCTGCACCGCAGCTGGTTGAACATTCCACACGTGACTCAGTTCGACCAGGCCGACATCACCGAGCTGGAAGCTTTCCGCGTCGCGCAGAAAGCCGTGGCGGAAAAGGCCGGCGTGAAGCTGACCGTGCTGCCACTGCTGCTCAAGGCCTGTGCGCACCTGCTCAAGGAACTGCCGGACTTCAACAGCTCCCTGGCCCCAAGCGGCAAGGCTGTGATCCGCAAGAAATACGTGCACATCGGCTTTGCCGTCGACACCCCGGAAGGCCTGCTGGTACCGGTCATCCGCAACGTCGACCAGAAGAGCTTGCTGCAACTGGCTGGCGAAGCCGCTGCCCTGGCCGAAAAAGCCCGGAACAAGAAGCTCACCGCCGACGACATGCAGGGCGCCTGCTTCACCATCTCCAGCCTCGGTCACATTGGCGGCACCGGCTTCACGCCGATCGTCAACGCGCCGGAAGTGGCGATCCTGGGTGTTTCCAAGGCCACCATCCAGCCAGTCTGGGACGGTAAGGCCTTCCAGCCGAAGCTGATGCTGCCACTGTCGCTGTCCTACGATCACCGTGTGATCAACGGCGCCGCCGCTGCACGCTTCACCAAGCGCTTGAGCGACTTGCTGGGCGACATCCGCACCATCCTGCTGTAACACCGGGCGGCCCTCCCTTGGGGAGGGCCATTCGGAGCACCGTTTTCCGAGCGCCACGCTCGTACCTCAACCCCGTCCGTTTGGCGGGGCTTTTTTTGCCTGGCATTCGAGCCAGGTGCATGGGTGTTGTATGTGGCGGCCGCATCGCGAGCAAGTCGCTCCCACAGTGGATTTGCGGTGCTCCTGTGGGAGCGAGCTTGCTCGCGATAGCGGCATTTCCTACCCCGCAAGTTTTAAATGACTACAGCCCCTATTAGTCATTGCCCACAACTTGCGCCCCCTTCCCCGTCGATATTTATGGCGCGCCGGGCTTTAGCATCAAAACCGCCAAGGCCACTTGATGCTTGCACCCACCGACTAAAACTTCGAATGGATTCGAATATGTTCAAACCTACCGTCGGCCCCATTGTCGGGCACACGACCACTGACCATGCCCGGATATTCCTGCGGGGCGATCACGGCAACAACCGGGTATTTGCCGGTATACGACACCGGCGTCGAGGAGACACACGCTGGTCAAAAGGGCACTTTGTCCAATTGAAGGCCTACCGCGACATGTCCGATGTGATCGTGTTGAAAGACCTTCAACCCGACACCGCCTATGAATACCAGGCCGGCTGGCTCAGCCCCTTGAGCCCGACCCATACCGTGGAAACCATCCAGGAACTGCCACTGCAATGGCCTCGGAACACCTATTGCTTGCACACGCCGGCCGACAAACCCGATACGCCACGGGCTTACATCGTCGGCTCATGTCGCTACTTGCGGATCGCCGCCAGCACCCCGTTGTTCCCCAGCCTTGGGGATCGCACCTTTGCCGGCATCAATCGCATCGTCGAACAGGCCGACCCACCGATCAGCGCGGTGTTAATGACCGGAGACCAGGTTTATCTCGATGACTTGAATATCATCGGCCCGGACCGAAGCTATAGACACATCCTCTTCAGATACCGAGCGGTATTTACCCAGCCGCACATCAGCAAGCTGATGTCTGGCACGCCGACCTACATGATCCTCGACGACCATGAAATCGAAGACAACTGGCCCGCCAGGAAAACCGGCCACGACGACGTCCTGTATGCCAATGCCATGAGCGCCTATGGGCTTTACCAGGCCAGCCATGGGCCCGCCCATGAACTGTCGAGCGACGGAACATTGAACAGGTCGTTGACCCGCTACTGGTACACCTTTGCCCATGGCGATATCCACTGGTTCGTCACCGACAGCCGGACGCAACGCAACCTGTCGGCGGACGATCGGCGCATCCTCGACGCGGACCAGGAGCAATCCCTGCTCGAATGGCTCCTCAGCAGCCCCGCCCGGGTCAAGCTCGTCGTCACCAGCGTGATGTTTTTCCCTGACCGCCAGCGCAATGACGGCGATGCCTGGCAGGCCTTCCCGGAACAACGCTTGCGCCTGTTGGAAACCATCCGCCGCCACCGGATCAAAAACGTGGTGTTCATCTCGGGTGACGTTCACGGCTCGATGACCAGCCGCCTGCGTCACACTCAGGATCCTGATTTCGAGGTCAACACCGTCGTTTCCTCGCCGTTCTACAACAGCAAATTGCTGCCTTTTGCAAAAGCCGCGGATTTTATTTTCCACAGGCCCATGGCCCGTACGGACAGCGGGGAGTACCGCTATGAACTGACCAGCGCAGTGGTGAGCCAGGACAACTTCGCCCGCCTGCAGGTCACGGCGCAGAGCCTTCATGTCACCTTCCACGACCGTGACGGCGAGCCCTTGCAGACGATCGATATTGCGCTGCGATGAACTTCCATGCCCTCTGATCGGCTGGCGACTGGAGAAATCCCTTTGTCGGCCGATAAAAGGTTTATAGCACTTGGCCTTCATCTCTCTTGTCAGCCAGTGCCGCAATGATGCAACCTTGCGCCAATCCGTAATAACGAGGGCGTCAGCCCGGCGCGATCAGCATTTTCGAAGCGAGTTTCCCCATGAAAAGCCAACCCGATGCCGCCAGCCGTATGGCGGCCGAGGTAGTGACGCAGTTACCGGTGCCCGCGCGGCTCGGTATGCTGCGTTTCGAACGGCTGAATGAAGCTAGCTGGGCGCTGTTGTTTCTCGATCCCAATTGCGAGCGACACTTCGGCCTGCCGGCGGTGGAACTGTGCTCGCTGGTCAGCTCGCCGTACGCCAGCCTGATGGAGCCCGAAGCGCGCTATCAATTGCACGACGCCATCCAGCAGCAACTGGCCCAGGCCGCGCATTACCAGATTCGCTACACGCTCCACACCGCCAAGGGCCCGATGAATGTGCTGGAGACGGGCGAAGCCTACAGACAGCACAATCGTCATCTGCTGCGCGGTTACCTGCTGGTGGTGGACAATTTGCTGCAAAGCGAACCCTCCCTGCCGGCCCTGGACCTGGAAACCCAGAACTCGCGCCTGCAGATCGCCCTGGAACTGAACCAGCGCGCCCAGCAAGAGCAGCTCCAGCACCTGGACCGGGTACGTGCCCAACAAGACCTCATCCTGCTATTGACCCGCCAACGCTACAGCGCCAACAACTCCCTGCTCGAAGCGGCCGAACTCATCACCCGCAGCGCCTGCGACATCTACCAGATCGACTGCGCCAGTATCTGGAACCTGGATGACGGCAAACTGGTGCCGATTTCCGCCTACAACCGCGCCTCCCAGGAGTACTTCCTGCCGGCAGTCATCGACGCCAGCGAGTTTCCCGACTACATGGAGGCGCTGCAGACCTGTCGTGCCATAGACGCCCACAATGCGATGCGCGACCCACGCACCCGGGAGATGGCCGAGAGCCTGCGCGCCCGCGACGTCAACGCCATCCTCGACGCCAGCGTGCGCATCGACGGCCAAGTGGTGGGCGTGCTGTGCCTGGAACAAGTGGGGGCCACCCGCGCCTGGCAGTCGGATGAGATCGCCTTTGCCGGCGAGCTCGCGGACCAGTTCGCCCAGGTCATCAACAACCACAACCGCCGCACCGCCACCAGCGCCCTGCACCTGTTCCAGCGCGCCGTGGAGCAAAGCGCCAACGCGTTCCTGCTGGTCAATTGCGACGGAGTGGTGGAGTACGTCAACCCAAGCTTCACCGCGATCACCCAGTACACCACCGAGGAAGTCCACGGCCAACGCCTCTCGGAACTGCCGGCCCTGGAGAACCTCAGCGAGCTGCTGTTCGACGCGCCCTCGGCGCTGGCCCAGAGCAACAGTTGGCAGGGCGAGTTCAAGAGCCGGCGCAAGAACCTGGAACCCTACTGGGGCCAGTTGTCGATTTCCAAGGTCTACGGCGACAACCGCGAGCTGACCCACTACATCGGCATCTACGAAGACATCACCCAGACCAAACTGGCCCAGCAGCGCATCGAGCGCCTGGCCTACACCGACAACCTGACCAACCTGGGCAACCGCCCGGCGTTCATTCGCAACCTCGATGAGCGCTTTGCCCGGGACAGCGACTCGCCCATCAGCCTGCTGCTGGTGGACATCGACAACTTCAAGCGCATCAACGACAGCCTCGGTCACCAGACCGGCGACAAGCTGCTGATCAGCCTGGCCCGGCGCCTGCGCAACAGCCTGAGCCCCAGCGGCAGCCTGGCGCGATTCGCCAGTAACGAGTTCGCCGTGCTGCTGGACGACACGAGCCTGGAGGCCGGGCAGCAGATCGCCAGCCAATTGCTGATGACCCTCGACAAACCGATGTTCGTCGACAACCAGTTGATCAGTGTGACCGGCTCCGTAGGCCTGGCCTGCGCGCCGCTGCACGGCCGTGATCCGCAGACCCTGATGCGCAACGCCGGCCTCGCCCTGCACAAGGCCAAGGCCAACGGCAAGCATCAGGTCCAGGTGTTCACCGAGGCGCTGAATGCCGAGGCCAGCTACAAGCTGTTCGTCGAAAACAACCTGCGTCGCGCCTTGACCCAGAACGAACTGGACGTGTTCTACCAGCCCAAGTTGTGCCTGCGCAGCGGCCGTCTGCTGGGCATGGAGGCACTGCTGCGCTGGAACCATCCGGAAAAGGGCATGATCCGCCCGGATCAGTTCATCAGTGTGGCCGAAGAAACCGGCCTGATCATTCCCATCGGCAAATGGATCGCCCGCCAGGCCTGCCGGATGAGCAAACAGCTGACCGCGGCCGGCCTGGGCAACCTGCAAGTGGCGATCAACCTGTCGCCCAAGCAGTTCTCCGACCCGGACCTGGTCGCCTCCATCGCCAGCATCCTCAAGGAGGAACAACTGCCGGCCCGGCTGCTGGAACTGGAGTTGACCGAAGGCCTGCTGCTGGAGGCCACCGAAGATACCCACTTACAGCTCGACCAGCTCAAGCGCCTGGGGCTGACCCTGGCCATGGACGACTTTGGCACCGGGTACTCATCCCTGAGCTACCTGAAAAAATTCCCGATCGACATCATCAAGATCGATCGCAGCTTCATCCATGAGATCCCGGACAACCAGGACGACATGGAAATCACCTCGGCGGTGATCGCCATGGCCCACAACCTGAAACTCAAGGTCGTGGCCGAAGGCATCGAAACCGCCCAGCAATTGGCGTTCCTACGGCGTCACCGCTGCGACGTCGGCCAGGGCTACCTGTTCGACCGTCCCATCCCCGGCGCGGAGCTGGTCGAAAAGCTCAAGCGCTACCCGCGTGGGCCGCTCGTATAACTCAAGCTTCAAGCTTCAAGCTTCAAGCTTCAAGCAAACGATGGCACACTCTCACCACTTGTAGCTTGCAGCTTGCGACTTGCAGCTGCCTCCCTAAGAGGACTGATAATGGTCTTGCGCTCGGAAATCCTGGTGAATAAAAACGTGCTTCCTACTCAAGAACAAGCCCTGCCTGGCCGTGAAACCCCGATGACTGTGCCGGACAAACACTTCGTCCTCGACGCGCCCCTGCTGGGCCCATTTGCCATGGACGTGGATTTCGCGATCTTCGGCCTCGGCTGCTTCTGGGGCGCGGAACGCAAGTTCTGGCAGCGCGAAGGCGTGGTCAGTACCGCGGTGGGTTACGCCGGTGGTTTCACCCCGAACCCGACGTACGAAGAAGTCTGCTCGGGCCTTACCGGCCACAGCGAAGTGGTGCTGGTGGTCTACGAACCAGCGAAAGTCAGCTACGAACAACTTCTGAAGATGTTCTGGGAACTGCACAACCCGACCCAGGGCATGCGCCAGGGGAACGACATCGGCACCCAGTACCGTTCGGTGATCTATGCCACCACCCCGGACCAACTGGCGGCGGCCAAACACAGCGAGCAAGTCTTCCAGGCCGAGTTGACCAAGGCCGGAAAAGGCACCATCACCACCGAAATCGAAGAAGCACCGACGTTCTACTTCGCCGAGGCCTATCACCAGCAGTACCTGGCGAAGAACCCGGAAGGCTATTGCGGGATTGGCGGGACCGGCGTGACCTGCCCGATCTGACTGTCGGGCCCTGAAAAGCTTCGCGAGCAAGCCCGCTCCCACAGGTCTGGCGGCGTACACGACTCTTGCGTACGCCTCAGATCCAGTGTGGGAGCGGGCTTGCTCGCGAAGGCGTCCTTCCAGACAACCTGAATACATTGGCTCAATGATCAGCTCTCAGCGATCAGCCAATCCATCTGCCACCCGCCCTGGGTCTGCCCCAGCTTTTTCGACAGCCACGGCAGCAGCTCACGCAACTCTTCTTCCAGCCCCCACGGCGGATTGGCAATCGCCAGGCCGGAGCCGTTCAGGCTGTTGGGCGTCGCCAGTGGGTGCACGAGCAGCTCCACGCGCAACAGCTTCGGCGCTCCCGTGCCGGCCAGGTCCTGGTAGAAGCGACGCAACATCCGCTGGTCCTTCACCGGGTACCAGATGGCCGCCACCGTCTGGCGCATCCGGCCAATGGCCTCCTTGAGCGAGGCGGCGCAGCGCTGCATCTCGTCAAGCTGCTCGAAGGGCGGATCGATCAGCATCAAGGCACGCTTTTCGGCCACCGGCAGCAACGCCCGCGACACATGCCAGCCTTCACCCAGGTGCACCGCCACGCGACGGTCGCCTTTCATGTTGTCCTTGAGCAACACGCCGTCTTCAGGGTGTTTTTCGTTGAGCAGCACACGGTCCTGGGGACGAGTCAGGCGCCGCGCCAGTTCCGGCGAGCCCGGGTAGTAGCGCAGTTGCCCGTCCGGGTTCATCTCGTGCAGCACCTTCATGTAATCGGCAGTCAATGGCGGCAGGTCGCCCTCGCCCCACAACCGCGCAATGCCTTCCAGGTACTCACCGGTACGGTTGGCCTGGTCACCCTGCAAGTCGTACAGCCCGATGCCCGCGTGGGTGTCTAGGTAGGCGAAGGGCTGTTCCTTGCGCGACATCAGCGCGATGAGGCGGGTCAAGGTCAGGTGTTTGAACACGTCGGCGTGATTGCCGGCGTGGAAGGCGTGGCGATAATTCATGGCGGCTCCTGCGAAGGGCAACGAGTTTACCTTGAAGCGCGTCGAACGTCAGGGGTTGGCAGCCCGGCGGACACGCCACGATCAGCCCAGCTCCCGCAGCAAGTACGCCTGCAAGGGCGCCTTTGGCGCGACAACCGGCTTCGATCGCTCAAGAAAGTGAGCAATCTTGCGCCGCAGGATGCGCTGGTCGACGCGCTCCCACAGAGACGGATGCTCCTGGCCAAGCCAGGTGAGCAAGTTATCCACCAGACAATTCGTCGGGATCTCGGTCATGGCGTCCAGCAGCGCCACCGGCACTTCCCACCAAGGAAAAGTCTGGACCGGCCGCTGGGCATTTCCCATGAGCTCAAGGGATTGAGCGTTGATCAGGCAACGATTGATGACAGGCAGGAGCTCCCCGCCATCCACCGCCGTCGATTGGAGGATCGGTCCCATGAAGCGCCCATCCCAAAAACGCAGGAAAACCGGCTTGCCACCCGGCAACAGCACCTGCGTCACACCACGCAAATGCTCGGCAAGGGTTTCCTGGCTGGCACACGACACCGCCAGCCAACCCCAATCGAGCGAGTCGGCGGTCGCTATCCAATCAAGAAACCCACAGTCCGCGCGAACAAGCCCTACATAGGGCATGACCGCTTCCCACTCGGCGTACGGCGTGTCGGCCCAGATCGCCGTGGGTGTCGCGGCCATCGAACGGCGCCAGGCCGCCAACGCCCCAGCGCTGCTGGCATTGCTGAAAATGGCGAAAAGTTGCTCGGACGCCTGCAACGGATGGCGTTCAAGCCAGGCGCGGGGCGTTTGGCCGCTGTTCATGGGCGCTCCTGTGTGTCGACAGTTTTGTGAAAGACCGATGGCCCTGCGCAAACGCCGTTTCTGCACCGCTCGCACTCCTCGCAGAACGGCGCCGAGCCTTGGAAGCTGAGGATTTGCGCCAGGGAAAGCCGAGGGGCCGGCGCAGCGACCTGCTGCCCGGAGCTGACCGGCCAACCCGCCTCCGCCCCCATGACCGCCATCGGCGCCCCACCGACCTCGATCGGCACGCTGCTGAAAATCCCGTCGGCACCAATGTTGATCCAATGACCGCCAGCCTGGAGGGTCACACTGGCGCCAGCTTCCAGGACCACTTGCTGGCCGGCGCTGACATGAAACTGCCGGCTGGCGTTCAGGACCTGGCCGGTCACGCGAACATGCCGCTCGCCGCCCACCAGCAGATGATCGTCCTGGCGGACTTCAGCCTGGCGCCGGCCATGGGTAACGCGCTGCTCATCGGCCTTGAGTTCGTGCCGTGCCGTACCGGTGACGACGATGCTGCGCTCGTGATCGACCTGCACCCGCTGGTCGTGCAGCACGTGCTGGGTCCAGTTGCGCTGGGCCCGCAGGTAGATTTCCTCGGCCCCCTTGCGGTCCTCGATACGCAACTCGTTATAGCCTCCCCCACCGGGACTGCTCTGGCTGCGCCAAATACTGCGGGTCTTGTCCGCCGGCAGGTCCAACGGCACCGGGTTGGCGCCGTTGGGCAGGCAACCCACCACCAATGGCTTGTCCACGTCGCCATCGATGAACCCCACCAAAACTTCCATGCCGACCCGGGGAATCAGCACTGCACCATAGTGATCATGGGCCCAACCCGAGGCCACTCGCAGCCAGCAACTGGAATGTTCGTCGCGCTGGCCGTCGCGATCCCAGGCCAGTTGCACCTTGACCCGCCCGAATTCATCACAATGGATCTCGCTGTCCACCGGCCCGGTCACCACCGCTGACTGATAACCGTGGGCACGGGGCTTTTCAGGGTGCAGGGGCGGCCGAAAAAACACGTCCCACGGTGTGGCGAGAAAAGTGTTTCTGTAGCCCTGGAATTCGTCCGGGCCGGCGGCGGCTGTTTCTTCCAGCACCTGGGGTTGACGGCCATGATGGTCGATATGCGTCAGGAGCCAGAGATCGTTCCACTGCTCCCTGGGATGGCCCTTGATGCGCACGAAATGTCCGCTGACGAAAGCACTGTCATCGCTGCTGCCCTGGGCCACGCGATGATCGGCGCCGTGACGCTCAAGGGCACGCCGGGTCAGGTGCTTGCCATCGTCCCGGTCGCAGAACCCACCGGGGTAGCGATAGTCTTCGAGCGCTGGCAACTGCCGATTGTCGAGGTGGGTTTGCAACAACAGGCCGGGCTTGCGGAAGTCGTAGTCGCGCAACGTTACGGCCGTGGCGCGGGTCTGGAGCCGCACCGCCAGACGCTTGATGGCCGGCGCGTCGGCAGCCATCCCGCTGTCCGCCAGGTACAGCGTCGAGTCGGGCAGGCGGGGAAACCCGGTCTGATCGTCGCCGAACACCAGCAGATGGCCGTCAGGGCGGTGCCGAAAGTGATAGTGGATACCGACTTCGGCACAGATCCGCTCGATGAACGCCAGGTCGCTTTCGGCGTACTGCACACAGTATTCACGCTCGGGATAGTGCCCTGCGAGGATGAACTGGAAGGCCCCCTCCAGGACCCCATGTTCCTTCAACACCCGGGCGACGATATCGGGCACGCTCAAGTGCTGGAAAATCCGCTGGTTGATACGGTGGCGCAAGTAGGCCAGGCGCGGCACCAGACTGACCTGGTAACGGGTCAGGCGTCTGCCTGAATCGCCTTGGGCTACGCTATAGACCTGACCGTGCACGCCCCCTCCCCGGCCATCGAACCGCAGGAATGCCTGGCGATGCAGAAGTTCTTCCAGTACCAGGTCGCAGCGCTCGCTGACCAGTTCCACGTCAAAGCGATAGGGCTGGCTGATGGTTTCCGTGCCCTTGAACTCCAGTACCTTGAGTTCATTCGGCCCGCTGTCGAGCGTCAGCGTGAAACGCGGTGGATTGGCAGGCGGGAACATCCGATGTGCCTCTGCTGAATGGAGGCGGGGGATTCTGCACGAGCAGTAGGGGACGTGTATGGGAGGTCAGGAAAAACAGATTTGCCCTACATCCACGAAGGTAAAAGCTGCAAAGCGTGATGCATTTTCCGATAGACATTCGAAGCATCGCCGCCGTCCTACACATGAATCAGCAGTTTCTTGCAACGATCTGACGGCGGATGGTTCCTGATGCGGCAATCGGAGCTCTGGAACGGCCAGGACGCTGTGTCCGGGCTCTATCTCTATATAGCTCGCGAGCCCAGCGGTAGGAGCTGTCGAGCGGAGCGAGGCTGCGATCTTTCTCCAGACACTTGAGCCTCAAGTGAAAGATCAAAAGATCGCAGGCTTCGCCAGCTCCTACAGAACTCAGCGGGCTCAAAGCCCCACTGAAGACCTTACTGGTTCAGACGAAAATCTTTTTCCGCCGCGTCGAAGCGCTGCAGCATACCTGCGGTAGGCGAGCCCATCTTGCTGACCAGGTAGATGGCCAGGCTGGCGAAGATGAAGCCCGGGATGATTTCGTACAGGCCCAGCAGCGCGAAATGCTTCCAGACGATCACGGTGATTGCACCCACCAGAATGCCGGCGAGCGCTCCATTGCGGGTCATGTTCTTCCAGATGACGGAGATCAGGACAACCGGGCCGAAGGCAGCACCGAAACCAGCCCAGGCGTAGCTCACCAGACCCAGGACGCGGTTTTCCGGGTTAGCGGCCAGGGCAATGGCGACCAAGGCCACCAGCAACACCATGGCACGACCGACCCAGACCAGTTCCAGCTGGGAAGCACTCTTGCGCAGGAAGGTCTTGTAGAAGTCTTCGGTCAGGGCGCTGGAGCACACCAGCAACTGGCAGCTCAGGGTACTCATCACCGCCGCCAGGATGGCCGACAGCAGTACACCGGCAATCCATGGGTTGAACAGCAGTTTTGCCAGCTCGATGAACACGCGCTCTGGGTTCTCGGTCACGGGGCCGGCCACATCGGGGTGCGCCGAGAAGTAAGCGATACCGAAGAAGCCCACGGCCACGGTGCCGCCCAGGCACAGGATCATCCAGGTCATGGAGATGCGACGGGCATTGGCGATCGACTTGACCGAATCCGCCGCCATGAAGCGCGCCAGGATGTGCGGTTGGCCGAAATAACCCAGGCCCCAGCCCATCAGCGAGATGATGCCGATGAAGGTGGTGTTCTTGAGCATATCGAACGAAGTAGGGTCTTTCGCTTCGATGGCCAGGAAGGTGGTGTCCACGCCGCCAGTGGCCAGCAGAACGATGATTGGCGTGAGGATCAGCGCGAAGATCATCAGGGTCGCTTGCACGGTGTCGGTCCAGCTCACGGCCAGGAAACCGCCAACGAAGGTGTAGGCGATGGTCGCGGCAGCACCGGCCCACAATGCGGTCTCGTAGGACATGCCGAAGGTGCTTTCGAACAGACGGGCACCGGCCACGATGCCGGAAGCGCAGTAGATGGTGAAGAACACCAGGATCACTACCGCAGAGATGATCCGCAGCAAGCCGCTCTTGTCTTCGAAGCGGCTGGAGAAGTAATCCGGCAGGGTCAGGGCGTCACCGTTGTGCTCGGTCTGCACCCTCAGGCGGCCGGCCACGAACAGCCAGTTCAGGTAGGCACCGACGATCAGGCCGATGGCGATCCAGCTTTCCGACAGGCCAGACATATAGATGGCACCCGGCAAACCCATCAACAACCAACCGCTCATGTCGGAAGCACCGGCGGACAATGCCGTGACCACGCTGCCCAGGCTGCGACCGCCCAGGATGTAGTCGGAAAGGTTATTGGTGGAGCGGTAAGCCATCAGGCCGATCAGGACCATGGCTGCGATGTAGATCACGAAAGTGATCAAGGTGGGATTACTAACACTCATGAGTTACGCCCTGGCTTTGTTTTTATGGTGCGGTGGCAGTTGGAAGCGCCGACAACGCAGACGTTGTAGCGACGATTTGCAGTCCCGCGAATTTATGACTGATGTTTCCCCAGGAAAGCCATCAGCCGATGCCCCTCGGCTTGGAGCCGGTTGCACCTTGGCCGCGAATGCTATTCAACAAATCAAATAAGGTGCAACCAGTTTCGCTCGAATAAGTTGCACCTGATCGGTTTTATCGCAAAATCGTCGTTTTTTGCTCCCTTTTAGTGCGGTCCGCAGGGCATCACTAGAAGCCAAAGCACTAAGCCGGTGCAGGATTGGCGGGCACGCCCTGGCTTCCGGATGAGCTGCCTGTCATTTCAAGAAAAAAAGGGTTGCACCCGGTTGCACCTCAATCATCGCGCAGCTAATCTTGCCGCCAGCTGATGCCACGCCATACGTGGTAAACATGAGGATAAAAATATGGCTACCACCACCCTTGGGGTCAAACTCGATGACCCGACCCGCGAACGCCTCAAGGCGGCCGCAACCTCGATCGATCGCACGCCGCACTGGCTGATCAAGCAGGCAATTTTCAATTACCTGGAAAAACTCGAGGGTGGTGCAACCCTGACCGAGCTGAACGGTTCACCCCGTGCCGACAGCGATGATGCCGGCGACGTACAGGTCGACCATGCTCACCAATGCTTCCTCGAATTTGCCGAGAGCATCCTGCCGCAATCGGTCCTGCGCGCCTCCATTACCGCCGCTTACCGTCGCCCTGAGCCGGAAGTGGTGCCGATGCTGATCGAGCAGGCCCGCCTGCCAGTGGAAATGGCCGAAGCCACCAACAAGCTGGCGGCTTCGATTGCGGAAAAACTGCGTAACCAGAAAAGTGCCGGCGGCCGTGCCGGTATCGTTCAGGGCTTACTGCAGGAATTTTCCCTGTCGTCCCAGGAAGGCGTAGCCCTGATGTGCCTGGCCGAGGCGCTGCTGCGCATCCCGGACAAAGGCACTCGTGATGCGTTGATCCGCGACAAGATCAGCACCGGCAACTGGCAGCCGCACCTGGGCAACAGCCCGTCGCTGTTCGTCAATGCCGCCACTTGGGGCCTGTTGCTGACCGGCAAGCTGGTCGCCACCCATAACGAAACGGGCCTGACCTCCTCCCTGAGCCGCATCATCGGCAAGAGCGGCGAACCGATGATCCGCAAGGGCGTCGACATGGCCATGCGCCTGATGGGCGAGCAGTTCGTCACCGGCGAAACCATCGCCGAAGCCCTGGCCAACGCCAGCAAGTTCGAAGCCAAGGGTTTCCGCTATTCCTACGACATGCTGGGTGAAGCGGCGCTCACCGAACATGACGCCCAGAAGTACCTGGCCTCGTATGAACAAGCCATTCATTCGATCGGCAAAGCGTCCCATGGCCGTGGGATTTATGAAGGCCCGGGCATTTCCATCAAGCTCTCGGCCCTGCATCCGCGCTACAGCCGCGCCCAGTACGAGCGCGTCATGGACGAACTGTACCCGCGCCTGCTGTCGCTGACCCTGCTGGCCAAGCAATACGACATCGGCCTGAACATCGACGCCGAGGAAGCCGACCGCCTCGAACTGTCCCTGGACCTGCTGGAGCGCCTGTGCTTCGAGCCGCAGCTGACCGGCTGGAACGGCATCGGCTTCGTGATCCAGGCCTACCAGAAGCGTTGCCCGTACGTGATCGATTACGTCATCGACCTGGCCCGGCGCAGCCGCCACCGCCTGATGATTCGCCTGGTAAAAGGCGCGTACTGGGACAGCGAGATCAAGCGCGCCCAGGTCGAAGGACTGGAAGGCTATCCGGTCTACACCCGCAAGGTGTACACCGACGTGTCCTACATCGCCTGCGCGCGCAAACTGCTGTCGGTGCCGGAAGTCATCTACCCACAGTTCGCCACGCACAACGCCCATACCCTGTCGGCCATTTACCACATCGCCGGTCAGAACTATTACCCGGGCCAGTACGAATTCCAGTGCCTGCACGGCATGGGTGAACCGCTGTACGAACAAGTTGTAGGCAAGGTTTCCGAAGGCAAGCTGAACCGTCCGTGCCGTGTGTACGCCCCGGTCGGCACCCACGAAACACTGCTGGCCTACCTCGTACGCCGCTTGCTGGAAAACGGCGCGAACACCTCGTTCGTCAACCGCATCGCCGACCAGTCGATTTCCATTCAGGAACTGGTGGCCGATCCAGTGGCCAGCATCGAGCAGATGGCAACCCTGGAAGGCGGCTTCGGCCTGCCGCACCCGCGCATTCCGCTGCCGCGCGACTTGTACGGCAGCGACCGCGCCAACTCCAGCGGCATCGACCTGGCCAACGAGCATCGCCTGGCGTCGCTGTCCTGCGCCCTGCTGGCCACTGCCCATAACGACTGGAGAGCCGCGCCGATGCTCGGTTGCGCTGCCAGCGAAGAAACCCCGGCAGCGGTGCTGAACCCGTCTGATCACCGCGATGTGGTCGGCCATGTGCAGGAAGCCACGGTTGCCGACGTCGACAACGCCATTCAGTGCGCCCTCAACGCCGCACCGATCTGGCAGGCCACGCCACCGGCCGAGCGCGCCGCGATCCTCGAGCGTGCCGCCGACCTGATGGAAGGCGAGATCCAGCCACTGATGGGCCTGCTGGCCCGCGAAGCCGGCAAGACCTTCGCCAACGCTATCGCGGAAGTGCGTGAAGCCGTGGACTTCCTGCGGTATTACGCGGTGCAGGCACGCAACGATTTCACCAACGACGCCCACCGCCCTCTGGGCCCGGTGGTCTGCATCAGCCCGTGGAACTTCCCGCTGGCGATTTTCAGCGGCCAGGTCGCCGCCGCACTGGCCGCCGGCAACCCGGTTCTGGCCAAGCCCGCCGAGCAGACGCCGCTGGTGGCGGCCCAGGCGGTGCGCCTGATGCTCGAAGCCGGCATTCCGGAAGGCGTCCTGCAACTGCTGCCGGGCCGTGGCGAAACCGTTGGCGCCCGCCTGGTCGGCGACGATCGGGTCAAAGGCGTGATGTTCACCGGCTCCACCGAAGTCGCCCGCCTGCTGCAACGCAACATCGCCGGTCGCCTGGACAACCAGGGCCGGCCGATCCCGCTGATCGCCGAGACCGGCGGCCAGAACGCCATGATCGTCGACTCCTCGGCCCTGACCGAACAAGTGGTCATCGACGTCGTGTCCTCGGCCTTCGACAGTGCCGGCCAGCGTTGCTCGGCCCTGCGGGTCCTGTGCCTGCAGGAAGATTCCGCCGACCGCGTCATCGAAATGCTCAAGGGCGCCATGGCCGAATCGCGCCTCGGCAACCCGGAGCGCCTGTCGGTGGACATCGGCCCGGTGATCGACGCCGAAGCCAAGGCTGGCATCGAGAAACACATCCAGGCCATGCGCGACAAAGGTCGCACCGTCTACCAGATGGCGATCGCCGACAGCGACGAGTGCAAGCGCGGCACCTTCGTGATGCCGACCCTGATCGAGCTGGAAAGCTTCGACGAGCTGCAGCGGGAGATCTTCGGCCCGGTGCTGCACGTGGTGCGCTACAAGCGCAAGGAACTGGGTCAGTTGATCGACCAGATCAACGCCTCCGGCTACGGCCTGACCCTGGGCGTGCACACGCGCATCGACGAAACCATCGCCAAGGTCATCGACAACGTCCATGCCGGTAACGTCTACGTCAACCGCAACATTGTCGGCGCCGTGGTCGGTGTACAGCCGTTTGGTGGCGAAGGCCTGTCGGGCACCGGTCCCAAGGCCGGTGGCCCGCTGTACCTGTACCGCCTGCTGTCGACTCGTCCTACCGACGCGATCCAGCAGTCCTTCGTCCGTGGCGACGCCTTGGTTGCGCCGGACCTGCGCTTGCGCGATGCCATGAGCAAACCGCTGACCGCCCTGCAAGCCTGGGCCGACAGCCAGAAGCTCGCTGAACTGAGCGCCCTGTGCGTGCAGTTCGCGGCCCAATCGCAAAGCGGCATCACCCGCCAGTTGACCGGCCCGACCGGCGAACGCAACAGCTACGCCATCCTGCCGCGCGAGCACGTGCTGTGCCTGGCCGACGTGGAAGGCGACCTGCTGACGCAACTGGCGGCCGTACTGGCCGTGGGCGGCTCGGCCGTGTGGCCGGAAACCGACACCAGCAAGGCCTTGTTCACCCGCTTGCCGAAAGAGATTCAGGCACGCATCCAACGGGTTGCCGACTGGACCAAGGACGATGTGCTGTTCGACGCGGTCCTGCACCACGGCGACTCGGACCAATTGCGGGGCGTTTGCCAGCAAGTGGCCAAGCGTGCCGGCGCCATCATCGGGGTGCATGGTTTGTCCCAGGGCGAGACCAACATTGCGTTGGAGCGTTTGGTGATCGAGCGGGCCTTGAGCGTCAATACCGCGGCCGCAGGTGGTAACGCCAGCCTGATGACCATCGGCTAAACCCGCTGTAGACCAGGCACCTGCAATGGGTGCCTGGCAATCCAATCCCTGTGGGAGCGAGCTTGCTCGCGATAGCGGTGGTTCAGTCAGGAATGTTGTCGACTGGGACACTGCTATCGCGAGCAAGCTCGCTCCCACATTTTGATTAGCGTCACCCTCGCTCCTCCATCACTCAAATCAATCATCCTGTTCAGCCTCCATTGCCACGCCTAGACTCGGCCCATTCCAAAAAAAGGTAGGCCGCCATGTCCGAGACGCTGCTCAGTTCCCGCAATCTGGCTTTCGAGCTGTATGAAGTCCTCGATGCCGAGGGCCTGACCCAGCGCGAGCGGTTTGCTGAACACAATCGCGAAACCTTCGACGCAGCCCTCGGCACGGCCCGCAGCATCGCCGAAAAATTCTTCGCGCCCCACAACCGCAAGAACGATGAAAACGAACCACGCTACGAGAACGGCCAGGCGATCCTGATTCCCGAGGTAAAGCCGGCGGTGGATGCCTTTCTGGAGGCCGGCTTTCTCAATGCCGCGCGCAGCTTCGACGCCGGAGGCATGCAGTTGCCGACGCTGCTGTCCCAGGCTTGCTTCGCCCACTTCCAGTCGGCCAATGCCGCATCGACCTCTTACCCGTTCCTGACCATGGGCGCGGCGAACCTGATCGAAAGCTTCGGCAGCGATGAGCAGAAGCAACGTTTCCTGCAGCCGATGATCGACGGCCGTTTCTTCGGCACCATGGCCCTGACCGAACCCCATGCAGGTTCTTCGCTGTCGGATATTCGTACACGGGCAGAGCCTGCGTCCGATGGCACCTATCGACTCAAGGGCAACAAGATCTTCATCTCCGGCGGCGATCATCCCCTGTCGGAAAACATCGTGCACATGGTCCTGGCGAAATTGCCGGACGCGCCGCCGGGCGTGAAGGGCATTTCGCTGTTTATCGTGCCCAAGTTCCTGGTCAACGACGATGGCAGCCTCGGCCCGCGTAACGACGTGCTGCTGGCCGGGCTGTTCCACAAGATGGGCTGGCGCGGCACCACGTCGACCGCGTTGAACTTCGGCGACAACGGCGAATGCGTCGGTTACCTCGTAGGCAAGCCGCACCACGGCCTGAGCTACATGTTCCAGATGATGAACGAGGCGCGCATCGGCGTCGGCATGGGTGCGGTGATGCTGGGTTACGCCGGCTACCTGTATTCCCTTGAATACGCCCGCGAACGTCCGCAGGGCAGGGTGCCCGACAGCAAGGATCCGACCACCGCCCCGGTGGCGATCATCCAGCACGCCGACGTGCGCCGCATGCTCTTGACCCAAAAAGCCTACGTCGAGGGTTCGTTTGACCTGGGCTTGTACGCAGCACGGCTGTTCGACGACACCACCACCCTGGACAGCGAAGCCGAGCGTCGGCGCGCCCATGAACTGCTGGACCTGCTGACCCCCATCGTCAAATCCTGGCCCTCGGAGTTCTGCCTGAAAGCCAACGAACTGGCGATCCAGATCCTGGGCGGTCACGGCTACACCCGCGAATACCCGGTAGAGCAGTATTATCGCGACAACCGCCTGAACCCGATCCATGAAGGCACCCACGGCATCCAGTCCCTGGACCTGCTGGGGCGTAAGCTGGCGCAGAATGGCGGCGCCGGGCTCAAGCAGTTGATCCGCCTGGTGGCCGACACCACCGAACGGGCCCAGGCGCACCCATCATTGACGCCATTACGTCAGCCGCTGGAAGCGTTGGTGGCGCGCCTGCAAACCGTCACCCTGGGCCTGCTGACGGATCTGGCCCAGGGCAAGGTCAACAGCAGCCTCGCCAACTCGGCGCTGTACCTGAAAGTGTTTGGGCACATGGTGATCGGCTGGCGCTGGCTGGAACAGGCGATTCGTGCCGAGGAAGGACTGGCCAGGGGCAATGCCGCGGACAGCGGCTTCTATAAAGGCAAGCTGCAAGCGGCGCGCTACTTCCTGACCTGGGAAGTGCCGGGTTGTCACCATGAGCTGGCGATTCTCGAGGCGCGGGATGATACGTGCCTGGGGATGCGGGATGAGTGGTTCTGAGGCAAGACTCGTGGCGCGGCTGAGATCCAATCGCGAGCAGGCTCGCTCCCACAGTGGATCGGCGGTGGACACAACTCTGTGCCCACAGAAATATCCTGTGGGAGCGGGCTTGCTCGCGAAAGCGGCGGATCAGACCAATCAATTGTGACTGACATACCGCCTTCGCGAGCAAGCCCGCTCCCACATTAGATCACCACCAACCCTGGGTCCTAAAAGACTTCAGGCCTGCTGGATCGTCTTGGCAATCACCTCGACCGTGGCGCTGACTTGCTCTTGGTAACGGTCGAGTTCCGCCTGATGGCTCTTCTGCATTTCGATCTGTTGCGAACACAGGTTCATGGCCGCCAATACCAGCAGGCGGTCACCGATCAGCGTCGGGTATTTCCTTTTCGTGTCGGCCAGGGCGGCCTTGAGCATCGAAGCGGCGTCCAGCAGGGCCTGTTCCTGCCCGGCCGGCGCTTTGATTGAATAGTCTTCTCCCAGGATCGAGATGACCGTCACCCCATCGACGCCGTGCTTCATGCGCTGACAGGACCGGCGCTGGCGCGCTCGATCAGGGCCTGGATGCGGGCGGCGGTGGCGCCGTGCAGCTCTTCCTGTTCCATCAGGCTCAGTTGCAGGCTTTCGTTTTCATCCTTGGCCCGGGCAAGTTCGGCGCTCAGGGTTTCGTTCAGGCCGGTGAGGTGCAGGTTCTGTTGCACCAGGTCGTTGACCAGTTGCTCCAGTTGGCTGAGGGATGTTTCCAACATATTGATTTCCAGGCTTTTCCAAGGGGCGCGTACGATAAAGAAAAGTCACCGCCGATGCCACGCTTTACACGGTGGCGGTGCTTGGCTCGCGAGCTGTAGAGACTGCGATTCAAGCATCGGGTTCCTACCCTTCGTCGCGTGGCAGGCCTTGTCCTGCGACAAAAGCCCACAACGCCTCAAGACTTCAGGCCCATGACCGATAAGCCAGCTAACAGCAGTCTCAGCCCCGCACGGACGCCTCTATTTTCTTTCGGTATTTTCCATGTCCCTACGTAATATGAACATCGCGCCGCGGGCGTTCCTGGGGTTTGCCTTGATTGGCGCCCTGATGCTGGCCCTTGGGGTATTCGCCCTGACCCAGATGAGCAAAATCCGCGGGTCTGGCGAAATCATCGCCCAGAACAGCGTGCCCAGTATCAAGGCCCTGGATGAGTTCACCCAACTCACCCTGCGCCTGCGCGTCTTGTCCTATCGCTTGCTGGTCAACCGCGAGCCGGACATCCAGCAGAAAACCTACGATCTGCTGGAACAACGCGGCCAACAGATCCGCGTGGCCCAGGCCGCCTACGAAAAACTCATCAGCGCTCCGGAAGAACGGGCCGCCTACGATCAGTATGGGCAACTGCTCGGGCAGTACCGCCAGCTCGAAGAGCGCATGAAAACCCTGTCACGCAACAATCAGGTCGATGAACTGCGCACGTTGCTCAACACTGAACTGCTGAGCAACTCCGATGCCATCAATGTCGCAATCGGCCGCTTGCTGGAGATCAACAACCTGCAAGCCGAGGCGCTCAATAAGGGCGCGGCGCAACAATATTCAAGCGCTTTCATCTGGGTGGTCACCCTGCTGGTCATCGCCACCGGCCTGACCCTGCTGTTCGCCTGGCTGCTGACCAACAGCATCACCAAGCCGATCGCCAACGCGTTGGATGCCGCCGAAGAAATCGCCAAGGGCAACCTGACCCGGCCGATCACCGTGGACGGCAGCGACGAAGCCGGTCGCCTGCTGCGGGCGATGTCGACCATGCAGGAAAAACTGCGCGATACCTTGCAACGGATCTCCGGTTCGGCCACACAGCTGGCGTCGGCGGCCGAAGAGCTCAACGCCGTCACTGACGAAAGCGCCCGGGGCCTGACCCAGCAGAACAACGAAATCGAGCAGGCCGCGACAGCGGTCAACGAGATGACCAGCGCCGTGGAAGAGGTCGCACGCAACGCGGTCAGCACGTCGGAAGCGTCGAAGCACGCCACCACATCCGCTGGCGACGGCCGCGACCTGGTGCAGGAAACCGTCGGCGCCATCGAACGCATGAGCGCCGACGTACAAAGCACCGCCACGCTGATCGGTAACCTGGCCAATGAGTCCCGCGATATCGGCAAAGTGCTGGACGTGATCCGCGGCCTGGCCGACCAGACCAACCTGCTGGCTCTGAACGCCGCCATCGAAGCCGCCCGTGCCGGTGAGGCCGGTCGTGGTTTTGCCGTGGTGGCCGACGAAGTCCGCGCCCTGGCCCACCGTACCCAGCAGTCGACCAGCGAAATCGAACGCATGATCGGCAGCATCCAGAGCGGCACCGAACACGCCGTGGACTCGATGCGCAACAGCACCGAGCGCGCCGAGTCGACCCTGAACATCGCCCGCGGTGCCGGCCTGTCCCTGGACACCATCAACACGGCCATCGTCGAGATCAACGAACGCAACCTGGTGATCGCCAGCGCCGCCGAGGAACAGGCCCAGGTGGCCCGTGAAGTGGATCGCAACCTGGTGAACATCCGCGACCTGTCGGTGCAATCGGCCACCGGCGCCAACCAGACCAGTGCCGCCAGCGCCGAACTGTCGCGCCTGGCCGTGGACCTGAACAGCATGGTCGGGCGGTTCAGCCTTTAAGGCTTCACCTGCCTTTGAGGCGAGAGCGTCCTGTGGCGAGGGGATTTATCCCCGCTGGGCTGCGAAGCAGCCCCCAACCGTGCTGCCATGCAACCAGAAGGCGAGCGCTTCGCACTCGAACGGGGATAAATCCCCTCGCCACAAGGGCTATGTCCAATCCATTGCTGTTAATCAATAGTGAGGGGCTTGTTCAGCCCCCAATCCCAAACCTTTTTTGACAGCATCACATTTCAACAGGTTAGAATCGCTGGCACGCAGACTGCATGGTCAGTCTGTGCCCGCCCCTCAGTTTTCCCGGAGTAACGCCTTTGACTGCAACGACCATCAACAGCCTGTTCTTGATCGGCGCGTTGCTGGTAGGTGCGAGCATCCTGGTCAGTTCCCTTTCGTCCCGCCTGGGCATCCCGATCCTGGTGATCATCCTGGCCGTGGGCATGGTGGCCGGTGTCGACGGCGCCGGTATTCTTTTCGATAACTACGCCACGGCTTATCTGGTCGGCAACCTCGCCTTGGCCGTCATCCTGCTGGACGGCGGCTTGCGCACGCGGGTCTCGAGCTTCCGCGTGGCGCTGTGGCCGGCGTTGTCCCTGGCCACGGTCGGTGTGTTGATCACCACCGGGCTGACCGGGTTGGCGGCGGCCTGGCTGTTCAATCTGAACCTGATCCAGGGCCTGCTGATAGGTGCCATCGTCGGCTCGACCGATGCCGCGGCGGTGTTCTCGCTGCTGGGCGGCAAGGGCCTGAACGAGCGGGTCAGCGCCACCCTCGAGATCGAGTCCGGCAGCAACGACCCCATGGCGGTGTTCCTCACCGTCACCCTGATCGGCATGCTTGCCAGTGGCGAAACCGGCCTGCACTGGAGCCTGCTCGGGCACCTGCTGCGTGAGTTCGGCATCGGTTCGGTACTCGGCCTGGGCGGTGGCTGGCTGATGCTGCAGCTGGTCAATCGCATCAATCTGGCCAACGGCCTCTACCCGATCCTCGTCATCAGTGGCGGCCTGGCCGTGTTCGCCCTGACCAACGCCCTGCACGGCAGCGGTTTCCTGGCGGTGTACCTGTGCGGCCTGGTGATCGGCAACCGCCCGGTGCGCAGCCGCCACGGCATCCTGCACATGCTCGATGGCATGGCCTGGCTGGCCCAGATCGGCATGTTCCTGGTGCTGGGGCTGCTGGTCACGCCCCACGACCTGCTGCCAATCGCCCTGCCGGCCCTGGGCCTGGCGCTGTGGATGATCCTGTTTGCCCGTCCGTTGTCGGTCATAGTGGGCCTGCTGCCGTTCAAGGCGTTCCATGGTCGCGAGAAAGCCTTCATTTCCTGGGTCGGCCTGCGCGGCGCGGTGCCGATCATCCTGGCCGTGTTCCCGCTGATGGCCGGCCTGCCCCACGCCCAGCTCTATTTCAACCTGGCGTTCTTTATCGTGCTGGTCTCGCTGCTGGTACAGGGCACGAGCCTGCCATGGGTCGCCAAGTTGCTGCACGTGACCGTCCCGCCCGAACCGTCGCCGATTTCCCGGGCGGCGCTGGAAGTGCACGTCACCAGCGAGTGGGAGCTGTTCATCTATCGCCTGGGCGCGGAAAAGTGGTGCATCGGCTCGCCCCTGCGCGACCTGAAAATGCCCGAAGGCACCCGCATCGCCGCCCTGTTTCGTGGCCAGCAACTGCTCCATCCGTCGGGTAGTACGGTATTGGAAGTCGATGATTTGCTGTGTGTTATCGGCCATGAACACGATTTGCCGGCCCTTGGAAAACTGTTCAGCCAAGCGCCGCAACGGGGCCTGGATCTGCGCTTCTTCGGCGACTTCGTACTCGAAGGAGACGCCCAACTGGCCGCGGTTGCCGCGCTGTACGGGTTGAAGCTGGACGGCATTGATCCGGACATGTCCCTGGGCCGCTTCATCGCCCAGAAAGTGGGCGGCGCACCCGTGGTCGGTGACCAGGTGGAATGGAACAATACCCTGTGGACCGTCGCGGCCATGGACGGGAACAAGATCGGCAAAGTGGGCGTCAGATTCCCCGAAGGAAGTCGCCCGGGTCCCGGCTTGTTCCTCTAAACTGCTCCCACTCTCATTTGCTTGACCGGTCTCTATGCCTATCCTGCGCTCCTTTTTCGCCACCGCCCTGCTGGGCCTGAGTCTCTCCGTCTGCACGCTGCAAGCCGCTGATCTTCCCACCAGCGCTTCGGTGCAGGCCAGTCTGGACAAGATCGCCGACCGCAAACTGCCGGAAGCCGACCAGAAAGCCCTGCAGGCCGTCTTGCAGAGCACGCTGACCCAACTCAACAACAAGGCCGACTACGAACAGAAGCTGCAGGCGCTCAAGCAGCAACTGGCCACTGCGCCCAAGCAGAACATCGAGAACCAGCGCGAACTGGCGCGGCTCAAGGGCACCACGGTGGTGCCGGTGGCGCAACGCTATGCCAACCTGCCGATTCCCCAACTCGAGCAGATGCTCACGGATCGCTCCACCCAGCAGAGTGATCTGCAAAAAGCCCTGGCCGATGCCAACAGCCTGATCATCACCGCCCAAACCCGTCCCGAGCGGGCCCAGGCGGAAATTTCCAACAGCCAGACCCGCATCCAGCAGATCAATGCCACCCTCAAGGCCGGCAGGGACGCCGGCAAGACCCTGAGCGGCGAGCAGCGCGACCAGCTCAACGCCGAGTCGGCGGCGCTCAATGCGCTGATCCCACTGCGCCGCCAGGAACTGGCCGGCAATAGCCAACTGCAGGACCTGGGCAACGGCCAGCACGATCTGCTGATGGAAAAAATCGCCCGCATGGAGCAGGAAATCCAGGACCTGCAGAACCTGATCAACCAGAAGCGCCTGGCCCAATCCCAGGAGACGGTGACCCAGCAATCCATCGAAGCCCAGAAAGCTGGCGGCAGCAGCTTGCTGGCGACCGAAAGCGCGGCCAACCTGAAGCTCTCCGACTACCTGCTCAAAAGCACCGACCGCCTCAACGAGGTCACCCAGCAGAACCTGCAGACCAAGCAACTGCTGGACAGCGTGACCCAGACCGACGCGGCCCTGGACGAGCAGATCAGCGTGCTCAAGGGCAGCCTGCTGCTCTCCAAGATTCTCTACAAGCAGCGCCAGACCTTGCCGCGCCTGAAGCTCGACCAGAATCTGGCCGACCAGATCGCCGACATCCGCCTGTACCAGTTCGAAGTCAGCCAGCAGCGTGAACTGCTGAACAACCCCAGCGCCTACGTCGACAGCCTGCTGGCCTCCCAGCCCTCGGAACAAGTCACCCCGCAACTGCGCAAGACCTTGCTGGAACTGGCCCTGACCCGTGTTGACCTGCTGGAACGGCTGAACCGTGAGTTGAGCGCAGTGCTCAACGAATCCATCACCTTGCAGCTCAACCAGAAACAACTGCTCAGCACCGCTCAGAACCTGCGGGCGACCCTCGAAGAGCAGATGTTCTGGATCCCCAGCAATAAACCGCTGGATTTCGAATGGATGCGTGCCGTGCCGACACGCCTGGAAAAACAGATCGACTCGTTGCCCTGGGCCTCCAGCCTCAGCGAGCTGGCCGATGGCCTGACCCAGCGGCCACTGCTGTTCCTGCCCCTGGCGCTGCTGATCGGTGCGCTGCTGTGGCGGCGCAAGCATCTCTATGCCCGCCTGAACAAGGTTCACCAAGACGTGGGCCACTTCAAGCGCGACAGCCAGTGGCACACCCCTCAGGCGATCCTGATCAATATCCTGCTGGCCATGCCCGTGGCCCTGGGGCTGACTCTCTGCGGCTATGCCTTGCAGATCGACGCCCGCGGCCAGAACGCCAACCTCGGCGCGGCGCTGCTGCAGATCGGCCAGGCCTGGCTGGTGTTCTACACCGCCTATCGAGTGCTGGCGCCGGGTGGCGTGGCCGAATTGCATTTCCGCTGGGAGAAACCCCAGGTCGAATTCCTCCAGGGCTGGATCCGCCGGCTCGGGCTGGTGGTGCTGGCGTTGGTGGCTGTGGTGGCCGTGGCCGAGTTGCAACCCTCGACCCTGGCCGATGACGTGCTCGGCATGCCGGTGGTGCTGACCTGCTACGCGCTGATGGCGTGGTTACTCAGCCGTCTGTTGCTCAGCAGTCCGACCCACAAGAACACTTCGTTGTTCCGCAAGGCGGTCGGGGTGCTGTTCACCGCGCTGCCGATCGCGCTGTTCGTGGCGGTGTGCTTCGGCTACTACTACACCGCGCTGAAACTCAGCGATCGATTGATCAACACCCTGTACCTGCTGATGTTCTGGCTGGTGATCGAGGCGACCTTCGTCCGCGGCCTGTCGGTGGCGGCGCGGCGCCTGGCCTACCAGCGCGCCCTGGCCAAGCGCCAGGCGGCCAAGGAAGCCGGCGATGGCGAAGCGGTGGTCGAGGAGCCGACCCTGGACATCGAGAAGGTCAACGAACAGTCCCTGCGCCTGATCCGCCTGGCCCTGCTGGGTGGTTTCATCGCCGCGCTGTATTGGGTCTGGTCGGACTTGATCAGCGTGTTCTCGTACCTGGACAACATCACCCTCTACGAATACACCAGCGGCACTGGCGCCAACATGAGCATGGTGCCCATCAGCATCGGCGACATGCTCGGGGCGCTGATCATCATCGGCATCACCTTCGCCCTGGCGCGCAACCTGCCGGGCCTGCTGGAAGTGTTCGTGCTGTCGAAGCTGAACCTGGCCCAGGGCAGTGCCTATGCCACCACCACGCTGCTGTCCTATGTGATCGCCGGCGTCGGTTTCGTCACCACCCTGTCCACCCTGGGCGTGAGCTGGGACAAACTGCAATGGCTGGTGGCCGCGCTGTCGGTGGGCCTGGGCTTCGGCATGCAGGAGATCTTCGCCAACTTCATCTCCGGGATCATGATCCTGTTCGAGCGCCCGGTGCGCATCGGCGACACCATCACCATCGGCAACCTGTCGGGCACGGTGAGCAAGATCCGCATTCGTGCGACCACCATCACCGACTTCGACCGCAAGGACATCATCGTCCCGAACAAAACGTTCATCACCGGGCAACTGATCAACTGGTCGCTGACCGACACCGTCACCCGGGTAACCCTGAAACTGGGCGTGGACTATGGCTCGGACCTGGACCTGGTGCGCGAGTTGCTGCTCAAGGCCGCCCGCGAGAACCCACGGGTGCTGAAGGAGCCGGAGCCGATCGTGTACTTCCTGAACTTCGGTGAAAGCACCCTCGACCACGAGTTGCGCATGCACGTACGCGACCTCGGTGACCGCAACCCGGTGCTGGACGAAATCAATCGTTTCATCAATCGGGAATTCAAGAAGGAGCACATCAACATCTCCTTCCGACAGATGGAAATCTATCTGAAGAACATGCAAGGCCAGGAATACAAACTGGTGCCTGCCGAGCCCGACAAAAAGACCATCACGCCCGTGCCGTCGGCTGTCGCCAGCATCAAGCCGGTGCCTGAGCCACCGCAAGGCAAACTCGACTGATTGCGGGTTGCCTGCGGGCGTCCCGCCGGAGACGGCCATGAAAACCCTGGAAACCCTGACCTTCGATAACCGCTTCGCCCGCCTGGGCGACGGTTTCTCGACCCACGTGCTGCCCGAGCCCATCGACAACCCACGGCTGGTGGTCGCCAGCCCGGCGGCCATGGCGTTGCTGGACCTGGATCCGGCAGAGGCCGAGGCATCGCTGTTCGCCGAGATCTTTGGCGGCCACAAGCTCTGGGCCGAAACCGAGCCACGGGCGATGGTGTATTCCGGGCATCAGTTCGGTCACTACAACCCACAACTGGGCGACGGTCGAGGATTGCTGCTGGGCGAGGTGTACAACGAGGCCGGCGAGCACTGGGACCTGCACCTCAAGGGTGCCGGCCAGACGCCGTTTTCACGGATGGGCGACGGGCGCGCGGTGCTGCGTTCCTCGATCCGCGAATTCCTCGCCTCCGAAGCCCTGCACGCCCTCGGCATTCCTACCACCCGGGCCTTGTGCGTGATCGGCTCTGACACCCCCGTGTGGCGGGAAAAACAGGAGCGCGCCGCCATGGTGCTGCGCCTGGCCCCCAGCCATGTGCGCTTCGGGCATTTCGAATACTTCTACTACACCAAGAAACCCGAACTGCAGGCGGCCCTGGCCGAGCACGTGTTGAACCTGCATTTTGCCGAGTGCCGCGAGCAACCGGAACCGTACCTGGCGATGTTCCGCGAAATCGTCGAGCGCAACGCCGAGCTGATTGCCAAATGGCAAGCCTACGGTTTCTGCCATGGCGTGATGAACACCGACAACATGTCGATCCTGGGCATCACCTTTGACTTCGGACCGTTCGCCTTCCTCGACGACTTCGATGCCAACTTCATCTGCAACCACTCCGATGACCAGGGTCGCTACTCCTTCAGCAACCAGGTACCCATCGGCCAGTGGAACCTCAGCGCCCTGGCCCAGGCTCTGACACCCTTCATCAGTGTCGAAGCCCTGCGCGAAACCCTGGGGTTGTACTTGCCGCTGTACCAGGCCCATTACCTGGACCTGATGCGCCGCCGCCTCGGCCTGACCTGCGCCGAGGAAGATGACCAGAAGTTGCTGGAACGCCTGCTGCAATTGATGCAGAACAGCGGCGTCGACTACAGCCTGTTCTTTCGCCGACTGGGCGATCAATCCCCCGAGCAAGCCGTCGCGACCCTGCGCGATGACTTCGTCGACCTCAAGGGCTTCGATGCCTGGGGCGAGCTTTACGTCGCTCGGGTCAACCGCGAAGGCCCCGTCGATCAAGACCAGCGTCGCACCCGCATGCACGCCGTCAACCCGCTGTACGTGCTGCGCAACTACCTGGCGCAAAAAGCCATCGACGCCGCCGAGTCAGGTGACTACGACGAAGTCCGCCGCCTGCACACCGTGCTGAGCAAGCCGTTCGAGGAACAACCGGGCATGGACAGCTACGCGCAACGTCCGCCGGAGTGGGGCAAGCACCTGGAGATCAGTTGTTCGTCGTAACGCGGCGCCACGGCTGAAAATAAACCGCCCGCCCAACCCATCACTGTTCGGACCGCAGACATGACTACCCTGTGGCGAGGGGATTTATCCCCGCTGGGCTGCGCAGCAGACCCAAGACAAGCAACGCGGTGCAACAGATAAACCGCGCCAGCCGGGTTACGACTGCTTCGCAGCCGAGCGGGGATAAATCCCCTCGCCACAAAAGCAGGTCGGTATTTCACAGCGCTACACCGAACCATCAAATAAAGGTTTCCACCGATACACCGAAGCGCTCGGCCAACCAGCGGATCTGCCTCAAATTGAGCTGACGCTTACCGCTCAATACCTCCGATACCACCGACTGGGTACCAACGCCCGGCAAGTCGCTCTGGCTCATGCCATGTTCACGCATCAGGTAACGCAGCGCCTCGACACCGCTCGCCTTGGGCATTGGCCGGTGCTGCTGGTCCCATGCCTCGATCCATTCACCGATGATATCCACCAGACTCATCAGCGGATGGGCTTCTTCTTCGCCAACCAACTCCAACAATTCATCGAGTGCTGCGACCAACCGGTCGTAATCCTCTTCGCTCCTGGGCTTACGCAGCAGGGGCGACACAAACTCCCAATGGGCGGCGACTTGTTCGATCAGTGCACTCATCCCTCCTTGGCCTCCCAAATACGTTTCTCAGTGATCACATGCATGCAACGTCCTTATCGCATTTTGCTATGGGGAAGTTAAACACAAATCTGGCGCATCGCAAATTGCGATAGCGCCAGTTAGACAAATGGTTAGCTCTTGCTGGTTTCCAGCCTAGTCGCCGAAAGATTTAGGTCTCGGTAAGAAATGTGAGCAGATATGAGTCCTGCTCACCCAACCTTATCGTTCCCCTGCTCAGGCGTCTCGATCCCCGGCTCCGCCTCTTCAACCCTCTTCTCCTTGGGTTTGGCCGCTGGTTTTTCCTCGGGATAGCCGGGCATGCCGCGGGCGTCTTCGGGAGTCAGTTCGTCCCGGTCGTGGCGACGGTCGGTGGCGTAGGATGGGGCGGCGTTGGGGTCTTCGTCGCGGCCGGCGGTGCCGAGGACGAAGCCGTCGTCATTGGGGTTGTCCACTGCTTGGGGAGTGGCTGGGTCTTGAGGATGGCTCATGGGACCTCCTGAGTCTGCAAACAGATACGTGGTGTCTTTTTGAGGCCCTGACAGCTTTTCAGTGCGGCGCACCTGATGAATGGCAGCCTTGATAAACGTCCTTGGAAAAGCCTGGAGTGTGAGTCCCTGTGGGAGCGGGCTTGCTCGCGAATGCGGCGTATCAGACACATAGATGTTGACTGGCACACCGTCTTCGCGAGCAAGCCCGCTCCCACAAGGAGAATCCGCAGGCATGGCTGCCTCCACGCTACGCCATATCACTCTGGCTGAATTCCTCAGCCAGAAAATCAATCAGCGTACGCACCGACGGCAGCAACCCGCGTCGTGAGGCAAAGATCGCATGAACGATCCCGCACTTGGGCGTCCAGCCCGGCACCAGTTCCACCAGTCGACCGGCAGCTATGTCTTCGCGTACCACTACGGTGGGCAGGTGAGCGATGCCGATGCCTGCCAGCACGGCGTGACGCAGGGCCAGCAGGTCGTCGGTGACCATGCGCGGTTCATGGCGGATCAACGCGCGGCTGCCGTCCGGGCCGAACAATTCCCACTGGTATTCGCGCTGCGCCCCACCCCAATGCACGCTCGGCAGACCGTTGAGGTCCGCCGGCGAAGCGGGTGAAGACAAGCGCTCAAGGTAAGCCGGGCTGCCCACCAGGCACTGGGTGCTGTTGCTCAGCACCTTCATGACCATGTCGGTATTTTCCAGGGGCGGAAAGCGCACCCGCAAGGCTATATCGAACCCTTCATGAATCAAGTCGACCCGGCGGTTGGTGCTTTCGATGAACAACTCCACCCGCGGGTACTTGAGCATGTAGCGGGTCAGCATCGGCCCGACCCAGCTATTGAGCAATGCCGTCGGGCAACTGAGGCGCACCAGCCCCTGGGGCTCGGAACGGTTGCGCTCGATCACCTCGGCCGCGCTCTCGGCCTCGACCCGCATCGCCAGGCAGCGCTGGTAATAGGCCTGGCCGATCTCCGTCAACGTGCAATGGCGGCTGGTGCGATGGAGCAAGCGTACACCGAGCCGATCTTCCAGTTGGGCGATACGCCGGCTGAGCTTCGACTTGGGCATGTCCAACGCCCGTCCCGCGGCGGCGAAGCCACGGTGCTCCACGACCTGGGTGAAGTAGTACAGCGTGTTGAGGTCTTCGATGATCGTTCTCCAGATAGAACGCTAAGGCGGATTTTTGCAGTCTAGCGCATCAAAGGTGCCAGTTTTAATCTACACCCATCGAAACGCAACACGGATTGAAGCCGGAGCGCTTCGACCGGATGAGTCACTGATCAATCGCTACACCGACATTAAAAACCTTAACCACGCCGAAACCTTCGGCAAACAAAACTTAATGAGGGCTACGCCATGACCACTTCCTACAACCGTCTCGACAAAGATAACGCCGCCGTTCTGCTGGTTGACCACCAGGCCGGCCTGCTGTCCCTGGTCCGCGACATCGACCCGGACCGCTTCAAGAACAACGTGCTGGCCCTGGCCGACCTGGCGAAGTACTTCCAACTGCCGACCATCCTCACCACCAGCTTCGAAACCGGCCCCAACGGCCCGTTGATGCCGGAGCTCAAGACCCTGTTCCCGGACGCGCCATACGTCGCTCGTCCTGGCCAGATCAACGCCTGGGACAACGAAGATTTCGTCAAGGCGATCAAGGCCACCGGCAAGAAGCAACTGATCATCGCCGGCGTGGTCACCGAAGTCTGCGTAGCCTTCCCGGCACTGTCGGCCCTGGCCGAAGGTTTCGACGTGTTCGTGGTCACCGATGCATCCGGCACGTTCAACGAACTGACCCGTCAATCGGCCTGGGACCGCATGTCGTCCTCCGGTGCACAACTGATGACCTGGTTCGGCCTGGCCTGTGAACTGCACCGCGACTGGCGCAACGACGTGGAAGGTCTGGCGACCTTGTTCTCCAACCACATCCCGGACTATCGCAACCTGATGACCAGCTACAACACGCTGACCAACGCTAAGTAACAGCGACGTAGTACAAAATGTGGGAGCGGGCTTGCTCGCGAAGGCGGTGTATCAGTCGACATCTATGTGTCTGATACATCGCCTTCGCGAGCAAGCCCGCTCCCACAGGGTTTTGTGGTGGTTTATGTATAGTGCTCAATCTGTGCCAATGATTTTTCCGGGAGACTGACCTGATGCTGATCCCCTGCCCCCATTGCAACGGGCTCAACCGCATACCCGCCGAACGCCTGGGCGACCAGCCCAAGTGCGGGCGCTGCAAGGCCCAGGTGTTATTGAGCAAACCGTTCGAACTCAAGCAAGGCGACTACGCCAGCCAGATCAAGGGCGACCTGCCGTTGCTGGTGGATGTGTGGGCCGATTGGTGTGGGCCGTGCAAGTCCTTCGCCCCGGTGTTCGAACAGGCCGCCGCGCAGTTGACGGGCAAATGCCGGTTGGCCAAGCTCGACAGCGAGGCCAACCAGCAACTGTCGGCGCAGTTGGGGATCCGTTCGATTCCCAGCCTGATTCTGTTCAAGGACGGCCGGGAGGTGGCGCGCCAGAGTGGGGCGCTGCCGTTGCCGCAGTTGATGAGCTGGTTGCGCAGCCAGGGAATTTGAAACAAAACACTCATGTGGGAGCGAGCTTGCTCGCGATGGCGGTGTATCAGTCAATATTGCATCGACTGGCAGACCGCTATCGCGAGCAAGCTCGCTCCCACATTGGATTTGTACAGGCCTGCCAGTCAGGCACTTTCCAGCAATCCATGCAGTTCCACGAACTGCTGGGTCAGCTTGTGCCGCGGGTCAAGGTGGATCAGCGGCAGGCTGGCCTGGTGGGATTCGCGCATGCGCACCGAACTGCTCAAGTACACCGGCAATACCGGCAGGCCTTCGGCGATCAGTTCGTCGAGAATCTGCTGCGGCAGGCTGGCGCGGGCCTGGAACTGGTTGACCACGATGCCTTCGACTTCCAGGCCTTCGTTATGGTCCTCCTTGAGTTCTTCAATTTCCGCCAGCAGGCCGTACAAGGCCTGACGGGAGAAGCTGTCGCAGTCAAAGGGAATCAGCACCCGATCAGCGGCGATCAACGCTGAAACCGCATAGAAATTCAGCGCTGGCGGGGTGTCCAGGTAAATCCGGTCGTAATCCTCCTCCAGCTCTTCGAGCAATTTGCGCAGCTTGTTGATCTTGTGCTTCGCCTCGAGCTTGGGCTGCAGGTCCGTCAGCTCCGCCGTGGCGGTGATCACGTGCAGGTTGTCGAACGGCGTTTCGTAGATATCCACCTTGTTCTTTTTCGAGAAAGGCCCGGACGACAGGGTCTGCTTGAAGAAGTCGGCAATGCCCATGGGGATATCGTCGCCGGTCAGGCCAGTCAGGTATTGAGTGGAATTGGCCTGGGCATCCAGGTCCACCAACAGCGTGCGATAGCCCTCGCTGGCGCTGACAGCCGCCAGATTGCAGGCGATGCTGGACTTGCCTACGCCACCTTTCTGATTGAACACCACACGCCGCATGTCAAAACCTCCGTGTATCAAAGATTCCCGAGTGTAGTAGCCCGCGACACTGCTTAGCTACCTTCTGCGTAGAAGGACTACTGCAACAGTGGCATTTCCCACGACTCAAACGTCAATTGTGCCCGGATAAAGACTGAAACTACCGACAGACAAGCCCGTGACGATCGCGACAATGGTCCAAGCCAGGCATCGAGTGGACCGACTCGTACAGATTGCTGGGCAAAATGTAACCAGTATTTGCTACAAGCCAACCGCACCGGGATAATGCGCGCCACTTGGGTCGCAAGGCCATGCAGGGTAGGACGCGGGTCAAACCACTGAACCGTGACAATAAAAGCCCCGCAGGGGTGGGATGAGTTTTGATCAATTTCAATATCGCCCAATGGCGCGCGTGGGCCCCTGGGCTCGAAAGCGTGGACGACTGGCAGGCCTGGAGCCGACAGCCGGTTGTATTGCCGGCCAGCGATGCCGCCCCTGACGTATCGTTCCTGCCCGCCATGCAGCGTCGTCGCCTAAGCCGCCTGGCGCGGATGGCCTTCAGTGTCGGCTGGCCACTGGCCGAGGGCCAACGGGACCTACCGTTGGTCTTTATTTCCCGCCACGGCGAAACCCCGCGCACGTTTGAGATTCTCAAGGACCTGGCGGCCAACCAACCCTTGTCGCCAACCCAGTTCAGCCTGTCGGTGCACAACGCCGTAATCGGCCTGTGGTCGATCATGCGCGGCGAAACCAGCGAAATGACCGCCCTGGCCGCCACCGGCGACGGCTTGGAACACGGCATGCTGGAGGCCGCCGCCTTGTTGAATGAAGGCGTGCCGGCGGTGTTGCTGGTGATCACCGAAGAACAACCGCCGCAAGTCTACGCACCGTGGGTCGATGACGTGCCTTTCCCCTATGCCGTGGGCCTGCTGCTGACGCCGGGCGACGACTGGCAACTGGAGCTGTCCGCGCAGGCCGGCCAACGATCCGGCGGCGACTGGCCCCATGCCCTGGACCTGTTGCGTACCCTGCTGAACAACGAAACCACCTGCCAACATGCCTGGAAGAATCGTGTATGGACCTGGCAACGCAACCGGTGACCGGTAAACATCGCGACGCCTATTACTGGCGCCTGGTCGCGACCGCCGCAAGCTTCGCCCTGTTCGGGCTGGGCGGGCTGTGCCTGCGCTTGCTGGTATTTCCGTTGCTGGCCTGGCTGCCCGGTGATGCCCAGGCCCACCGACAAAGGGCTCGTCGCACCGTCGGGCGGTTGTTCTGGTTCTTTATCCGGTTCATGGCCCGTACCGGCGTGCTCACCTACCAGATCGATGGCGCCGAACGGCTCGGGCGCCCCGGGCAGATGATCATTGCCAATCACCCCTCGCTGATCGACGTGGTGTTCCTGATCGGGCTGGTGCCCAACGCCAACTGCGTGGTCAAGCAAAGCCTGTGGGACAATCCCTTTACCCGTGGGCCATTGCGTTCAACCCAGTACATCAGCAACGACGGCAGCATGGACATGCTCGATGCCGCCAGCGATACCCTGCAAGATGGCCAGACACTGATCGTGTTTCCCGAAGGGACGCGCACCCAGCCAGGCCAGGTGCCGGCCTTTCATCGGGGGGCCGCGGCCATCGCCCTGCGGGGTGCGAAAATCCTCACGCCCGTCACGATCAAGGTCAACCCCACGACCCTGACCAAGGCCGAACCCTGGTATCGCATCCCCCGGCGCCGCGTGCACTTCAGTTTTCACGTCGGGGCCGATATAGATCCACAGGCGTTCGCCGCGCTCGGCCCGCCGCCCCAGGCTTCGCGCAGGCTCAACGATTTCTTGCATCACTATTTCATCAAGGAGCTCGCCGAAGATGAGCGATCTGCACCGTGACATCAAACAGCTGATCATCGACGCCCTCGGCCTGGAGGATATTGGAGTCGACGACATCGGCGACCACCAGACCCTGTTCGGCGAAGGCCTGGGCCTGGACTCGGTGGATGCCCTGGAGCTAGGCCTGGCGATCCAGAAGGAGTACGGCATCAAGATCGACGCCGACGCCAAGGACACCCGTAACCATTTCAGCAACGTGGCAAGCCTTGCGGCCTTCGTCACTGCAAAACGCCCCTGAGACCGGACCATGCAAACTCGTGACGATATTTTCAACACCCTGCGCGATGCTCTGGTCGAGCTTTTCGAGCTGGACCCTGAGCGCGTGACGCTGGAATCGAACCTGTACCAGGACCTGGAAATCGACAGCATCGATGCGGTTGACCTGATCGACCACATCAAGCGCCAGACCGGCAAGAAAATCGCCGCCGAGGAATTCAAGTCGGTGCGCACCGTCAATGACGTGGTCGAGGCGGTCTATCGACTGGTTCAACCGGCCGCATGACCCGGCTGATTGGCCTCGGCCTGCTGCTGGCAGGCCTGCTGTATCCCTTTGCGGTGTATTTCGGCATGGAGCATTTCGCCCCGTGGCAGTTCGGGCTGCTGCTGGGTAGCCTGTGGCTGGCCCGGGCGTTGCTAGGCAAGGGCGGTGACGGCAGCCGCTGGATGGCGACCACGGCGATCGTGTTTTGCGTGTTGCTCGCGCTGTTCGACAGCCCGCTCCTGCTGCGCTGGTACCCGGTACTGATCAGCGGGTTCATGCTCGGGCTGTTTGCCCTGAGCCTGAAATACGGCCCGCCAATGATCGAACGCCTGGCCCGCTTGCGCGAACCGCAACTGCCGGCCAAGGCGGTGGTCTATACGCGTCAGGTCACGGTGGCCTGGAGTGTGTTTTTCCTGTGTAACGGTTTGCTCGCCGCCGCCCTGACCCTCTGGGCGCCGCTGAGCTGGTGGATGTTGTACACCGGCCTGATTTCCTACGGATTGATGGGGCTGCTGTTTGCCATTGAATGGCTCATACGACAACGAGTAAGAGGCCGCCCATGAATTGGATAACACTTGAGCGGATGTTGCTCAGGGCTCAGCCGGAACGCGCCGTCACGGTCGCTCCGGCGCTGGATCATTCGCAACTGCGGGACGCGGCGTTGCGCCTGGCGGGCGGCCTGCAAGCCCGGGGTGTGCGCCATGTGGCGGTGCATCTGGAAGATGCCGCCGACCTGGCCATCGCCCTGCTCGGTGCCTGGCACGCCGGGGTGCGCGTCCTGCTTCCCGCCGACCTGCAAGCGCAGACACGCCAGCGCTGGGCGGCGGCGGTGGACCTGTGGCTGACCGACCAGCCCGGCGACACCCATCCCGACGACTTGCGATGTGCGCCGATGGACGCCGCCGAGCTGGACCTCGATCACTGCTGGCTGAGCCTGTGCACCTCCGGCTCCAGCGGCGAACCCAAGCGCATCGAGAAAACCCTGCGGCAGTTGAGTAACGAAGTCCAGGCCCTGGAACAGTTGTGGGGCGCCGACCTGGGCCCGGCCTGCATGATCGGCAGCGTTGCCACCCAGCACATCTACGGGCTGCTGTTCCGAGTGCTGTGGCCGCTGTGTGCCGGGCGTCCGTTCATGCGCAGGCAATTGGCGTTCCCCGAAGACCTGCAACGCGCCAGCCGCGAGCAACCGGTGTTCGCCTGGGTCGCCAGCCCGGCGTTGCTCAAGCGCATGGGCGATAACCTCGATTGGCCGGCCCTGAGCAGCGTGCGCCGGGTGTTCTCCTCCGGCGGCGCCTTGCCAGTCGAGGCCGCGCAAAGCTTGCAGCGACGCCTGGGACAATGGCCGACGGAAATTTTCGGCAGCTCGGAAACCGGCGGTATCGCCTGGCGCCAGGGTGACCCATGGTGGCAGCCCTTTGCCGACGTCGAGCTGAACCAGGACAGCGACGGCGCCTTGCTGATCGCTTCGCCTTATCTGCCCGCCGGGCATGTGGAACACACCGCCGACGCGGCGCGAATCGCCGAAGATGGCCGCTTCGAGCTGCTCGGGCGACTGGACCGTATCGTCAAGCTCGAAGAGAAACGCATCTCCCTGCCCATGCTCGAACAGGCGCTGGTGGCCCACGACTGGGTCAGCGAAGCGCGGCTGGGGGTGGTGCAGGAGAATCGCGCCTCCCTCGGCGCGCTGCTGGTGTTGAGCGAGGCTGGCCTGCGGGTCTTGCGCAACCAGGGTCGGCGGGCCGTGACCGAGGGCCTGCGCCGGCACCTGAGCGAACATTGCGAAACCCTCGCCCTGCCACGGCGCTGGCGCTGGCTGCGGCAGTTGCCGCTCAACGCCCAGGGCAAGCTGCCCCAGGCCGAGGTCGAGGCGCTGCTGATGGCGCCACGCCCCAAAACCCCCGACGTGTTGGAGCAGGTCGAAACCGACGGTGAGTGGAGCCTGCAACTGGTCGTGCCGCCTGACCTTGCGTACTTCAGCGGCCACTTCCCCACCGCCCCGGTATTGCCCGGCGTGGTGCAGGTCGACTGGGCCTTGAGCCTGGGCCGCCAACTGCTGGACCTGCCGCCCCGGTTCGTCGGCATGGAGGTGCTGAAATTCCAGCAACTGGTGCGCCCCGGTGACGACATCCAACTGCACCTACGCTTCGACCGCGAGCGCGGCAAGCTGTACTTTGCCTACCGCAATGCCACGGCGGCCTGTTCCAGCGGGCGGATTGTGTTGGGGATGGCTGATGATTAATGCTCACACTGCCCTCCTGTGGCGAGGGGATTTATCCCCGCTCGAGTGCGAAGCGCTCGCCATCAGTCTGTGTCGTTGCACAGAATTTGGGGTCGCTGCGCAACCCAGCGGGGATAAATCCCCTCGCCACAGGGAGGCGGTGCACAGTGGCTCGTTGGAAGGCGGAAAATATGCATAACCCCTGCGCCGTCATCCCGGTCTACAACCACGAAACCGCCATCTCGGCGGTGGTCCAGGCGTTGCTCGCCAACGGCCTGCCCTGCGTGCTGGTGGATGACGCCAGCAACCCGGCATGTGCCGCCGTACTGGAACGGCTGGCCGAGGGCGAGCAGGTGCATCTGGTCAGGCTGGCCGTCAACCAGGGCAAGGGCGGCGCGGTCATGACCGGCTTGCGGGAAGCGTCGCGCCTGGGTTTCAGCCACGCCTTGCAAGTGGACGCCGACGGGCAGCACGACCTGGGCGACGTGAAGACCTTCATCGAGCAATCCCGTGCCCACCCGGACGCAGTGATCTGCGGCTATCCGCACTACGACGCCAGTGTGCCGAAAGGTCGCCTGTACGCGCGCTACCTGACCCACGTCATGGTCTGGATCAACAGCCTGTCCCTGCAAATCCGCGACTCGATGTGCGGCTTTCGGGTCTACCCCTTGGCACCGACCCTGGCGCTGATCGACTCGGCCAATATCGGCAAGCGCATGGATTTCGACTCGGACATCCTGGTGCGCCTGGCCTGGCGCAATCAGCCGATGCACTGGCTGCACACCCGGGTCCATTACCCTCAGGACGGGGTTTCGCATTTTCGCCTGTTCCACGACAACGTGCTGATTTCCAGCATGCACACCCGGCTGTTCTTCGGCATGCTGGTGCGCGCGCCCCTGATCCTCTGGCGACGGTGGCGGACATGAGCCTTCAGGCAGACAAGCAACATTGGGCCGACCGCCAGGAGCGCGGCAGTTTCTGGCTGATGAAACTCACCGCGCTCGCCGCCAAGGTGCTCGGCCGGCGCTTGCTGACCCCGGTGCTGTACGGCATCGTCCTGTACTTTTTCATTTTCGGCCGCAGCGCGCGCCAGGCGGCCTGGCAATACCAGCAACGCCTGGCCGACTGGAGCGCACGCCCCGAACTGCGCCCGACCCGCTGGCGGGTGTTCGGGCAATTCATGGCGTTCGCCGATTCCTTGCTCGACAAGCTCGACGTCTGGAACGGCAAGCTGAGCATCGACCAGATCGAAATCGTCGACCCGGCGCTGCTGCGCAATCACCTGCGCGATGCTCGCGGGCAAATGCTGGTGGGCGCGCACCTGGGCAACCTGGAGATGTGCCGGGCCCTGGCCGAACTGGGCGAGAAAGTGACCATGAACGTGCTGGTGCACACCAAGCACGCCGAGCAGTTCAACCGTTTGCTGGGCGAGGCCGGCGCCACGCACTTGCGGCTGATCCAGGTCAGTGAGCTGAACCCGGTGATCATGTTGCAACTGAGCGAGCGCCTGGAGCGCGGCGAATGGCTGGCGATTGCCGGCGACCGTGTACCGCTGCACGGCGGGCGCAGCGTGATCGTGGACTTCATGGGCCACCCGGCGGCATTCCCCCAAGGACCCTGGCTGCTGGCCGGCCTGCTGAAATGCCCGGTCAACCTGCTGATGTGCCTCAAGCATGAGGGGCGCTATCGCGTCACCCTCGAGCCCTTCGCCGAGGCCGTGGTGTGGAAACGCAACGACCGCGAGCAAGCGATCGCCCATTGGGCCGGCCACTATGCCGAGCGCCTGGCGCAGTACTGCCTCCAAGGCCCCCAACAGTGGTTCAACTTTTACCCTTTCTGGAAGACCGATGACGATGCCCACTCTTGAGCCGGTAACTTTCGGCGAACGCCCCCTGCGCATCGAAGATGTGCTGGCCCTGGCCAACCGTCAGGCCCCGACGCAGTTGCAGGATGACCCGGCGTTCCGCCAGCGCATCGCCAAGGGTGCGCAATTCCTCGACTCCTTGCTGGACAAGGAAGGCGTGATCTACGGCGTGACCACCGGCTACGGTGACTCTTGCGTGGTGGCGGTACCACTGCACCACGTCGAGGCCCTGCCGCGTCACCTGTACACGTTCCACGGCTGTGGCCTGGGCAAGCTGCTGGACGCCCAGGCCACCCGCGCAGTGCTGGCGGCGCGCTTGCAGTCGCTGTGCCACGGCGTGTCGGGGGTGCGGGTGGAACTGCTGGAACGGCTCCAGGCCTTCCTCGAACACGACATCTTGCCGTTGATCCCGGAAGAAGGCTCGGTGGGCGCCAGCGGTGACCTGACGCCGCTGTCCTATGTGGCGGCCACGTTGTCCGGCGAACGGGAAGTGATGTTCCGCGGCGAGCGGCGCCTGGCCGCCGACGTGCACCGTGAGTTGGGCTGGACCCCACTGGTGCTGCGGCCCAAGGAAGCCCTGGCGCTGATGAACGGCACCGCTGTGATGACCGGCCTGGCCTGCCTGGCCTTCGCCCGGGCCGACTACCTGCTGCAACTGGCGACCCGTATCACCGCGTTGAACGTCGTCGCCCTGCAAGGCAACCCGGAACATTTCGACGAGCGCCTGTTCGCCGCCAAGCCACACCCCGGCCAGATGCAAGTCGCCGCGTGGCTGCGCAAGGACCTGGCCATCGACGCGCCGACCGCGCCGCTGCATCGCCTGCAGGATCGCTATTCCCTGCGCTGCGCCCCCCACGTGCTCGGCGTATTGGCCGACAGCCTGAACTGGCTGCGCTCGTTCATCGAGACCGAACTCAACAGCGCCAACGACAATCCGATCATCGACGCCGAAGCCGAGCGCGTGCTGCACGGCGGGCATTTCTACGGCGGGCATATCGCCTTCGCCATGGACAGCCTGAAGAACCTGGTGGCCAACGTCGCCGACCTGCTCGACCGGCAACTTGCCTTGCTGGTGGACGAGCGCTACAACCACGGCCTGCCGAGCAACCTGTCCGGCGCGAGCGCCGAGCGGGCGATGCTCAACCACGGGTTCAAGGCCGTGCAGATCGGCACCAGCGCCTGGACCGCCGAGGCCCTGAAAAACACCATGCCGGCCAGCGTGTTCTCACGTTCCACCGAATGTCACAACCAAGACAAGGTGAGCATGGGCACCATCGCCGCCCGGGACGCGATCCGCGTGCTGGAACTGACCGAACAGGTCGCCGCCGCCACGTTGCTGGCGGCCAACCAGGGCGTATGGTTGCGCAGTCGCGGCGAAGACGCGCGGCCGTTGCCGCCGGCCCTGGCCGCCATGCACCAGCAACTGGCGGAGGATTTCGCCCCGGTCATCGAAGACCGCGCCCTGGAAGGCGAACTGCGCCTGTGCCTGCAACGCATCGCCGAACAACGTTGGAGGCTGCATGCGTAGCCAAGGCGTTCTGCACGTCGACACCCCCATTGTGGTGCCGTTTTTCGACGTCGATTCGATGAACGTGGTCTGGCACGGCCACTACGTCAAATACCTGGAAGTGGCCCGCTGTGCGCTGCTCGACCTGATCGGCCACAACTACAACGACATGCTCGAATCCGGCCATGCGTGGCCGGTCATCGACCTGCAACTGCGCTACGTGCGCAGCGCCGTGTTCGGCCAGGCCCTGACCGTGCGTGCCAGCCTGGTGGAGTGGGAAAACCGGCTGAAGATCAATTACCTGATCAGCGACGCAGCCACCGGCGAGCGCCTGACCCGCGCCAGTTCGGTACAAGTGGCGGTGGACATCGCCAGCCGCGAAATGCTGCTGGCCTCGCCCCGGGTCTTTGTCGAAGCCGTCGAAAGGAAACTGCCATGAAACGTTTGTCGATCTGGTTGCTGCTGTGTTGCCTGGCGCCGTTGGCCCAGGCCTTCGACCTGCAGCAGTTGAGCGACCAACTGGCCCGCCCGGAGGTGATCCACGGCCAGTTCATCCAGGAAAAACACCTGCGTGCCCTGCCCCAGCCGCTCACCAGCAAGGGCCGCTTCGTACTGGCGAAAAACCACGGCCTGCTGTGGCTGCTGCAAACCCCGCTGCAACAGGACTACCGCATTACCGCCCAGGGCATCGCCCGGCGGGATGGCAATGCCTGGCAGATGCTGCCGAACAAGAGCGCCGGCGCCGAGCAGAACCGCCTGTTCCTGACGGTATTGCAGGGCGACAGCAGTGGATTGCAACGGGATTTCGAACTGAGCCTGTCGGGCGAACCGCAGCAGTGGAAACTCACCCTGACCCCGCGCTCGGTGCTGCTCAAGCAGGTCTTCAACCAGATCAACATTGACGGCGGCGAACTGGTCCAGCGCATCGAACTGCTGGAAACCCAGGGCGACAGCACCGTGCTGCGCATGCAGGACGCCACCAGCGCGCAACCTTTGAGCGAAGCGGAGCAACATGATTTTGCCGAGTGAACGGATGCTGCCCCGGCTGTTCCTGATCCTGCTGCTGGCCGTGCTCGCGCTCGCCGGCTGGCAGTGGCGCAACGGCGCGCCGCTGTCGGCCAATCTCATGGAGCTGGTGCCGGGCACGTCGCCCGATGCCCTGGAACTGATCGCCGAACAGCGCATGCAGGAACCGCTCAACCGCGAGGTGCTGGTGCTGGTCGGGCATGCCGATCGCCAGCAAGCCATCGCCCTGGCGCAAACCCTCGGCGAGCGATGGCAAGCCAGCGGCCTGTTCGACAAGGTGCAGTGGACAATGCAGGCCGACTTGCCGGCGCTGCGTACGCAACTGCTCAACGGGCGCTTGGCAATGCTCTCGGCGGCGGACCGGCAGCAACTGATCGAACAGCCCCAGGCGTTCATCCAGCAACGGGTGCAGGCCCTGTTCGACCCGTTCAGCGGCTTCAGCCTGGTGCCGAACCAGGACGATTGGCTGGGCCTGACCGGGCGTATCCAGAACAGCCAGCCCCAACGCGGCGCGATCAAATTCGACATCGGCAGCGGGGCCCTGGTCGCCGATGCCGACGGTAAAAGTTGGGTGATGCTGCGGGCCCGTGCCCAGGGTACCGCCTTCGACATGAACCTGCCGCTGCAAGTGGCCGAGCTGCTGCAACGCAGCCGCGACCAGGCGAGCCAGGCCCAAGGGCAACTGCTGGCGGCCAGCGGCCTGCTGTACGCCGCCAGCGGCCAGCAACAGGCGTCGCGGGAAATCACCTGGGTCGGCGGTGGCGCGACGGTCGGCATTCTACTGCTGCTGTTGCTGGCCTTCCGACGCTTGCGGGTGTGGCTGGCGTTCGTGCCGGTGCTGGTGGGCATGCTGTTCGGCGCGGTGGCGTGCGTGGCCTTGTTCGGACGCATGCATGTGATGACCCTGGTATTGGGGTCCAGCCTGATCGGCGTCGCGGTGGATTACCCCCTGCACTACCTGTCCAAGAGCTGGAGCCTCAAGCCATGGCGCAGTTGGCCGGCCTTGCGCCTGACCCTGCCGGGGCTGAGCCTGAGCCTGGCGACCACCTGCATTGGCTACCTGGCCCTGGCCTGGACGCCGTTCCCGGCCCTGACCCAGATCGCGATATTTTCCGCCGCCGGGCTGGTGGGTGCCTACTTGACCGCCGTGTGCCTGTTGCCAGCGCTGCTCAACGGTGCGGATTTGCGTCCGGCCCAGTGGCCGCTGCGGCTGTGCGAAGGCCTGCTCCAGATCCGCCAGGCGTTGTTGGCACGGGTGCCGACGCCAGTGCTGCTGGTGTTGCTGCTGAGCTTCTGCGCGGGCGGCCTCTGGCACCTGACCACGAAAAACGACATCCGCCAGTGGATCGGCACGCCTCAGCACCTCACCGACGAAGCCCGCGACATCGCGCGCATCACCGGCTTCCAGCCCACCAGCCAGTTCTTCCTGATCCGCGCCGACAATCAGTCTCAACTGCTGGAGCGCCAGACCGCCCTCAACGAGCGGCTGGATCAGTTGATCGCCCTGGAAAAACTCCAGGGCTACCTGTCGCTGAACCAACTGGTGAGCCCACCCGCCGAACAGCAGAAGGTGCGTGAGGCCCTGGCCCGCTTGCCAGCTGTCTGGCAGCCGTTGCTGGACCTGGGCGTGCCGGTCGCCGCGCTGCAAGCGGAACTGGCGCAATTGCAGGCCTTGCCGGTGACCGACATCGATGCCGCGCTGGCCGGGCCCCTGGCCGAGCCGTACCGCACGCTCTGGCTCGGCCCCACCGCCCAAGGCGTGGCCGCGATGATCAGCCTGCAAGGCTTGAACGATGCCGCGCTGCTGCGGGTGCAAGCCGTGGACCTGCCGGGGGTACAACTGGTGGATCGCTTGGGCGACCTGAACCGAGTCTTCGCCGCCACGCAGGTCAGCGCCGCCGAGTTGAAACTGGCCTCCTGCGTGCTGATCGTGCTGGTGCTGATCTGGCCGTTCGGGGTCGGTGCGGCCTTGCGCATCGTCGCCCTGCCACTGCTGGCCGCGCTGTGCAGCCTGGCGAGCCTTGGCTGGCTGGGGCAGCCACTGACGCTGTTCAGCCTGTTCGGCCTGCTGCTGGTGACGGCCATCGGCGTCGATTACGCGATCCTGATGCGCGAGCAGATTGGTGGCGCAGCGGTGAGCCTGCTAGGCACTTTCCTGGCAGCGATCACCACCTGGCTGTCGTTCGGCTTGCTGGCGCTGTCCAGCACACCGGCAGTGAGTAATTTTGGCCTGGCGGTGAGCCTGGGGCTGGCTTTCAGCTTCATGCTGGCGCCGTGGGCCGGGCGTCACGAACACCCCGCATCCGCTCAAGAAGACCAACGATGATTACGGATATTCAAGGAATCCCAATGCCTGTCACTGAAACGGAATATCGCCAGGTCGTCATCATCGGTGCCGGTCCCTCCGGGGCCATCGCCGCCGCGCTGCTCAAGCGCAAGGGCCACGATGTGCTGGTCATCGAACGCCAGCATTTCCCACGGTTCTCCATCGGTGAAAGCCTGTTGTCCCATTGCCTGGATTTCGTTGAAGAAGCCGGCATGCTCGACGCGGTGAATGCCGCCGGGTTCCAGCGCAAGAACGGCGCCGCGTTCGCCTGGGGCGAGCGCTACAGCGCCTTCGACTTCGGCGATACCTTCAGCAACGGCAAGCCCACCACTTTCCAGGTGCAACGGGCCGACTTCGACAAATTGCTGGCCGACCAGGCCGCCCTGCAAGGCGTGGAAATCCGCTACGGCCAAGCGATTGCCAGTGCCGATTTCACCCTCGCCAAACCACGACTGGGCGTGCAGCGTGAAGACGGCAGCGAGTACTGCGTCGAGGCTGACTTCGTGCTCGATGCCAGCGGCTACGGTCGCGTCCTGCCGCGCCTGCTGGACCTTGAGGCGCCGTCGAACTTCCCGCTGCGCCAGGCGGTGTTCACGCACATCGAGGATCGCATCGACGCTCCGGCGTTCGACCGGGAAAAGATCCTCATCACCACCCACCCGAGCAAACGTGACGTGTGGTTCTGGACCATTCCGTTCAGCGGCGGGCGCTGCTCGGTGGGCGTGGTAGCAGCGGCGGAACATTTCGCCGGCCGCACCGACGACCTCGATGCCTGCCTGCGTGGTTTCATCGACGAAACCCCAAGCCTGGCCGGCGTACTGCAAAATGCGGAGTGGGACACCCCGGCGCGGACCATCGGCGGCTACTCGGCCAACGTCAAGACCCTGCACGGCCCTGGCTTTGCCCTGTTGGGCAACGCCGCGGAATTCCTCGACCCGGTGTTCTCCTCCGGCGTGACCATTGCCATGCGTTCGGCGAGCATGGCCGCCGATGTACTCCACCGCCAGCTCCAAGGTGAAAGCGTCGATTGGCAAAGCGAGTTTGCCGAGCCGCTCAAGCGCGGCGTCGACACCTTCCGCTGCTATGTCGAAGGCTGGTACGCCGGTACCTTCCAGGACGTGATTTTCTACACCGAAGGCTCGGACGACATCCGGCGCATGATCAGTTCGATCCTGGCTGGCTACGCCTGGGATCAACGCAACCCGTTTGTCAGTGAACCCAAGCGGCGCCTGCGCATGCTCTCGGAAATCTGCGCAAGCCCGGCGCCGAGTCAGCAACCATGAGCTACCTGAGCGACAACTACGTCGAAGAAACCCGCTTCGGCTTCTGGTTCCTGCGCAGCCACACCTGGCAGCACCACGTGTTGCGCGTGGCGATCAACGACCTGCGCAGCCTGTTCAGCACCGCGCTGCCGGCCAACCCGGTGCTGCTGGACGCCGGCTGCGGCCAGGGCAAATCATTCCAGTACCTGCGCCAGGTGTTCGCGCCACAACGCCTGATCGGCGTGGATGCCGACCCTCACAGCCTGGACCTGAGCCGGGAGGAAGCCGCGCGCCAAGGCATGAGCGTGGAACTGATCGGCAGCGACTGCGCGACCTTGGCGGTGCCCGACGCCAGCGTCGACCTGCTGTTCTGCCACCAGACGTTCCATCACCTGGTGGAGCAGGAAAAAGCCCTCGCCGAGTTCTACCGCGTACTCAAGCCCGGCGGCTATTTGATGTTCGCCGAATCCACCGAAGCCTACATCGATACCTGGGTGATCCGCTGGCTGTTCCGTCACCCCATGCACGTGCAGAAAAGTGCCGCGCAGTACCTGCAGATGATCCGCGATCAAGGGTTCCGGTTCGAAGACCGCAACGTCTCCTACCCGTACCTGTGGTGGAGCCGTGCCAGGGATTTCGGCCTGCTGGAGCGCTTTGGCCTGCGCCGGCCCAAGCCATTTGGCGAGCGTGAGGAAACCCTGGTCAATGTGGTGGCGCGCAAGCCTGGCGAAGGGGCTGCCGGATGATCCGTGGCCTGCTGATCGCCTGTGTGTTGCTGCTCAGCGCCTGCGCCAGCCAGGCGCCGCTGCCCGCCCGCACACCGACCCTGGCGTTGCCGATGCAGCTGCACATCGAGCGGACCCTGGCCGGCCAACGCCAGGACTGGCTACTGGTGATCCAGCGCGAAGACACCGGCATCCGTTGGTCGATGATGGACCCGCTGGGCATTCCCGTGGCCCGCCAGCGCCTGGTCGACGGCCAGTGGCAGGCCGACGGCCTGCTGCCACCCAATGCCGAGGCCCGGGAGTTGTTCGCCGCGCTGTTGTTTGCCCTGACCCCCGACGCCGAACTGTCCGGCAACTATCCGGCGGCCCGGCGACAGGCGTCGCAACGGACCCTCGATAATCGCTGGCAGGTGCGCTACACGCAGCCGCTGGATTTCGAAATGAGCCTGCCCCAAGGCCCCCGCTACCGCATCACACCGTTGACCGAGAACGCCCCATGACCGCCTACCTGAATGCCCTCGGGGTGATCTGCGCCCTGGGCCGCGACAAGCACACTGTCGCGCGCAACCTGTTTGCCGGCGACTGCTCGGGCGTGCGCTGCGAGGATGGCTGGGTGGCCGAACGGGCCTTGCCGGTCGCCGCGGTACCAGGCGAACTCGCGCCCATCCCCCCTGCCCTGGCGGCACAACGCAGCCGCAATAATCAACTGCTGTTGGAAGCGGGGCTGCAGATTCGCGCGGAGATCGACCAGGCCATCCAGGCCTACGGGCGCGCTCGCATCGGCATCGTCCTGGGCACCAGCACGTCGGGCATCGATGAGGCCAGCCAGGGCATTGCCCACTACCTGCGCGAGCAGCGCTTCCCCGACGGCTACGACTACCAGCAACAGGAACTCAGCGCGCCGGCCAACTTTCTTTCCGACTGGCTCGGCCTGAGCGGCCCGTCCTACGTGATTTCCACGGCCTGTACCTCCAGCGCCCGCGCCTTGATGAGCGCCCGGCGCCTGTTGGACCTGGGCCTGTGCGATGCAGTGCTGTGCGGTGGCGTGGACAGCCTGTGCAAACTGACCCTCAACGGTTTTTCCGCGTTGGAAGCGGTGTCGAACGAACGCTGCAATCCGTTCTCGGTGAACCGCAGCGGCATCAACATTGGCGAAGCGGCGGTGCTGTTTCTCATGAGCAAGACGCCAGGCGAGGGAACACCGATAGCCTTGCTCGGCGACGGCGCCAGTTCCGATGCCCACCATATCTCCGCGCCCGAACCCAGCGGTCGCGGCGCGCGCCAGGCCATGGAAAAAGCCCTGCGCTGCGCCGGCCTCGACGCCCGCCAGATCGACTACCTGAACCTGCATGGCACCGCCACGCAACACAACGACGCCATGGAAAGCCAGGCCGTGGCCGCGCTGTTCCCGGCGGGCGTGCCCTGCTCGTCCACCAAACCCATGACCGGCCATACCCTCGGCGCGGCCGGGGCACTGGAAGCGGCGTTCTGCTGGCTGGCCCTGAGCACACAAAACACTGCCCAGGCCCTGCCGCCGCACATCTGGGACGGCCAGGCCGATCCGGCCCTGCCAGCGCTGAACTGGGTCACCACCAGCACCCGCCTGAACCCGTTCACCCCGCGCCGCCTGATGAGCAATTCATTTGCCTTCGGCGGCAACAACGTCAGCCTGATTATCGGAGACGCCCCATGATTGACTGGCCGCTCGCCGAACTGCTGCCCCATGCCGGCGACATGATCCTCATCGACCGGATCCTGTCGTTCGATGACGAACAGATCCACACCCACGCCACCGTCAAGCCCGGCGGTTTGTTCAACCGCGACGACGGCGCTCTGCCGGCCTGGGTCGGCATCGAGCTGATGGCCCAGAGTGTCGCGGCCTTTGCCGGTTGCCATGCACGCCAACGGGGTGATGCCGTGGCCCTGGGCTTTTTGCTCGGCACCCGCAAGTTCGAATGCAACGTCGAGTGTTTTCCCGTCGGCGTCGAGCTGACCATCCACGGCGTGCGCTCCCTGGAAGACGACAACGGCATGGGCGTGTTCGAATGCCACATCCACGCCCCCGGCATCCATGCCACGGCCCGGCTCAATGTATTCCGTCCGCCCCAGGCTGCCCATTACCTTCATGAACCGTCCGCAACAGGAACCCCGCCATGACTGAATCCGTACTGGTCACCGGCTCCAGCCGTGGCATCGGCCGCGCCATCGCCCTGCGTCTGGCCCAGGCCGGGCACGACATCGTGCTGCACTGCCGCAGCGGCCGCGCCGAGGCCGAGGCGGTCCAGGCACAAATCCAGGCCCTGGGCCGCAACGTCCGGGTGCTGCAATTCGACGTGGCCGACCGCGCCGCCTGCAAGGCCATTCTCGAAGCCGACGTCGAAACCCACGGCGCCTATTACGGCGTGGTGCTCAATGCCGGCCTGACCCGCGATGGCGCCTTCCCGGCCCTGAGCGAAGACGACTGGGATGTGGTGATGCGCACCAACCTCGACGGTTTCTACAACGTACTGCACCCGGTGATGATGCCGATGATCCGTCGTCGCGCCGCCGGAAGGATCGTCTGCATCACTTCGGTTTCCGGGCTGATCGGCAATCGCGGCCAGGTCAACTACAGCGCTTCGAAGGCCGGTTTGATCGGCGCGGCCAAGGCGTTGGCAATCGAGCTGGGCAAGCGCAAGATCACCGTCAATTGCGTCGCGCCGGGGTTGATCGACACCGCCATGCTCGATGAAAACGTACCCGTGGAAGAACTGATGAAAATGATCCCCGCCCAGCGCATGGGCACCCCGGAAGAAGTGGCCGGCGCGGTGAACTTCCTGATGTCCGCCGAAGCCGGCTACATCACCCGGCAGGTCCTGGCCGTCAACGGAGGCTTGTGCTGATGAAGCGCGTCGTCGTCACCGGCATGGCCGGCATCACCTCGGTGGGCAGCGACTGGCCAACCATCGCCGCCAATTTCGCCGCCAACCGCAGCGGCATCCGGCGCATGGATGAGTGGGATCGTTTCAGCGAACTGAACACGCGCCTGGCCGGCCCCATCGACGACTTCCAGGTCCCGGCCCACTGGACCCGCAAGCAATTGCGCAGCATGGGGCGGGTCTCGCGCCTGGCCGTCGCGGCGGCGGAACAGGCCCTGGCCGACGCTGGCCTGCTGGGCGACGAATCGATCAAGGACGGGCGTATGGGCGTGTCCTGCGGTTCATCCACTGGCAGCACCGACGAGATCAAGGCGTTCGGCAACATGCTGCTCAACAGCGTGGCCGAAGGCCTGAATGCCAACTCCTATGTGCGCATGATGCCCCACACCACGGCGGCCAACATCAGCATCTTCTTCGGGCTGACCGGACGCCTGATCCCCACTTCCAGCGCCTGCACCAGCGGCAGCCACGGCATCGGCTATGCCTACGAAGCCATCAAGTTCGGGCGCCTGCCGTTGATGCTGGCCGGCGGTGCGGAAGAACTGTGCCCGACCGAAGCGATGGTCTTCGATGCGCTCTACGCCACCAGCCTGAAAAACGATGCGCCGCAAACCAGCCCGCGTCCCTACGACAAAGGCCGCGATGGCCTGGTGATCGGCGAAGGCGCCGGCATGCTCGTGCTTGAGGAACTGGAACACGCCCTGGCCCGTGGCGCACGGATTCATGCCGAGATCGTTGGCTTCGGCAGCAACGCCGACGGCCAGCACGCCACCCGCCCCGAACTGGTCACCATGCGCCGGGCCATGGAACTGGCCCTGGAAGATGCCGGCCTCGAACCCTCGGCCATCGGCTACGTCAATGGCCATGGCACCGCCACCGAACAGGGCGACATTGCCGAAACCCTGGCCACCAGCAGCCTGTTTGGCGAGCACATGCCCATCAGCTCGCAGAAGAGCTTCCTCGGCCACACCCTGGGTGCCTGCGGAGCGCTGGAATCCTGGTTCAGCATCGAAATGCTGAATAGCGATCTGTACGTGCACACCTTCAACCTCGATGAGGTCGACCCTCAATGCGGCCAGCTCGACTACCTGCGCAGCGAGTTCAGGTCGATGAGCAACGAATACGTGATGAACAACAACTTCGCCTTTGGTGGGGTCAACACCTCGCTGATCTTCCGCCGCTGGCGCTGAATCGGATTCAAAACCCATTACCCCTACGTCAAGGAGACCATGATGTCGTTGAAGAAAATCGCCGTGACCGCCGCCCTGCTGCTCAGCACCCTGCCAAGCCTCAGCCAGGCCCGTGATACCGCGCTGTTCCTGCCGTTCGACAAGGTCGTCGCCGAAGCCATCCGCACCGGCAAGATCGACGGCAGCGTGAAGTTCTACCTGGCCGGCAACAAACCGGCTGGCAACGTCACCGTGGTCAGCCCCGGCGCCGTGACCAACAAGAAAACCAACGCCTTCAACAAGTCCGATGAAGTGGCCTGCGAATGGGTGCTGCAATCAGCCCTGATCAGCCTGCACCAGGCCGCCAAGAACGCCGGCGCCAACGCCGTCACCAACATCGTCAGCTTCTACAAGAGCAACGAACGCAAAGACCCCACCACCTACGAATGCCACGCCGGCGCGATCATGGCCGGTGTTGCGTTGAAAGGGGATTTGGCGAAGGTGCAATAAAAAGCGCCTTTGGGGCCATTCGGGAAGCCTGGCAATTGATGCCAGGCCATCCAACAACCCTCATGCGGGAGCGAGCTTGCTCGCGATAGCGGTGGGTCAGTACCTGAGATGCTGGCTGTGCTGCCGTCATCGCGAGCAAGCTCGCTCCCACTGGGTTGGGTGCCGTACCCGGATATTGCGAACACCACAGTTCCACTGTGGGAGCGAGCTTGCTCCCGCTGGGCTGCGCAGCAGCCCCTCGTTCATGGGATGTCTTCCTTCATCCCATTCGAGTGCAGGCGATGAACATCCGCCCGTTTAAGAGCAGGCAGGAAATCCTCCGCCATCGGCACGCCTTCACGCACGATGATCAGGAAACGTTTCTGAAGCGTATTGATGATTTCGTCACCATTGCTCAAGCGACTGCCGACCAGCGCGATATTGCTATTGGCTTCCCCCGCGCCGGTGATGATCCGTGCCGTGCTGCCATCGGCATACACCACCTGGTCGCCTTTCTGCGCGGCGCACACTTTCCAGCCATTATCCAAAGTGAACGTCAACGAAGATGACACCTGCTGGATCGTTCCGCCGTAACGCGTCTGGCTGCCCTCGGTGGCCACTCGATAAATAGCGATGGGCGGATGCGCTTGGACGAATGCTTTTTGTCGATTGACGAATGCCGCGACTTCTTCGCCGTAACCCTCCAGGTGGCGTTGCTCCAAGTACAAGTCATCCAAGTGACGGAGAGATTCACGGGAGATTTCGTTGGTGTAGAGGGCATCCAAAGATGAGTGCATTTCCAGGGGCCTTATTCATGGGCTTCAGGCTGCGCCCCTTGCCGCTGGGAAGGAGCATTGAGCCGGACGATTCGGAATGATGAATAAGACGTCGCAGCACAGGTGAATGGCAATCCCAACGGCGTGGTACCTGAAACGAATAGGAAGTGTCTCAACTAGAAATGCGCGTTTTCCTACAGCCGAAAGGCACTTTCGTTTCTTTGGCAAAGCAGCCCTCACCCTGATTCAAGGATGACGCGAACAACAACCTGGCATTTTCCAAGCACAAATTGGCTACTCCACTACTCACCATCGGCGGGGACCACTCGAGAGGAACAAACGCAGGCGACTCGCGAAGCTATTTTGGCATTCCTCACAATCACTCAATGATCCGTCAGCGCTCACGTCATAGCGCTCATTGATGGTGCTTACCCTATCGCCCCTCCCCGCATGCGGTACCTATATACCACCCACCCGAACTTTTCCTGAATAGGTTGTACTGCCAACATTCCTCCAGGAAGAAAAGCAGTGGAACACACCTCCCTTACAACGTCCCATGACTTGCCGTTCGCCGACAGCGCCGCGCTGCCGGATGCCCCGCTGATCAGCCAGCTCAAGGCGTCGCAGCAACAGATGATCCGCCTGAACGACGCCATCCCACGGCCTTCCAATGTGATGAGGCAACACCTGGATTATTGGTTCAGGAGAACCTTCCCGGCCTTGGCGGGCAGCATGACGGTACACGAACTGTCCGTGCGCACGCTGCGAGAAGAGACGATCGCGCCTGTGCAGCGCACAGGCGATGAGCCGGCAACCGGTAAGACGGTGACGGACATCCGCTTGCTCGAAACCCTTTTGCTGCAAGTCGTCGCTGGCAGGATCGATCCGCGGGCGTTCTTCCGCGACCTGGACGACATCGAGATTGTCACCCATCGGGACGGCACCGCCGCGGCGCCCGTCGCCCTGAACGAGCGCGCGGTGAAAACTGAAATCAAGCGGCTGATCAGCGCCACGCCGGCGCTTTATGAACGACTGCTCACCCGTGCATTGGATGAGTTCTGGAACAAGCCGGCCGACTTCAGCCAGGACCGCAACGTCGGCGACTGGCTGACGGACGAACTCGCCAGGCAACTAAAAGCCCAGGCCGACCTGCATCGGCTGGACACGACATTGAGCCCGCAAATGCACCAGACGCTGACCGACTATGCGTTGTCGGCGCCGGACGCAGCGTCTCGTGCACAGTTGGCGGACCGGGTCAGACCCGGGGTGTTCAGCCTGGGGATCACACCCCGCCGGTGGAGCTTCAGCGTACCGGTGTCGGGCGCCGTGGCCTTGTCGCGGTATGACAACACCAGCGATTCGGGAAATGCCGTGCTGTACCGCCCGGGCCAGCCGTTGCAACTGTACGACACCCTCGTGGCGCTCAAGGCCGGCCTGGCGCAAGACGGCAACGCTGGGGATGAAGTCGACATCGCGCCTGTCACCGAGCACTTCCTCGCTCGCCTGGTCACGGAACTGCGGACAGGGCAGAAAACCGCCGTGCGCGATGCCGTGCTGGACGGTCCCGCGGCATCGGAAGAAATCACCGCCTGGATGAACAGGGTCGATGCGGCGGCGGACATCGGCCACAAGCTGGACCTGGCGAACGCCATGGAGGAGCGCGAACTGCGGCTAAACCTCAAGAGACTCAATGACTGGCTGCACGGCAACCCGCACGTTACCGCCAGCGATCGCCTGGCATGGTGGGCGGCGACGCGGGCCCTGCACAACGCCCTGACGGATCAGCCCCCGCCGCCGGACCCGGTGACGCTGGCCACCATGGACGCTCTTCGGGACCGGACCCGTCAGTTGCTCGCCGATGTCATCAAGGCGAAATACCCGCCGGTCGACCCTGAGGACGTGTCCCTGAGCATCAGAAGAACCGTGGTCGATCCCCACGCACCAACGGGTAGCTCGCCGTTCGGCTCCGGGATCTCGCAAGGCAGCGTGAGGGGAGTCGTCGATGACCGTCGCTCCCTGACGCAGTGGGCGATGTCCAACCTGACCCAGGACGAACGCCAGGCCCCTCACCCGACCGTGGAAGGGCCGCTGAGCTTCGCGCAAATTGTGGACGTCATTGAAAGGGCGAACATCGGCGCCCGGCTTCCGGTCGAGCTGCAACGCGTGGCCCGGGAACGACAGGCGCAGTGGATGGCCCTCAAAGCGCAACAGATGCGCGCCCAAGTGTGGGCCGCGCATATTTCGGGAGACTTGCGGCACGACCGGGACAATACCGGCTTGAAACTGGTACTGGCCGCACTGGACGGCCCGACCGCAGCGGTGCGCGACAAGGTCAACGGGCACGAGGTGGTGGTCCGCCAACTGCAATGGGGCGACAACGTGCTGAGGGAAGTGCTGGCGTTTGGGGTGAGGGCGACGGCGAGCCGCCCCTCGTTGACGCTTTACACACCAGGCGCCCCCGACGGCAAGACATTCAGGGACGTGGATGCGCCAAGCGCGCGGGCGTTGGAAACAACCTTGGTGCAAACACTCACAGCCACGTCGCAGATGATCCGTTGGCTCATTTCGCACCTGCCGCTGCTCGAACAGGCCAAGCAACTTGCCAGCATGGTACCGACCTCGGAGAACCTGACGCCCGAGGAAAAAATCAAGAAAGTCACACAGTCTGTCTTCGCGTGGGCCAAGGACAGGGCACAGGATGATTTCGCGAAGACCATCGCTTCGCCCATCGTCGAGGGGGATGTGTTCAAAGCGCTGCATGAGACGCAAATCGCCCATGGGATCAAGACGGTGGACATGTTGACGGTGACCCATGCCGAGCGCGACAGCACCTACGCCCAAGAGGGACGCCGCAGCGCCGTCATGTTGCTGACGGGGGCGATGTCGATGTTCCCGGCAGGCCGGCTGGGCGGCCTGCTGGGACGGGCGATCCTGCCGACCATGGCCGGCGGTGCCGCGGTGTCGGCGATAGACGATGAGAACGGCAGCCTGCAGCAGTGGACCCTTGATTTTATCGGCGGGCTGGGAGAAGTCATCGCCGAGGCGGGGCAGGACTTGATCATGGCCCGCGCCGGGCGCCGTCGCAGACAAGCACGCCCGGCGCTATCGGCGCTCCCCCCCATGACGGACCCGGAGCTGGAGCCGTACCTGCTCAAAGGGTTCGACGGCCACGGGTTGATCCACGAGGGTCGTCACCGGTACCGGGATGCAAGCGGGCAAGGCTACCTGATGCTGGGGAACGGCTATTACAAGACCGCGGTCCAGGCAGGCGAGCAAATCATCTACGCACCCAACAACCGCTCCAACCAACGGACCGTCATTTGGGAAAATGATCGTTGGCGGGTTGAAGAACGTCAGCGCCTACGCGGAGGCGGCGCGCTCCAGAGCCTGTTCAGACGAGCCCCGCAGACGCCGCGAGAACGCAATTTCAATGCATTGGTGGAAGGGGTGCTGGTCAACAATCGCTACCCCACCCTCGAAGCCGTCAACACGGCAAAGGAGATTTTCCACACCATGCCCGACGCGCTGCTCGAACGCCTACTGGACGAAAGCATGGCCGACATAGGCGCCCTCGACCTCAACGCCTATCTCTCGAAAATAAGGGACCTGACCCAGGGCCGGGGCAATCTGTCCCGGCATCAGGCCGCCCACGACGATCTGCTGGACAAGATGAACACTTGGCGAATCGTGACCCTTAGCTATAAAGACATCGAAGCCAACGCGCCTGACGTCGAACTGAGCGAAACACAAAAAATAAAAATATATGACACGATCATTTCGCACAAAAACGTGTTCTTTACCGAAGATCGAATCCAGGTGCACACCACCATCATCACCGACAACCTGACCGGCGCAGTCTTCATGACCTTCACGCCTCATAAAGGCCGAAAAAGAGTGGCCATGGACAAGATATCCAAAGACACCCGGGCCATGTTGCACGCCGTGGAAGCCAAATTGAATGCCAAGGCCCAGGCGTTATATCCGGGGGATGGCCCGCAAGAGCAGGCCGCCCGAGGAAACTACATGGTTTCGGAGGATTACTACAACGAGATGATCGCTGCGCTTCGGGAAGAGAAGCAGCGCATGCACAAGCCTGGCCTGTTGACGGAAATAAGGAACAATCGAGTGCCTTATCTCATTGTCAACAAAGGCAAGGCACAGCGAAATACCATGCTGCTCACCGGCGAAGACATTACAAACTTCACCAGTTCGCTCGCAAACTATGAACCCTTCGACATCGAAATCGTTACACAGGCCAAGTCCAACAAAGTGACAGGGACACCCCCACCCACCGCCCCCATGGTTTTACCCGCCCCGGAACTTGTGCCGGATAAATTCCAGACCCGCACCAGCCCATTGGCCGAAACACAGATGTCATACGCCAGCTTTTCCAAGGAGGCTGAAGCCAAGGTCGGGGAAATCCTGGCAGATATCCGCGCCGGCAGGATAACCACCAAGCGAATCTATCGGTACTACTGGTACACCATGGCCCAACTGTCCCCCGGCGGTGGCAAAGGCGCATGGCGCGCCGCGTTCGAACGCAAGGGCGACACCTGGATACTCCAGGGCTTTTATGATTACCACGGCAATAAGCCCGCGACGGTCTGGGAAGGATAGGTCGATCGAATCGAGGTCGAGTGGTTGGGGATCAACAGCCAGTGCCTTGCGTCAATAAATCCACAAACGCCTTCGCCATCGGCGAACGCTGGTCCTTGCGCTGAACCAGCCACACGGCCGAGACCGCCGCCGGATCGAGCAGCGGTCGATAGACCACCCCATCGATACGCATGCGTTGGTAGGACGCCGGCAATACCGATACGCCCAGCCCTGCCGCGACCAGGCCGATGATGGTCATGGCTTCGCCGGCTTCCTGGGCGAAGTGCGGGCTGAAGCCGGCGTCGCGGGCCAGGCTCAGCAGTTGCGCGTAGAGGCCACTGCCGTAGCTGCGCGGGAAAAACACGAACGGTTCCTGAGCCAACGCCGAGAGGAACAGGCCCTTTTCATCGCCCTGGGCCAGGGGATGCTTGGCGCTGAGCACGGCCACCAGGGGTTCGCGGCTGAGTTCGATTTCCCTCAGGGCGTCGGGCAGCGGCAAGGGCCGCATGATGCCGACCTCGATCGCCTCATCCAGCAATGCGTCGGCCACTTGGGTGCTGCTCATTTCCCGCAGGTTCAGGTGCACCGCCGGGAAGCGCTGACGGAACGAGAAGATCGCCTGGGGAATGGTGGAGTTGAACGGCGCCGACGAAGTGAAACCGATTTTCAGCTCACCCAGCTCCCCCAGTTGGGCACGGCGGGCCACGTCGGCGGCCTTGTCGACCTGGGCCAACACCCGTCGCGCTTCTTCAAGGAACAGCCGCCCGGCCTCGCTCAATTCGACTCGACGATTGGTGCGCTCGAACAACCGTGCGCCAATCTCCTGTTCCAGTGCCTGGATCTGCTGGCTCAACGGCGGCTGGGAGATGCCCAGGGCCAGCGCGGCGCGGCCGAAATGCAGCTCTTCGGCAACGGCGATGAAGTAACGCAAGTGACGCAGTTCCATGGGCCATCCAATAGGTCGTCAAACGTCTTAAACAGGTCGAATAATATATTGGATAGAAATATTAGCCAGCTATATGCTTTTTTCATTGCCTGCCTGATCGTGTCCTTGCGAGGTCCACCGTGAAAACTGCTGTCGCTCCATTGGCCCATGAAATTCCGCCGCGTGCGCAGGACGATGTCGTCGCCGAACTCCAGGACCTCTACATCGAGAAAGGCACGCCGATGTTCATGCGCACCGTGCTGGCACTGTTCTGCGGTGGCTTTGCGACCTTTGCCCTGCTGTATTGCGTGCAACCGATGATGCCGCTGCTGTCCAGGGAGTTTTCCATCAACGCAGCGCAGAGCAGCCTGATCCTGTCGGTGGCGACCGGCCTGCTCGCCATCGGCCTGTTGATCACCGGCCCGATTTCCGACCGCATCGGCCGCAAATCGGTGATGGTGACGGCGCTGTTCGCCGCGTCGGTGTGCACGATCGCCAGCGCCATGATGCCGACCTGGCAAGGCGTCCTGCTGCTGCGCGCCTTGGTCGGGCTGTCGTTGAGCGGGTTGGCGGCGGTTGCGATGACGTATCTGAGCGAAGAAATTCATCCCAAGCACATCGGCCTGGCGATGGGGTTGTATATCGCTGGCAACGCCATCGGCGGCATGTGCGGGCGCCTGATCACCGGGGTCTTGATCGACTTCGTCAGTTGGCACACCGCGATGCTGGTGATTGGCGGCCTGGCGTTGATCGCGGCGGCGGTGTTCTGGCGGATTCTTCCCGAGTCACGCAACTTCCGTCCCCGTTCGCTGCACCCGCGCAGTCTGCTGGACGGTTTCACCCTGCACTTTCGCGACGCCGGGTTGCCACTGCTGTTTCTCGAAGCCTTCGTGCTGATGGGCGCGTTCGTGACGCTGTTCAACTACATCGGCTACCGCCTGCTGGCCGAGCCTTATCATCTGGACCAGGCCTTTGTCGGGTTGCTGTCGGTGGTGTACCTGTCGGGCATCTACAGCTCGGCCAAAGTCGGCGCACTGGCGGACAGACTCGGTCGCCGCAAAATGCTCTGGGCGACCATCGCGCTGATGCTGGCCGGCCTCGTGCTGACCATAGCCACCCCGCTGTGGCTGGTGGTCCCGGGCATGTTGGTGTTCACCTTCGGTTTCTTCGGCGCCCATTCGGTTGCCAGCAGTTGGATCGGCCGCCGCGCCCTCAGGGCCAAGGGCCAGGCTTCGTCGCTTTATCTGTTCAGCTACTACGCCGGATCCAGCGTGGCGGGCACGGCCGGCGGCGTGGCCTGGCACCTGGGCGGCTGGAACGGGATCGGCCTGTTCATCGGTGGCTTGCTGGTGATTGCGTTGTGGGTGGCGGTGAAGCTGGCGAAATTGCCGTTGTTGCCGGGGAATATGTAGGCGCTGTCGAGCGCAACGAGGCTGCGATCTCGTCCCAGGCAATTGAGTCCGGAGCGAAAGGATCAAAATCAAAAGATCGCAGCCTTCGGCAGCTCCTACAGGGCGCAGCCGAGTCATTGGCGCAAAACCACTCGCGCGCCCAACACACCATTCTCCACTTCCAACGTCAGCGACCGCAGCACCGATCCCTCTCGCTCCTGTTGATCCAACCAATGCAGCAACGCACTCGCCTCACCACTGACGGCGAGTCGCACCGAGTCGCCGTCGACCTCCATTTGCGCCATGTCCAACCCCGCCGCTGTCGCACTTTCATTGACGCGCACCGACAAGGGCCGCGTGGCGACAGTCATATCCCGGGTGGGTTCGGCACGCTGGATCCGGGCGTTCAGTTCGGCCTGTTGCTGGTACTGGCGTTCGGCAACTTCCCGTCGTTGCCAGGTCGGTTGCCAAATCGCGGTGTAGGCCAGCGCCACCGACAACACCCCGGCAAGCCCCAGCAACAGCCCTTGTTCTCGGCGCGACAGGCTTCCCCACGTCTGTTTCAAGACCCGCCATCGATCGACGTTCATCAACTGTTCTCCAGTGTGAGGATGGCCTGCACCCGATTGCTCTGTTTGCTCGCGCTGCCCAGGGTGACGGGCAAGCCGTTTTGCTGCCCGCGTTCACGCAGTTGTTCAAGCTCGACGAAACTGTTCGCCGTCAACTGGATCTTCCAGCCTTCGCCTTCACGAAAATCGATGCGCTGCACCTCGACGTTGCTGGCGCCAATGACCTGCTCGGTCAGACGGGTCAGGCGCGCGACCTGAGTGTCGTGGCTTTGCCCGCGCCGACTCTGCAATGCCTGGAACTGCGCCGCCAGGTCGACGATCCGCTCCTGCCCGGGGTACAGTGACCTGAACCGCTGCTCACTGTGGGCATACAAAAGCCGGGTTTCGCGCTCAAGAAAACGTACGCGGGCGTCGCCGAAGGCCCAGGTGAGCACCAACATGCCCAGTGCCACCGCCGAAACGCCACGCCATGGCAGCGGTCGACGACGTCGACGGAACTCACCTTGCAACAGGTCGATGGGGCGTCCATCCGCACTCAGCAGCCATTCATCGATGCCCGGGCAATCGCGCTCTTCGTCCAGCCAGTGAATGTCCTCGGGCAAGCCGGGCTTGAGCGCCGCCAGGGCTCGCGCCGACAACGCCAGCCGCGCTGGCAGCCCTGCGCCCAACAACCAACGCCCGAACCAACGCACGCCCAATGCCTGCTCATCGGCAAGCAGGTCGGCGTCGACATGCACCGCCCGCGTATCGATGCCTTGCTCGACGAGCAGCGCCAGAAGCGCCTGGAACCGGGCGCGTTCCGTCACCATCAGCGGATAGCGGTGCTGACGGTCCCGCGGGCCGACGCTGATGTGCAGCGCCTCCAGGTTTTCACTCAGTTGTTCTTCGATGGCGAATGCCAGCGCCTGGGGCCGGGGCTGGCGTCGAGAGGGCCACGGATCGCTGCGCAACCAACTGCACATTTCCATCGGCAACAGCACATCGACGGGCCGGCCGCTCAACTCGCCGGCCGCCTCGTGCAACGGCAGGCGACGACGCTCGCCGCTGGGCGACCACACGCAGCACGGCCAGTTGGCACAAGGCGCGGACAGGCCCTCGGCGGTCAGGTAAAGCCAGGTTTTCATCAAGGAAGCTCACTGGGACTGAAGGGTAAGAAACGTCGCTGGCGAACCGTCCAGCGCCCGCTGACAGCATCACGCTCGATATCCGAGGCCAGGCGCAGACGGCTGTCGGCATGGATCACGCTCACGGTGATTCGAAACCAGCGACTGCCCACCCCCAACCCATGGCTGTTGAGGCCCGCGCCGGATAGCAACGGGTCGTTGGTAAACGCCTGCACGCTGGTGTATGGCGCCTGGAGCCGCTGGTTGACCAACGCCTGGGCGGCACCCGCCTCCATGCCATCGAGGGTCATCAGCACGCGCTGCGGGGCGGTATTGATGTTCATCCGCGCGTCCTTTGGCAGCAACGCCACCCAGGGCTCCAGGCGCCGTAGCGTCGGGCCGTCGATGCCCGGCAGCAGGCGCAGTTGACTCAACTCCTGTATCGGTCCGACCTGGGGCAACGACAGCGGCGGCAGATCCAGCAAGGCCAGCAAGCGGGTCCAGCGACCGAGGGTGACCTGATCGATTTGCCCCAGGGCCAGCAGCCCATTGAGATTCAGGCGCCCGGACAAATCCTCGATACCGATGTGCAGCTCGGCACCGTCCATTTCCATGACAGGCCCGAGCCGGGCCCAATCCTGGCTCAGGTCAACGGGCCCGGATGGCGTTATCCCACTGCCTTCCAACACCACCCGCGCCCAGTCTTCCCCAGCCAATCCCAATTGCCGCAACTGGACCTGTTGCAGTTGCTGCGCGCTGCTGTGCAACAGCAGGCGATGGCTGCGCAACAGCCCACCGACCAGCAGCAATGCCAGGCTCAACACCAGCAGCACGCTGATCAGCGCCACGCCGCGTTGGCGCTTCATGGCAACGCTTCCGGCAACAGCAGCACCCGGCGGATCTGTTCGAAACGCCCCGCAGACACGATCAACTCCAACGCCAGCGGCGCGGTACCATTCACGGTTTCAGCGCGCCAGCCCCGTTGCCGGTCGAACACGCGCCAGCTCAGGCTGCGGACGTCGTCGAGCAATATCTGTCGCTGCACAAGCGTCATGCCTTCACCGACACTCTCACGCCATAACGCGCCGCCCTTGAGCTGATAGTTCACTGTTTGCCGTTCGCTGCGAGGCTGGTCCAGTGGGTTGCGCCAATGGCTGCGCTGCAACTGCAAATGCCCGGGCGCGAGCACGACCGAGTCGGCAACCGCCTGCCACACATCCCGTTCGATCACGCCGACAGCACGCTGCAAGGCCCTGATGTCGCGCTCATGTTGACCGACTCCCTGCTGGGTCCGCACGACCCCATCGAACAACCGCCAACTGGCCAGGCCGAGCAAGGCAAAAATGGCGATGGCGATGACCAGCTCCAACAAGGTGAAACCCGCTTGCTTATTCATGATGGCTGCGGATCCAACCGGTGGTGCGGTGTGCGACGGCCGCACTGTCATCGCGGCTGACCTGGATCTCGACCTGCAACAGGCGCCCATCGCGGGCCGGGGCGATGCGCTGCTGCAAGACCCAATCGCGGCGATCCAAGTGCCGATTCAGTCGCTGTTGTCCGGGCGACGTGACCATTTCCAGGCGCAGTTCGCTCAGTTGATTGTCCGCCAGCCAGGCGCCGAACAGACGCTCCTCAAGCCCGGCGCTTTGCTTGAGCACGAACTGGCTGGCCGAAAGTACGGCCGCCGCCAGCGTCGCGAAAATCGCCAGGGCGATCATGACTTCCAACAGCGTGAAACCCTGGCAACCGGCGGCCTGCCTGCGCGCATTACTCATCGATCAGCGGCTCCCCCAGGCCATCGCTCGATACCCGGGCAACCGCCTGTCCAGCGACGTTGATGAACAGCCTGAACGGACTGATCTCGTCACTGCTGAGCATCAGCAACTGGGGTGAGCCTTGAACGGCATCGAGCGACAGGACATGACCGTCCAGCTCCAACCCGAGCGTCAAGCCCTCGGGCAATCGATGCGGCACCGACACGGTCGTCCAACCCTGGACGTCGAGTCGCAACGCCTGATAACCGCCGGGCTGCACGTGCACACCATATTCCTGCCCGTCCAGCACCGCCCGCTCGCGCAACTGCTGCACCAGCGCAATGAAGTCCCGGGCTTGCTGGCGGGCTTCACGCGCCGGGCCCGGCCCGGTGGCGAAGCGGACCATGCCCGCCAGGACGCCGATCAAGACGATGACGACCATCAGCTCCAACAAGGTGAAGCCCCGGCAACGACGCGGCATGTTCACTCGGCCCAATTGCCGATGTCGGCCGCCACCCCTTCACCACCCGACACGCCATCGGCGCCCAGGGAGTAGAGGTCATAGCCGCCATCGAGGGATTTGTGCCCAGGGTTGAGGTACTGGTAGGGCGTGCCCCAAGGGTCGACCGGCAAGCTTTTCAGATAACCCTGGGGGTTCCAGTTCCTGGCCGCAGGGGTACCGGACGGGCGTTTGCTCAACGCCTCCAGGCCTTGTTGGGTCGAGGGGTACTGGAAGTTGTCGAGGCGATACATTTCCAGGGCCGTGGCGATCGCCTGGATATCAGTGCGGGCGGCCGTGACCTTGGCCTGGTCGGGTCGGCTCATGAACTGCGGCACGACGATGGCGCCCAGCACGCCAATGATGACCACCACCACCATGATTTCGATCAGGGTAAAACCGCGTTGTTGATGGCGTGGGGGTCGGTTGCTTTGGAATTTCATCGGTCAGTTCACCAATTGGTTGAGGCTCAGGATCGGGAGGAGGATGGCCATGACGATCAGCAGCACGACGCCGCCCATCAGCACCAACATGGCCGGTTCGAAAAGGCTCACCACCAGCGCGATGCGCGCCGCGAGGCTGGCCTCCTGTTGTTCGGCGGCCCGGGCCAGCATGTTGTCGAGTTCGCCGGCCCGTTCGCCGCTGGCGATCATGTGCAGCATCAGCGGCGGAATATCACCGCCCTGCTCCAGGCCACGGGTCAGGGTCCCGCCTTCACGTACCGAACGGGCGACATCGGCCATGCGGGCGCGGATCATCAGGTTGCCGATCACCTGGGCGGCGATGTGCAAGGCCTCCACCAGCGGTACCGAGCTTTTGCTCAGGATCGCCAAGGTGCTGGCGAATCGCGCCGCTTCCATCGCCCGCAGCACCTCGCCCAGCAGCGGCAGCCGCAGCAACAAGCGGTGCCAGCGCAGGCGCCACGCCGGTTGGCGCAAGCTCCAGCGCCACAACCCGAACAGCCCGGCCAAGGCACCGAGCAGCACCAGGCCATGGCGGCGCAAGCCATCGCTCACGGCGATCAGCGCCTGGGTCAGCCAGGGCAACGGCTGACCGCTGTCGATGAAAATCTTCACCACATCCGGCACCACATAACCCAGCAGGAACGCGACAATCGCGACACAGGCCAGCATCAGGATCAGTGGGTACACCAACGCCAGTTGAATGCGCTGGCGCGAGGCCTGACGCGCCTGGGTGTAACTCGCCAGCTGTTCCAACACCTGCCCCAAGTGACCCGACTGTTCCCCCGCCGCGACCGTGGCGCAGAACAGTTCGGGGAACGCTTGAGGGAAGGCCCTCAGTGCCGTCGCCAACGCGTGACCTTCCATCACCCGGCTGCGCACCGCCGCCAGCAGGTGGGCAACGCGGCGTTTCTGGCTCTGTTGCGCCACCGCTCCCAGGGATTCCTCAAGGGGTAGGCCGGCCTGGATCAAGGTGGACAGCTGCAACGTCAGCAACGCCAGATCCGCCGGCCCCAAACGCCCCCCGGCATGGCGCCCGCCCAGGACTCGCGGCTCCTTGGCTTCGGCCAATTCGCTGGGCAGCAAGCCGCGTTCGCGCAACAACTGTCGAGCATGCCGGGGGCTGTCGGCTTCCACGCGGCCCTTGCAGCGTCGGCCCTGGGGGTTTTCGGCCTGATAATCGAAGGTCGGCATGGCGCTAATCCTCCTGGGTAATGCGCAGTAATTCGTCGACGCTGGTCAGGCCTTCCAGCACGCGCTGGCGACCGTCCTGGAACAGGCTGCGGGAGGTCTTGCGGGCCTCGGCGGCGAGCGCCTGCTCGGTGGCGCCCTGGTGAATCAGCTGCGACAGCGCAGCGTTGACATGCACCAGCTCATAGATGCCGAAGCGCCCGCGATAGCCTTTCTGGCATTGTTCGCAGCCCTGGGCCTTGAACAGCCTGGGCGCGGCATCGGCGTCGAGGCCCAAGCGCCGACACGTGGCGGCGTCGGCCACATAAGGGGCTTTGCAGGAAGGACACAGACAGCGCAACAAACGCTGGGCGACGATGCCGGCCAGGGACGACGCCAGCAGATACGCATCCACGCCCATGTCCACCAGCCGTGTGACCGCACCGACGGCGGTGTTGGTGTGCAGGGTCGAGAGCACCAGGTGCCCGGTCAGCGACGCCTGGACGGCGATTTCGGCGGTCTCGCGGTCGCGTATTTCGCCGACCATCACCACGTCCGGGTCCTGACGCAAAATGGCCCGCAAGCCACGGGCGAAGGTCATGTCGACTTTCGGGTTGACCGGCATCTGGCCGATGCCCGGCAAGTGATATTCGATGGGGTCTTCGACCGTGAGGATGTTGCGGCTCTGGTCGTTGAGGCTACTCAGCGCCGCATACAGGCTGGTGGTCTTCCCCGACCCCGTGGGCCCGGTGACCAACACGATGCCGTGGGGCTTGCCGAGCAACTGGCGCAGGCTCGCCAAGGTGTCGTCGGGCAGGCCCAGGCGTTGCAGATCCAGACGCCCGGCCTGCTTGTCGAGCAAGCGCAACACCACCCGCTCGCCATGGGCCGAAGGCAGGGTCGAGACCCGCACATCGACCTCGTGCCCGGCCAGGCGCAACGCCATCCGGCCGTCCTGGGGCACGCGTTTTTCGGCAATGTCCAGGCGCGCCATGACCTTGATCCGCGACACCAGCAGGTTCGCCAGTTCCCGGCGCGGGCGCAGCATTTCCTGCAACTGCCCGTCGATGCGCATGCGCACCGACAGGTATTGCTCGAACGTTTCCAGGTGCACATCCGAAGCGTGCTCGCGGACCGCCTCGCTGAGCAGCGCATTGATCAGGCGAATGATCGGCGCATCACCCTGCTGCTCCAACAGGTCGGTGGTCTGCGGCATCTGGTCGGCCAGGCTGAGCAGGTCCAGTTCCTCGTCCAGGCCTTGGGCCACCTGCTCGGCAGCGCTTTGGCCCTGGCGATAGACGCTGGCCAGGCGCGCGGCGAACTGCGCCGGCGCCAGGACCTGGATAGGTAGATCCCGCCCACACAGGCGCCGGACTTCAGCCACGGCAGTCAGGGGCGTGTCGCTGCGCATCGCCAGGCTCAAGGTCGGCCCCGCGCCTTCCAGCAGCACGCCCAGGCGCCTGGCGAAACCAAAGGGCAACGGCTCGCTCACAGGTCCTCCGGCTGCGATGGACGCAAGTCAAGCGCCGGCTCCTGCGCAGACGATTCGAACAACTGGCGGGCGTCCCGGGGCAACAGCAGCGAATTGTTTTTCCGCGAGCCCGGTTTGCTCAACTCCCGGAGCGCGTCGTAGCGTTGCCGGCTCACATCGGCCAGGTCCTCGCTGCTGCGCACGATGGTCGGGCGCAGGAACACCATCAAGTTGCTTTTGGTCTGGGTGTCGCGGTTCCAGCGAAACAACGCGCCCAGGTAGGGAATACTGCGCAGCAGTGGCACACCGCTTTGCTGGCTGCGGACACTGTCGCGGATCAGGCCGCCGATCACGATGATCTCGCCATCGTCCGCCAGGATCGTGCTCTTCAAGGCGCGCTTGTTGGTGATCAGGTCCGAGGAGTCCACACCGGAGACCGACGGCGCGATGTCCGACACCTCCTGCTCGACTTCAAGGCGCAAGGTCGAGCCTTCGTTGATGTATGGCTTGACCTTGAGGCTGATACCCACATCCTTGCGCTCCACAGTGGTGAACGGATTGTCCGCGCCGTTGCCGCTGGTGGCGTAGGAACCCGTCTTGAACGGAACGTTCTGGCCCACGATGATTTCCGCTTCCTGGTTATCCAGGGTCAGCAGGCTGGGGGTGGACAGCAGGTTGCTGTGGGCATTGCTCGCCAGCGCCGAGACCAGCGCACTGAAGCGATCGCCGCCCAGCCGCAGGAAGGCGCTTTCCTTGGTTTTATCCAGCTTGTTGAAGTCCAGGCCGATGATCGGGATGTCGGTTCCCGGGAAGTTGATGCTCCCTGTCGCGCTACCGCTCTTGAGTCCCCACTGCACCCCCAGCGCTTCGGAAATATCTCCGCTCACCTCGACGATGGCCGCATGAATGAGCACCTGGGCCCGGGGTTGGTCCAGCTCCCGGACGATGTTCTCGATGATGCGGACCTGGGCCGGCTCGGCGATCAGGACCAAGGCATTCTGGCTTTCATCGGCCTTGATCCTGAAGGGGCTGGTACCCGCGGTTTCCCGTTGGCCAGCGAGGGCCGGCGTGTTTTTCCTATCCTGGCCGACACCTTCCAGCACCTCGGCCAACTGTTTGGCATCGCTGTGACGCAGACGGATGACCCGGGCGTTGTCCTGGGAGGCGGCTGCCGGCACGTCAAGGGTCCGGGCCAGGTCGACCAGGCGTTGACGCACCGCTGGCGCGCCGATGATCACCAGCCGGTTGCTGCGGGCATCGGCGATCACCACCCCCGCCGTATCCCCCTCGCGCTTGCCGCCGGAGGCTTCCACGAGTGGGGCGATGTCCCCGGCCTGGGCGTGCTTCAAGCGCACCACCACGTGATTGCGGTTGCGTCCTGAATCCAATCGTTGCACCACGCCGGCGATGCGCTGGACGTTGGCGGCGGTGTCGGTGACCACCAGGGCGTTGGACGATACCGAAGGACCGACGTAACCATTGGCCGAGACCAAGGGGCGGATTAGCCCGGCGACATCGGCGGCGATGCTCGATTGCAGGTCGAGAACCCGGGTGACGAACTGCGACGGTGTGGCGCTTTGTTCGTCGGCGACACCGGCACGCGTCTTGGCATCGCTGACCGGCGTGATCAGGATCCGCTCGCCTTCGTCGATCACGGTGAAGTTATGGGCATCGAGTACCGAATAGAACAACCGCCGCACCCCTTCGCGGTCCAGGGCCTCACGGGACATGACCGTGATACGCCCCGACACCCGAGGATCGAGCACCACGGTCTTGCCCAGGATCGCGGAAAACTCTTCGACCACATCGCGCAGTTCCGCGTTGTTCATCGCCAGTTGCCACTGGGCCTCTTCGGCCTGCAACAAACCGCCGGGCGTCAGCAGGCAAGACGCGGCGAAGCAGAACAGGACGCGCGAAACACGCTCCCGGATAAAGCTGTTCATGAATTCGATCACTCTGATTGCCCGGCCACCGGGCGTAGGTATTGCGAGGAATGCGGCGCGGCATGGCCCCCGTCTTCGAGGCTCAGCCGGCGCAGCAGGGGCTTGGCTGCGGGTTGCAGGGCCAAGCGCTCTTCACGTCCGTTGCGCCACAACGTCACATGGCTGGTCTCGACCCGGCGCAGCACGCTGCCACCCGGCAAACGCTCGCCCACTTGGTAAATGCGCGGGCCGGCGGCGTCCGCCAGCAAGGCCCGCGACAAACCTTGGCCAGCGACAAAACTGGCTTGCAACGTGATCGCTTCAGCGCTGGGGGCATGGGCACCTTCGGGCGTCAGGCCGAATACCGTCGCGACGGCTTGTGCGTTGGGCAGGACAGGCGCCGGAGCGGTCGGCGAGCCGCCAACCACTGGCACATCACGGGCCACTGCCTGGCGATAACGCCACTCGTGCCCGGCCAGCAACACTCCATACAACAGCGGTACGAGCATCAGGATTGTCGTGGGCAAACGACTGCCAACCTTGAAAGAAACACTCACTTTTGCGCCCGCCGGATCATCGCGCCCGAGGGCTTGGCGAAGGTCATTCGCCGCACCACCCTGCGTCCGGAGCACTCATGCCAGGCCACTGCGCAAAGATGCAGCGCCACGAGCACGGAAAGCACCACGCAAGCCGAGGTATGGATCGTGCTGGCCCGTTCGATCAGCGCCGGATCGCTCAGCGGCTGGGGGAAGTGAACGAGTCCGAAGACACTGATCGCGCTTTTCATCATCAGGACGCCGGTCACCAGGACGACAGCAATGACCAGGTAGATCACGGCGTGTACCGCAAAGGCCAGCTTCTTGATTGGCGCAGGCGCTGTTCCATGGGACTCCAACGCGCAGACAAACAGGCAGGCTCGCCATACGAACAGCGGAATGAACAACGTCGTCAGCGACACATTGAATGACCCGATCCAGTGTTCGGTCGCAGCCGACACCGGGTTGTAAGCCACATAAAACCCGGACACCAAGGTCCACAGGATAATGACCGCCGACAGCCAGTGCAGCAGCACACGTGGCCGGGAATAATTGGAATGCATCACGCGCCCTCCTTCGAAGGCTCCAGGCAATCCCTGCGGATCGCCCGAAGCCGTGCCTATCAGGACTTACAGCTTGTCCCAGGCGCTTTGCCAGGAGGCACCGATACCCGGCTCGAAGCCGTTGGCGGTCGGGGAGTATTGCTTGCAGTAGCCGGACGCTGGGAACGGCTTGCACTCGAATACTTCGTCAGTCTTGGGTTGCAGCACCTTGGTGCCGGCGGTGTAGTCGCTGAGACCTTTAGGAAACTCGAAGTCGTACTCGATGCCCACGCCGTCACCGGTCAGGGTGACGCTCCGGGTATCCTGGCGAGTGCTGCGTCCGTCTTCGGTGGTACCCACCAGCGTCAAGGTGTGGGCACCCGGCGCACTGCGTACATCAATGCTCAGGCCGGTATTGCCTTCAGCCACAGTCTGGCTCACCGTACCGACCTGCTTGTTGTTTTCATCGAACAGCGTGGCCTGCAGGTTCATCCTGCGGTTGGTCTGTGCTGCGAACGCCATGCTGACCCGGCCTTTGTCCAGTACATATTCCGGCTGCAGGGAAGCGACCTCCATGCTGGCGCCAGGGTCTTCCTTCATGTCCAGTTGCACTTCATAGCGCTTGACGCCGCTTTCGTCCTGGGCATACAGCTTGTTGGTACCCTTGATCGGCGTGATATTGCCCTCGTCGTCACGGATACCGGCACGAATCAAAGGATGGGCCTTGTTGATGGCCTCGGCCAGTTTGAACGACCAGTTCTCGGGCTTGCCTTCGTCGGCGTTGTCGATGCTGATCTCTACGCTGTATTCGGCATTTTCACCGGTGGCGGAGAATGCCCGGGCCTTGACCTTGTCCCCCGCCAGCAGTGGAGCCGACGGTGCGATGCTGCCCACCGGCGACCAGCCGCCCGGCAAGGCGGCTTCGGCGAGGATGTTCACATCCGCCGGATTGTAGAATGCGTTGGCGGAGTCCCCGACCGTCCAGACCGCCAGGATGACGTGATGACCCGACTTGCTGTCGGGAATCACACAATTGTGCTCGGCACCACTTACCGGCACTTGATTACCGCCGTCTACCGTACAAAACGGTGCACTGTCGAACGATGCGCGCTCGAGCGGCTTGTTTGGGTTCCACCCCTCACGGGTAATGAAATATTCGTGTTTGGTCGCCAGATGTGGGGCGATGTATCGCCATTGGAACGCAATGTTGCGATCGCGGATTTCAGTCAGTTGCCAGCGAGTGGACGACTGCGCATCCAGGGCGGAAAACAGCGGGTTACTGCCGCTGGCAATCTGGCCGTCGATCGGGCCTTGCAGCGGGGCGCCGCCTGCTCCGTTCGGGAAGCCCTTGAACGTTTCACCGGTACTATGAGGTTCGTATTGCGCACCACCGCAGTTTTTGTTTTCACCTTTCTGGCATAAAAATGCCCGCGAAGGCGGCACTTCGAGGTATCCGTGGGCGAATACACCCTGGGATGTCAGCATGGCCGACAACAGAACTAACGACGATGCGCACCCCGTTAATACGCCATTCTTGTTGAAGTTGTTTTTCATATAAGTTCCAGACTATCCATCGAGATTGAAAGACGTTTTACCGTCATCTTGCAAGGCCCGCCGGATCGCTCAGTGCACGGCCTGCAAGCACCGGAACCTTATAGAAAGTTTAAGCCCCCCTATGTAGGAAAAATCTCTCAAAATAGAAGGAATGATCTGTTAATCTATTTCCCTTACATAGAAAGAGAAACTTCTTATAAATGGCAATAACTATTAAACGCTGACAAACAGTAACACCTGGCCAACTACGATCAGGCGTTAAATTGAAAGTTATAGGGCAGACAATCGGCATAGGGGACGGCCTTCATAGGCCGTTCCCCTGCCACACCACCCGGCATGCGGGTCCGCACCGGGCGGTTCGAGAGATTGAGGTCAGGAGAGACGCGGTAAACCCGTTCTGTCGAACCACGCTATATCGAGCACTCGGTTGAGTTCAAGAGCGCTATTGCGCCACCAGCAGCGAGAGCTTCCCGCCACTTTGCGAGCAGTAGCCTCACTTGCACCCAACCTGCGTAGCTCTCGATAGATCGTTGAACTACGCCGCCATTGCTTGAGCTGGATTGCTCGTAGTCGGTGTCGTATCCATTCATCTAACTCTCGCCAGATTCTGGGAGTTTGCGACAA
>NZ_FOVS01000077.1:0-2985 GCF_900115235.1 Pseudomonas sp. NFACC24-1
TCGGCAGAACAGAAAATCCCGTTGCCGGAAGTCGGTGAAGACGGAGTACCTGTAGGTAATAAATGGTATTACACCGAGTCCGAGAATATCTATGAGCGGTACCCTCATCCCACACTGAGCCAGGAGGATCCTCCAAAAAGACCGAAGGGCATGGTGGTCAAGGAGTTCTTCGTTCAATGCCATAAGGTCGAAGACCTGCGTATTGCCGCGATGTTGCGCAGCGACAACTATGAAACGTTCTATTCCAACCCGGGAACGGAAGGCGATGCGGACCATAGGGTCATCAATCTGCATGCTGTTGAACCGCCGGAAGCCGGCACCATTGGAGGGGTGGTTTTAACCTTTGGTGAGCCCGGGGGGAATTGGCCTAAGCGTGTCGATGGTGATAAGGACGATGAAAAAGATCTGACCACCCTGGATTACTACTATTTGAAACTACTGATTAACCAAAGGCAGGTGCCTATAAAGAAAATTCAGTTCGTCGGCAACTCGAGCATGGTGAGATGGGAAACTGACACGACGCTTGAGGATATCCATAGCATTACCGGATATGCCATCGCCGATGACCTGAATGATCAGGGAAAGATAATTCTGCATACCGATGAAATTCTCAAGAGACGCTTGGTCGGTCAACTCAACGCACCAGAGGAAACGGTTAGAGATGAGATACCGTCAGGTGAAGTGTTGTTCAGCCTGCAGCGGCGTGAATATTGGCGATATGACGGTTATGCCAAGTCCGACTTTGATAAGGAATTGGACGTTGTTGTGTTTGACAGATATGGCAACCGGCACAGGGGGAGAATCGGCTTTGATGGAATTAATCGAAACAAGCTGAAGATTTTAGGTTAATGATATGAATGGCTTTCGGTGCGACTGTCTAGTCGTCCCGTTTAAATATTTCGCGGTTTTAGGAGAAGCGCCATGACGACCTCAACAACCATCCACTCAAACGGCATCGATATGTGGAACTGATTGGCAGCGTGGGGAATACGCTCAAGTCCGATTGGGAATCTGAATGACATCAATATAAGTGCCGCCCTGATCGGTACTTGTTGCCCTGTTTATACACAGTCGATTTATATCGCTGAAGGCTAAAGTCATGACTACTTATTCGTTAAGTGCACTCACTAACAAAATGCGAGGCAAGTCGGTCACACTCGGTTGGGATGCCCTGGTATTCATGAATCGAGCCAAGGTCAATAGTTTGCTGGAGCAGCAATATATTACCCGCTTCAATCGCGAGAGCTTTCTCAAGCGTATTTTTGGCGCGCCATTCATGACGCCGGATAAAAGCGAATACCTGGAGATGGGGGGGGTGATCCTTAGCCATCCGCGCTTGAGCTTTGAAAAAGCTTCGCTGCGTGATTCCCGAGCGACTGCCACCATGGATATCGTCGCAGGCACTGTGTCCTATATACGCAAGGGCACAGGCCAAGTTCCCGGTGCGATTCTTTACAGCTATGTGGTCAGCGTTAATCAGGGTTATACCTTGACCATGGATATCGACTTGGCCGCCAGCCGCGGTACGGTTAACGAACAGGGCAGGGTCATTGTTGATATTGGTACTGGTTATAACTGCCGTTGCAATCTGGTTACAGAGGACCGCGCCCAGGAAACCCTGGGGAATTTCTTCAAAGAACTGTTTCTCGAACAAAAACCTGAAGACAGGATATATGAGCTGGGGATGCTCGACTTACGCGATGTCGATCTTCTGGCTCCACGTTCATTCCTGATCCGCACCATGGCTACGGACGAGGGCAAGAATCGGCATTCCGACGATTACGGTGAAGGGGCCGTGGTGTTATTTGTCAGGACCAAGGGTAATCCGAATGAAGGCGGCGATCCTAATGACCTTGCAGTGGATTATTTGATTCCCAACGATCGGAATCCGACGACAGGTAAGGCGTTGTACTCGGGCTCGTTGGTGTTGGCCAGTCGAGTGGTGTTTGATTGGTATGTGAGAGAGGCCATTGAAAGGCAAATAGGTGGCAATCTGAGGTTGAGATCCTCGGAATCTAATCACGTTGCTCGAATATTAACTGCAGTTGCAGGGGGGTTTAATATTCCGGGGTTCAGGTACATCTGGCAAAAAACATTAGTCACAGAGACAAGTTTGAGTAATAACGGTCCGCTCATGTTTAAGTTGACTGATCCATCGCCGGAGAATGCACTTCAGGTATTTGCGGGTGATGCTGGTGGGCTTGAATTATCCCTGCAGGGGCCACGATTAATGCCGTTTCATTTGCGCTCGTGGGAGTGGGCGTTCGGATCTGAGAATTGGTATTGGGATGCCATAACCACAGCTCGTGTGCATCTGATATTTTCTCCGGTGTTTTCATCGCTTCCGAACTATGTGACGTTTGAGCAAGCCACTGATCCGATTATTGAATTTAACGGAGTTTGGGATCCAAATAATGAGCTGAAAAATGTAGGTTCTTATCCTGAGTTGCCTGGAATGTTGCATGCGGCGCTCCAACCAGCATTTCTGCAGATCTTGAGAGTTTTCCGCACTCTGGAGTTGCCTGGCCTTAACGTTCTGGCCATCAGCAACCTGTTATTCCCTGAACGCAACGCCCTACAGCTAACCGAGGCCCGATTGCCGGGTGACCTGCTGATGGTCGGGCAAATCGATCCAAAAGAAACGACTTTCACCCTTGATCCTCTTTTGCCGGTGATCAAGGCGGGTGACAAGCAGACGTTCGAGATTCGACAACTGAACTACAGACACTCGAATGTCCAATGGAGCGTGCGCAGCGTGGACGGCAGTCGGGCTCTGGGCGTCATCAGCAACAATGGTGAATATGAAGCCCCTGCCGTCCACTTACTCGATGGCAGCGCCATACGCAACGTAGTCACCGCCACCTACACCGATCCGGACACCGGTAAAGAAGTCACGGCCTCGGCCTTGGTAGTGGTCGTGCTGACCAGTGTCGTAGTAACGCCTTCGATGTCGCTGATCCCTATGAGTGATCGCCGCGACGTGCG
>NZ_FOVS01000006.1:0-218303 GCF_900115235.1 Pseudomonas sp. NFACC24-1
CTGATCGAAAAACGCGTAGCTGAAGGCGGTTCGGATCGGTTGATAGAAAACCGTGTGGCCGAAGGTGGCTCGGATCGACTGATGGAAAACAGAGTGGGCTGAACCATCCCTTCACCACTCCAACGCCGGTCGAATCAACCCATGTTGCTTCCAAAACAAAAAACGCCGCTTATCTCTCATGAGGAAGCGGCGTTTTTTTGCAACGTGTCATAGCCCTCTAAACGATGCTATCCACCACACCACCATCGACACGCAGCGCCGCCCCCGTAGTGGCCGAGGCCTGCTCCGAGCTGGCGTAGATGATCATGTTGGCAACTTCCTCGACGCGTGCCGCGCGCTGGATGATCGAGGTGCTGCGGTGCTCGTTGACGAAATCCGCCGCGACCTTTTCCAGGCTTTCTCCACTGCGCTCGACGTCTGCCTGGAGCATCTGGGCAACCCCTTCGGAAAGCGTCGGCCCAGGCAGCACCGAGTTCACCGTCACGCCCGTGCCGGCGAGGCGCTTGGCCAAGCCGCGAGCGATGGACAGTTGGGCGGTCTTGGTGAAGCCGTAGTGGATCATGTCGGCAGGAATGTTCACGCCCGATTCCGACGAAACAAACACAATCCGCCCCCAACCGCGCTCGACCATGCCTTGCGCGTAGGCCCTGGAAACACGCACGCCTGACATCACGTTGGTTTCGAAGAACCGCTGCCATTCGCTGTCCGGCGTTTCGAAGAAATCCTCCTGTTTGAAAATGCCCAGGTTGTTGATGACGATATCGAAGCTGGGGTGCTTGGCGATCAGTGCCTGGCAGCCTGATTCATTGCTCAGGTCGCCAACGAAACCGACGGCATTTGAAGCAAGGGCACCCAGGCGCTGCAATGCGTCGTCCACGCTGCTCTGGCTGCGACCGTTGATGACTACATGAGCGCCGGCTTCGAGAAAACCTTTGGCTGTGGCAAAACCGATACCGCTGGTGGACCCAGTGACCAGGACCTGACGTCCGGTGAAAACGATGTTCATGAGGGGACTCCTTGATTAATGAACCAGAGGAAGTGCGATATTCCTGACTGGACGGTAGTCCGACGGATTTAGAGATGGCTTTGCCATCCCAACGTCGCCGATATCGCAGGCCCTTAATCATGGACACGATTGAGGCTTTGCGCCTCCTCGTGGTCAAACAACCATCAGGAAGCCGACCACACCGCCAGCTCATAGCTGATCATGGGGAAGGGCCGCTGCGCAGCCCGGCGGGAGCAAGCTCCCTCGCCACACGGTTCGGTAGACACGGCTTTCAGGCCTGCGCGCTGAATCGCTGCGCAGCACGCCGTTCAAGCATCGCGGCTTCCGTCTCTCGCGTCGCCCGTTCACCTTTGTACGCCAGCTGGTTGAAAAACAGCCCGTCCGAAAATTCCTGGGGCGGCACCGAGCCGGCGCGCTTGAGCATCGGCGCCAGGTCGATGGTACTGGCGAAGTTTTCCTTGGTCAGGTTGTAGAGACCCAGATAGCTGCCGGACCATGGCGAGTCGGCGTCGACCATGTCGATGGAGGCGTCGCGGAACGCAACGGCTGCGGCTTTCAGATCGGTGGATTCGTTGAGCAGATCCGTCAGCCGCTGGGCGTCCGAGCTGCTGAGCTGGCCAGCCGAGTTGAGCACTTTCAGCTTGCCGTCGGCCTCGACGGTGAAGCCGTATTTCTTGCTGGCCAAATCCGGGTGGGTCGCTGACAACGTTGACTGGAATGTCTCGAAGGAGGTGGTCAGCGTGCTTTTCGCTCCCGCGGTGATCGCGGCATATCGCGGAAAATCTGGCGATTGGGGTCGACCGATCCAGGTGACGGTAAACACCGGTGTTCCCACCGTGGTTTGAGTCTCCTCACTGGGGTGGTAGATGGCTGCTGGGCCGCCGTTTGCCAGTTCCTTTACGGAGCCTGCTGGAGGATTGGTGACCAACTTCTGCTCGGAACGGGTGAGGTTGGTGTTGGCTGGAGGGATAGAGGCAGTGCTAAGGGAGAGTTCCATTTCATCGGTCCATGATTGGCGGATACATCGGGTTATCGACAGCCGGGGACCGAGCTTTAGGAGGGGAGATGGCGTGGGGTGAAGTCCGTTAGTTATGTGGCGGCTGTTAGGGCGCTATCGCGAGCAAGCCCGCTCCCACAGGGGGAGCGGTGTGCGGCAGGTCAGTACCACCGCGCCTCGCCCGGCGGGCGCTTCTTGAAGCGTTTCATGCTCCACATGTACTGGCTCGGGTAAGCCCGCACGTAGCGCTCCACCACTTGGCTCATGGCCGCGCAGGCGGTTTCGGTGTCGGTGCTGTACATGGCCTCTGGCGCGGCTTCGAGGATGACTTTGTAGCCGGAGCCGTCCGGCAGGCGCAGGGCGTGAAGGAAGACGCCGACCGCCTTGCCGCCGGCGAGCATGTTCGGCACGAACTTGCTGGTCAGGGCCTGGGTGGCGAAGAAGGGCACGAAGATGCCGGCGGATTCGGCCGGTTCCGGGTCGGCGGGGATGCCCACCTGGCCGCCCTTGCGCACTTCCTTGATGACGCTGAGGATGCCTTCCTTGGTGGATGCGGCGACTTTGTTGCCCAGCTGTACGCGCTGCTTTTGCAGCAATTCATCCACTGCCTTGAGCTTGGGCGGGCGGTAGAAAATGATCGGTTTGCACTGGCTGCAATAGAAGTGGTTGAGCACTTCCCAGTTGCCCAGGTGGCTGGTGATACCCACCACGCCTTTGCCGGAGGCCAGGGCTTCTTTCAGCACGTCCAGGCCTTGGACTTCGCGCACCAGGTCGATGGAGCGCTGGGCCGGCCAGATCCAGGCGCAGGCGCTTTCGGTCAGGGATTTGCCGATGTCCTTGAGGCTCTGGCCCACCAGCCGCTCGCGCTCGGCCGGGTCCATCTCGGGAAAGCACTTGGCGAGGTTGATCCGCACCACGTCGCGGGAACGGTTGGGGAATTTCCACATGAGCCAGCCAATCGCCGAGCCCACCGCCTGCACCGCTCGCCAGGGCAGCAGCGCAAACAACCGCAGAGCGCCGACCAGCAAGGCGCCTTTCAACTTATCCACAGGTCACTCCTGAATGTATGGGCCGTGTTGCGAGCCGGCTATTCTAACCGCCGTTTACCAACTCGGCGTAGCGGTCGCAGTCTTGGGTGTGATCCATGACCATGCCCGAGGCCTGCATCAAGGCGTAGCAAATGGTCGGCCCGACGAAAGTGAACCCGGCTTTTTTCAGGCCTTTGCTCATCGCCAGTGCCTCGGGCGTGATGGCCGGCACTTCGCTGCGATCCTTGAAATGGTTGATGATGGGTTTGCCGCCCACGAACGACCAGAGGAACGCCACCGGGTCTTCCAGCGCCAGCCAGGCCTGGGCATTGCGACGGGCGGCCTTGAGCTTGAGGCGGTTGCGGATGATGCCCGGGTCGAGCATCAGCTCATCGATTTCCGCGTCGCTCATCTGCGCCACGCGCTGCACATCGAAGCCGTACAACACTTCCCGGTAACGCTCGCGTTTGCGCAAAACGGTGATCCAGGACAGCCCCGCCTGGAACCCTTCGAGCAAAAGCAACTCGAACAAACCCTGCGCATCGCGCAGCGGCGTGCCCCACTCCTGATCGTGATAAGCCATGTACAACGGATCGTCAGAACACCAAAAGCAGCGTGGCATAAGGCTCCAGGGGGCGTGCGCACGAACGAATCGGGTATACTCCCGCTCTTTAAATCGCAGCCCAAGAAACAGGTGAATTTCGTGAGCCAGCCTACGCCAGCCGTGCGTACCTTCCAAGACTTGATCCTCGCCCTCCAGCAATACTGGGCCGAGCAAGGTTGCGTGGTACTTCAGCCCTACGATATGGAAGTAGGCGCCGGCACTTTCCACACAGCCACGTTTCTGCGTGCCATCGGCCCGGAAACCTGGAACGCCGCTTATGTGCAGCCCAGCCGCCGCCCGACTGACGGCCGCTACGGCGAAAACCCGAACCGCCTGCAGCACTACTACCAGTTCCAGGTGGTCCTGAAGCCGAACCCGGAAAACTTCCAGGAACTGTACCTGGGCTCCCTCAAGCACGTGGGCCTCGACCCACTGGTGCACGACATTCGCTTCGTCGAAGACAACTGGGAGTCGCCAACCCTGGGCGCCTGGGGCCTGGGCTGGGAAGTCTGGCTCAATGGCATGGAAGTGACCCAGTTCACCTACTTCCAGCAGGCGGGCGGCATCGAGTGCTACCCGGTCACCGGCGAAATCACCTACGGCCTCGAACGCCTGGCCATGTACCTGCAGGGTGTGGATTCGGTCTACGACCTGGTGTGGGCCGACGGCCCGTTCGGCAAAGTGACCTATGGCGACGTGTTCCACCAGAACGAAGTGGAGCAGTCGACCTACAACTTCGAACACGCCAACGTCGAGAAGCTGTTCGAGCTGTTCGATTTCTACGAGAGCGAAGCCAAGCGCCTGATCGAACTGGATCAACCGCTGCCGTTGCCGAGCTATGAAATGGTGTTGAAGGCGTCCCATACCTTCAACCTGCTGGACGCACGCCGGGCGATTTCCGTGACCGCGCGCCAGCAATACATCCTGCGTGTACGCACCCTGGCGCGTTCCGTTGCGCAAGCCTACCTGCTGGCCCGTGCCAAGCTGGGCTTCCCGATGGCGACCCCGGACCTGCGTGATGAAGTGTTGGCTAAGCTGGAGGCTGCACAATGAGTGCTCAAGATTTTCTGGTTGAACTGGGCACCGAAGAACTGCCACCCAAAGCCCTGAATACCCTGGCCGATGCGTTCCTGGCCGGTATCGACAAAGGCCTGCAAGCCGCTGGCCTGAGCTACGAAGCCAAACAGGTGTACGCCGCGCCGCGCCGCCTGGCCGTGCTGATCACCGCCCTGGCGACCCAGCAGCCGGACCGCAGCATCAACCTCGACGGCCCGCCACGCCAGGCCGCGTTCGATGCCGACGGCAACCCGACCCAGGCCGCCCTGGGCTTCGCCAAGAAGTGCGGCGTGGACCTGAGCGAAATCGACCAGAGCGGCCCGAAGCTGCGCTACAGCCAGAGCATCAAGGGCAAGCCGACCGCCAGCCTGTTGCCGACCATCGTCGAAGACTCCCTCAATGACTTGCCGATCCCCAAGCGCATGCGCTGGGCCGCGCGCAAGGAAGAATTCGTACGTCCAACCCAGTGGCTGGTGATGTTACTCGGTGACCAGGTCATCGATTGCACGATCCTGGCCCAGAAAGCCGGTCGCGACTCCCGCGGTCACCGCTTCCATCATCCACAGAGCGTGCGCATCACCTCGCCGGCCAACTACCTGGCCGACCTGCGTGCCGCCTACGTACTGGCCGACGCCAACGAGCGGCGCGAGCTGATCAGCAAGCGCACCGAAGAGCTGGCCACCCTGCAGGAAGGCACCGCCATCGTGCCGGCCAACCTGCTGGACGAAGTGACCGCGCTGGTGGAATGGCCAGTGCCGCTGGTGTGCTCGTTCGAGGAACGTTTCCTTGAAGTGCCGCAGGAAGCGCTGATCACCACCATGCAGGACAACCAGAAGTACTTCTGCCTGCTGGACGCCGAAGGCAAGTTGCTGCCGCGCTTTATCACGGTTGCCAACATCCAAAGCACGGACCCGCAACAGATCATCGCCGGTAACGAAAAAGTCGTTCGCCCGCGCCTGACCGATGCCGAGTTCTTCTTCAAGCAAGACAAGAAACAGCCCCTGGAAAGCTTCAACGAGCGCCTGCGCAACGTGGTGTTCCAGGAAAAACTCGGCAGCGTCTACGACAAGGCCGAGCGCGTTTCGAAACTGGCGGCATTCATCGCCCCACGCATCGGCGGCGACGCCCAGCGCGCGGCCCGTGCCGGCATCCTGTCCAAGTGCGACCTGTCCACCGAGATGGTCGGTGAGTTCCCGGAGATGCAAGGCGTCGCCGGTTACTACTACGCCCTCAACGATGGCGAGCCGCAGGACGTGGCGCTGGCCCTGAACGAACAGTACATGCCCCGCGGTGCCGGCGCTGAACTGCCAACCACCCTGACCGGTGCGGCCGTGGCGATCGCCGACAAGCTCGACACCCTGGTCGGCATCTTCGGCATTGGCATGCTGCCCACCGGCAGCAAAGACCCGTATGCCTTGCGTCGTGCGGCCCTGGGTGTGTTGCGGATCCTGATCGACAAGCAACTGGACCTGGACCTGAACGACGCCGTGGCATTCGCCGTCAACGCGTTCGGCAGCAAGGTCAAGGCTGCCGGCCTGGCCGATGCGGTGCTGGAATTCATCTTCGACCGCCTGCGTGCGCGTTATGAAGATGAAGGCGTCGACGTCGCCACCTACCTGTCGGTGCGAGCCCTGAAACCGGGTTCGGCCCTGGACTTCGACCAGCGCGTACAAGCGGTGCAAGCCTTCCGCAAACTACCGGAAGCCGCCGCACTGGCCGCGGTGAACAAGCGGGTATCGAACCTGTTGGGCAAGGCCGAAGGCAACATCGCGGCCACCGTCGAAGCCAAGTATTTCGACAACGCCAACGAGTTTTCCCTGTACTCGGCGATCCAGCAGGCGGACCAGGCGGTCCAGCCAATGGCGGCGGCGCGTCAGTACAGCGAAACCCTGGCGCGCCTGGCGGCACTGCGCGAACCGGTGGATGCGTTTTTCGAGGCGGTGATGGTCAACGCCGAAGATGCCAAAGTACGGGCCAACCGTTACGCGCTGCTGGCGCGTCTGCGTGGGCTGTTCCTCGGCGTCGCCGATATTTCGTTGCTGGGGTAACGCTTGAAACTGCTGATTCTCGATCGGGACGGGGTGATCAATCACGACTCCGACGCTTACATCAAATCGGTGGAGGAGTGGTTGCCGCTGCCCGGTTCGATCGAAGCCATCGCGCAGTTGAGCAAGGCCGGCTGGACGGTGGCGGTCGCCACCAACCAGTCGGGCATTGCCCGCGGTTATTATGACCTCACCGTCCTGGACGCCATGCATGAGCGCCTGCGCGCCCTGGTGGCGGAGCAGGGCGGGGAAGTCGGCTTGATCGTCTATTGCCCGCATGGGCCGGACGACGGCTGCGATTGCCGCAAGCCCAAGCCGGGCATGTTGAAAACCATTGCCGCGCATTACGATGTGGCCTTGGCAGGTGTGTGGTTCGTCGGTGACAGTCTCGGTGACCTGGAGGCGGCCAAGGCCGTCGATTGTCAGCCAGTTTTGGTAAAGACCGGGAAAGGCGAGAAGACTCTGGGCAAGACCCTGCCGGTGGGCACCTTGATTTTTGACGACCTGGCGGCGATTGCCGCTGAACTTATCCACAATTAGAGCTCCCAACACATCCTGATCAAGGACTGTTCGGGAAGCGCTTGAACAGGCGGGCATTGCCCGCAACGGTAAACGCCGCTATGTCGATATTGCAGGCCATCAGAAGCTTTCTCTTTTACCTGCTGCTGGGCACCAGCTCCTTGCTGTGGTGCACCCTGAGTTTTTTTATCGCGCCCTTCCTGCCGTTCAGGGCGCGCTACCGTTTCATCAACGTGTACTGGTGCCGCTGCGCACTGTGGCTGAGCAAGGTGTTCCTGGGCATTCGCTATGAAGTGAAAGGCGCCGAGAACGTGCCGGACCGGCCCTGCGTGATCCAGTCCAACCACCAGAGCACCTGGGAGACGTTCTTTCTCTCGGCCTATTTCGAGCCGTTGAGCCAGGTCCTCAAGCGTGAGCTGCTGTTCGTACCGTTCTTTGGCTGGGCCATGGCCATGCTGCGCCCGATTGCCATCGATCGCGACAATCCCAAAGTGGCGCTCAAGCAAGTGGCGAAAAAGGGCGACGAACTGCTCAAGGACAATACCTGGGTGCTGATCTTCCCCGAAGGCACTCGTGTTCCTTACGGGACGATTGGCAAGTTCTCCCGCAGCGGTTCCGCATTGGCGGTGAACGCGAACCTGCCGGTGCTGCCGATTGCACACAATGCCGGCAAATTCTGGCCCAAGGCAGGTTGGATAAGAACACCAGGCGTCATCACCGTGGTGATCGGCGCACCGATGTATGCCGAAGGCACTGGGCCCCGCGCCATCGCCGAGCTCAATGACCGCGTACAAGCCTGGAATGAACAGGCTCAACGGGAAATGGGCTCGCTTCCTCCAGGCCCTGTTGCGGAAGTTTCCACGGAACAAGCTGCTGTTTGAGATCTGTGGATAACCTGTGTACCGTTTTTTCGAAATCCGTTGATTTTATGTGGTAAGCCTATGTTTTTAATACATATTTCCTAAACACATAAAACCCACGTTCAGGTGCATAAGTTTTTATAGCAGCAAAAAATCGTAGCCTTCGGGGATTGGATACGTCCTGTAGGAGCTGCCGAAGGCTGCGATCTGTTCAATCTTCCAATAACGGGAAGCGCAGGCTGAACGTCGTGCCTTTACCCACCACGCTACGACACTCGATTTTCCCCTCGTGATGGTCGACCACGGCCTTGACCATCGATAATCCCAGGCCAATTCCATCGACCCCTTGGGCCGAGGAAAACCGCCGGTACTGACTGAACAGGTCCGGCAGTTCTTCGGCGCTGATGCCCTTGCCTTGGTCGGCGACATTGCAGATCAACCAACCCGAGATGCAATGAACCTGCAGGGAAATGCAGGCATCGGGCGGACTGTACTTGATGGCATTTTCCAGCAGATTGAACAGGGCACGGGTCAATAACGATTGATCCGCCCGCACCATCGCGTCTTCATCCTCTATTTCGTGAACCAACCGAATACGCTTTGCCTGGGCAATGGGCAGCGCCTGATCGAGCACGTCCAACACCAGCATGGCGAACAGCGTTGGCTGGAATTGATAGGCCTCGGATTCGGCCTTGGCCAGTTGTACGAAGCCCTCGGTCAGGTCCAAGGCGCGCCGTACCTGGCGCTCGATCTGGTCGAACAGCGGATGATCGCCACCCACCTGATGCCGCTGCACATCGAGCAGCGCAAGGATTGCCGAGTGAGGGGCGCGCAAGTCATGGGAGAGGAACCGCAACATGACACTGCGCTGTTCTTCCGCCTCACGTTCGGCGCTCAGGTCCGTGAGGCTCAGCAACCAGCCAATCGGCGCATCGCCATCCACCGGCAACAGCGCAGCCCGTTCCAGGCGCAAGCTGCGCTCGCGCATGTCGCGAAACTCCACCAAGGGCAATGTGGATAAACGGTGATGCGTCCCGTGTTCCAGCCCCGGATAACCCAATTGCCCAAGATGCTCCAGCACATCGCCGCCCGCCAAGCCATGGCCGAACAGCTCGCGCGCCTTTCGATTACCCAGCAGCAACTTGCCTTGGGGATCGCTGATCATGGTTGCCACCGGCAAGTATTCCAAGCCGTCGGCAATGAAGCGCCGGGTGTCGCGGGTTCGGCTCATAGCTTGTTCCAGGGCCATGATCTGGCCCTGTAAACGGTCACTACCGGTATAGGAGGCGCGGCGACGCTCCGGGAAGACCTTGGGCTCGGCGTCCAGGCGTGCCAGCTCCCAACCGAAATAGGCCAACACCACGCTAAGCCGTCGCCAATTCCAGATCAGGTAGCCGAACATGATCCCCAGCACACTCGCCATGGGCGACCACCACCACCCCCGCGCGCCGAGCATGGCACTGATCAACAGGGCCAGGCTCATGCCACCCACCGTTGTCCACAGGGCCAGGCGTGGGCGCAACAGCAGCAAGCCCAACACACAACCCACCAGGCACACCGACAGCAATGCGGCGCCTGAATGGCCTGTGGATTGGCTGCTCAATGACAGCAAGGCCGTCATCGGCAACAGCAGCAGACTTATCCACAACCACTCCCGCACCAACTGTCGAAACAACCGCTGAACCTGGGTGGGTTCACGACTTTCACGGCGACGCTGGTTACTCATAGGCCTCCTGGCCGAACTCAAGGACGGTGGATATCTTCACTGGCCTGCCTCAGTCGACAGGCTTGAAAGCCCACGACTATAACGGACTCGATAGGTGGTGCGCTGCTGCCTTTCCCTCTGTGTCGCGAGCCGGTATTGTCGCAGCCAGCGACAGGTCAATGAATCAGCCACTGGCTGCCTTTCATTGCCACCTGAAGATGTCCGTTACTCTCGAGATCAAGGAATCGCATTCCATGCGTGTCGCCATACTGGACGATGAACCGGCCGAGTTGCGCCGGGTAGAACAGACGCTGCAACAAATCCCCGGCAGAGGCGAGCAAGCCTGGATCCTGCACAGTTTTGAACGAGGGGAAGCCTTGTTGCGACAACTGCGGCGGGAAACCTTCGACTTGTTGATCCTCGACTGGCAACTGCCAGACATCAGCGGGCTTTCATTGCTGCGCTGGACCCGCGAGCACATGGATTCGCCACCGGCCGCCATCATGCTGACCAGCCGCGACGGTGAGCACGACATCGTCCAGGCCCTCAACGCCGGCGCCGACGACTACGTGAGCAAACCCTTCAGGCCTAACGAGCTCAAGGCCCGGGTCACGGCCGTGCTGCGCCGTCACAACCTGCAACGCGCGCCCGCCAGCGACATACTGGTGTTCAACGACCTGGCGTTCGACGACGCCGAACTGACCATCACCCGCGCCGGCATTCCCATCAGCCTGACCGAACGGGAATACCGCCTGGCCCGATGCCTGTTCGCCAACCTGGGCCGGCCGCTGTCCCGGGAATATTTCTATGAACGCTTCTGGACCCACGAGGAAATGACCTCGTCGCGGCCACTCGACACCCATATCTATCGCCTGCGCAACAAGCTCGGGCTGACGGCGGATCGCGGTTGGCAGTTGCTGACGATCTACGGGTATGGGTATCGGTTGGAGAGTGTGGCGGCGGGGAGTGAGGCGTCTGTCGCGAGCTAGATATTGGATGCATCCGTGGCGAGGGGATTTATCCCCGCTGGGCTGCGCAGCAGCCCCCCAACCAGGCACCTCAGTGTGCCTGGAAGATTGAATTCACTGCTTTAGGGCTGCTGCGCAGCCCAACGGGGATAAATCCCCTCGCCACACAATGGATATCACCCGATCGTCGGTACCAGGCTTCCTGTTTTTGCGATCCGACGACGCTGGATCAGCACACCGGAGATCACCACCAAGACACTCAGCAGACCCGTCGCGAGGATCTCCACGCGATGGGCTTCCTGGAACAGCATGATGGTCAAGGCTCCGACGATGAAGACAATCACCGCGTAGGTCAGGCCGGGAAACAGCCACATGCTGAAAGCGATTTTTTCCCCGCGAGCCATGCGTTGTTTGCGCATACGCAATTGCGAAACCGCAATGACCAGGTACACCAGCAACGCAATGGCGCCAGAGCTGGCCAGCAGGAACTCGAAGACCGCCGCCGGCGCCACGTAGTTGGCGAACACCGCCAAAAAGGCCGCGCCGGTCGACAGCATCACTGCCCAGTGAGGCGTGCCGCTCTTGTTGGTGCGCTGGGAAACGGCCGGTGCATCACCGCGCTTGCCCAACGAGAACATCATGCGCGAAGCCGTGTACAGCGCCGAGTTCAGGCAACTGGTGACCGCCACCAGGACCACGATATCGACGATCAGCTTGGCATTGGGGATGCCCATGCGCTCCAGCACCGTCTGGTAGGAGCCAACACTGGCCAGAAGCGGGTCGTTCCAGGGCACCAGGGCGACGACGATGAAAATGGAAACGAGATAGAACAAGCCAATCCGCCAGATCACCGAGTTGGTCGCCTTGGAAATCTGCTGGCCAGGATTCTTCGATTCGGCCGCCGCGATGGTCACGATCTCGGTGCCCATGAACGAAAACATAGTGGTCAGGATCGCCCCCAACACCGCGCCCATGCCATTGGGCAGGAAGCCCTGGGTGTCGAACAGGTGCGAAACACCGCTGACCTGGCTGGTTGGCAGAACACCGAATATCGCCATCACACCGAGCCCGATGAAGCCGATGATCGCCACCACCTTGACCAGGGCGAACCAGAATTCGAACTCTCCGTAATTCTTCACACTGAACAGGTTGGTGACCGTCAGCAGCAGGGTGATGACCAATGTGAAGACCCAGATCGCCACATTCGGGAACCAGGCATGCAGGATCGTTGCGGCAGCGTTGGCCTCCAGCGGAATCACCAGGACCCAGAACCACCAGTAGAGCCAGCCGATGGTGAACCCCGCCCAATGACCAATCGCCCGGTCCGCATACGTCGAGAAGGAACCCGTGTCCGGCGACGCCACCGCCATTTCCCCCAGCATCCGCATCACCAGCACCACCAAGGCACCTGCGGCAGCGTAGGCAAACAACACGGCCGGACCAGCTGCTGCTATCGCATGGCCGGAGCCGACGAACAGACCGGCGCCAATCACACCGGCGATGGAAAGCATCGTCACATGACGGGGCTTGAGCCCTTGGGCCAGATTATCGGAAGTTTGCGTACCGCTCATTGAGACTACCCTTGGCATTTGGATTTATTCGTACCATCTCGACACATCGCTTCTGTAAATTTAAAAAAACGGTGTGTAAGTTATTAAACACGCAAGTTTTGCGCCAGGAAATCCAAGCCCCCGGTATCCGGGGTCTTCACCCGATTCTAACCCATTGAGAATGAAGGCTTTATGCCAGGGTGTTACCCAGTTACACCCTTTTTTGACCAATGGGTCTTAGAAGGAATGGGTATTTTCGGTGTAAAAAAAAAGCCAACGCATGTGCGTTGGCTTTTTGTCGGAGCGGGGTTTGCAGAAGGATCAGAAATCCAGATTGGACACTGCCAACGCATTGCTCTCGATGAAGTCACGGCGAGGCTCGACCGCATCACCCATCAGGGTGTTGAAGATCTGGTCCGCGCCAATGGCGTCTTCGATGGTGACTTTCAGCATCCGGCGCGAGCTTGGGTCCATGGTGGTTTCCCACAGCTGATCCGGGTTCATTTCACCCAGACCTTTGTATCGCTGGATGGTGTGGCGCTTGGTGCTTTCCGCCATCAGCCATTCAAGGGCTTCCTTGAACTCGGTCACGGCTTTCTTGCGTTCACCCCGTTGGATGTACGCACCTTCGTCCAGCAGCGTGCTCAGTTGCGCGCCAAGGGATACGACGGTCTTGTAGTCGTTGCTGCCGAAGAAGTCGCGGTTGAAGGTGACGTAGTTCGACAGGCCGTGGGAGATCAGTTCGACCTCCGGCAGCCAGACGTTACGCTCACGGTCTTCGCGCAGGCTGGCTTTGTAGACCAGGCCGGATTTTTCCACGGTGCGCAGGCGTACTTCATACTGGGCCAGCCAATCCTGCATCGCTGCGTGATCGGACAGTTGCTCCAGACTCACGGCTGGCAGGTAGATGAAGTGCTCGGTCAGTTCCTGTGGGTACAGGCGCGACAGGCGCTTGAGGGTCTTCATTACCAGGCGGAAGTCGTTGACCAGGCGCTCGAGGGCTTCACCGGAAATACCCGGGGCATCTTCGTTCAGGTGCAGGCTCGCGTCTTCCAGGGCCGACTGCGTCATGTACTCTTCCATGGCGTCGTCGTCTTTGATGTATTGCTCTTGCTTGCCTTTCTTGACCTTGTACAGCGGCGGCTGGGCGATGTAGATGTAGCCGCGCTCAATCAGCTCCGGCAACTGGCGGAAGAAGAACGTCAGCAACAAGGTGCGGATGTGCGAACCGTCGACGTCAGCATCGGTCATGATGATGATGTTGTGATAGCGCAACTTGTCGATGTTGTACTCTTCGCGGCCAATGCCGCAGCCCAGCGCGGTGATCAAGGTGCCGACTTCCTGGGAGGAAATCATCTTGTCGAAGCGCGCCTTCTCGACGTTGAGGATCTTGCCCTTGAGTGGCAGGATGGCCTGGGTGCGACGGTTGCGGCCCTGCTTGGCGGAACCGCCAGCAGAGTCACCTTCCACCAGGTACAGCTCGGACAGGGCAGGGTCCTTTTCCTGGCAGTCGGCCAGTTTGCCCGGCAGGCCGGCGATGTCCAGGGCGCCTTTGCGGCGAGTCATCTCACGGGCCTTGCGCGCGGCTTCACGGGCACGGGCGGCGTCGATCATCTTGCCGACCACCAGCTTGGCTTCGTTCGGGTTCTCCAGCAGGAAGTCGGAGAAATACTTGCCCATTTCCTGTTCGACCGCGGTCTTCACTTCGGAAGACACCAGCTTGTCTTTAGTCTGGGAGCTGAACTTCGGATCCGGCACCTTCACCGAAATGATCGCCGTCAGGCCTTCGCGGGCATCGTCACCGGTGGTGGCGACTTTATGCTTCTTCGCCAAGCCTTCCTGTTCGATGTAGTTGTTCAGGTTGCGGGTCAGCGCCGAACGGAAGCCCACCAGGTGGGTACCGCCGTCGCGCTGTGGAATGTTATTGGTGAAGCACAACAGGTTCTCGTTGAAGCTGTCGTTCCACTGCAGGGCGATTTCCACGCCGATGCCGTCTTCACGCTGGATGTTGAAGTGGAACACCTGGTTGACCGCGGTCTTGTTGGTGTTCAGGTACTCAACGAACGCCCGCAGGCCACCTTCGTACTTGAACAACTCTTCCTTGCCACTGCGCTCGTCCTTGAGGACGATGCCGACACCGGAGTTGAGGAAGGACAGTTCGCGAATCCGCTTGGCCAGGATATCCCAGCTGAAGTGGATGTTCTTGAAGGTTTCGCTCGACGCCTTGAAGTGAATCTGGGTGCCGGTGGATTCGCTGTCGCCAACGATCGCCATCGGTGCCTGAGGCACGCCATGGACGTAGGTCTGTTCCCAGATCTTGCCACTGCGACGTACCGTGAGCACAAGCTGTTCGGACAGCGCGTTCACCACCGATACACCTACGCCGTGCAGACCGCCGGAGACCTTGTAGGAGTTATCGTCGAACTTACCGCCAGCGTGGAGGACGGTCATGATGACCTCGGCGGCGGAAACGCCTTCCTCTTTGTGCACGTCTACCGGGATGCCACGGCCGTTATCGCGAACGGTGATGGACTCATCCGGATGGATGATGATGCTGATGTCGTCGCAATGGCCGGCGAGGGCTTCGTCGATGGAGTTGTCGACCACCTCGAACACCATGTGGTGCAGACCGCTGCCATCGTCGGTGTCACCAATGTACATACCGGGACGTTTGCGTACGGCATCCAGGCCTTTCAGCACTTTAATGCTCGTTGAGTCGTACGTATTTTCTTCGCTCAATGCCTTCACTCCCGATGGTCGTGGGTCTGGGTGATACGGCCCTGTTCCACGTGGAACAGGGCGACTGGCGTTTCCGTCTGCCAGCCTTCCCTCAATAATTCGTGGTCTACACAGGTGATGAACACCTGGCAGCGTAAGTCTTCCAGCAAGCGGCACAACGCGCGGCGGTGGGCTTCGTCCAGCTCGGACGGCAAGTCATCCACCAGATAAATACACTGACCGCGCCGGGCCTGGCTGACCAGATGCCCCTGGGCGATACGCAAGGCACACACCACTAGCTTCTGCTGCCCCCGGGACAAGATGTCCGCGGCGTTATGTGCACCCAATCTGAGGCGCAAGTCAGCGCGTTGTGGTCCAGCCTGGGTATGGCCCATCTGCTGGTCCCGCTGCAGCGAGCCAGCCAGCACGGTGCTCAGTTCCCGGTCCTTGTCCCAGCCTCGGTAATAGCTGAGCGTCAGGCCCTCAAGCTCAACCAGTTCGCTCAAGGTCTGCTCGAAGACCGGTTTCAAGGCTTTGATGTAAGCGCGGCGGTATTCATCGATTTCAGCGCTGGCCTGGCACAGTTCCCTGTCCCAAACCGCTTGCGAAACGGCGTCAAGTGTACCATGTCGCAGCCAAGAGTTTCTCTGGCGCAGCGCCTTCTGCAAGCGCTGCCAAGTGCTCATGAAGCGCGGTTCCACGTGGAACACGCCCCAGTCGAGAAATTGCCGGCGAATCTTCGGCGCGCCTTCCAAAAGGCGGAAACTGTCCGGGTTGATCAGCTGCAATGGCAGGATCTCGGCCAGTTGCGCCGCACTGCGAGCGTTTTGCCCATCGATGCGGATCTGGAATTCCCCTTGCCGGTCCCGCGAGATCCCCAAGGCGCTATGGCCACCTTCCGCCAGTTCCACCTGCCCGAACACCGTGCACGCCAGTTGATCGTACTGGATGACCGGTAACAGCCGGGTGCTGCGGAACGAACGGGCAAGGCCGAGCAGGTGCACGGCTTCCAGGACGCTGGTTTTGCCGCTGCCGTTGGCGCCGTAAAGGATATTGATGCGGGGGGAGGGGGAGAAGGTCACCGGGTGCAGATTGCGCACCGCGGTGACCGAGACGCGACTTAAGGACATCTAGCTTCTGCTGGGCATGATTACAGACGCATCGGCATGACAACGTAGGCCGAATCGTCGTTGTCGGACTCTTGCACCAGCGCACTGCTGTTGGAGTCAGACAGGATCAGACGCACTTGCTCGGTGGTCATCACGCCCAGCACGTCGAGCAGGTAACTGACGTTGAAGCCGATTTCCAGGGAGCCGCCGTTGTACTCAACGCCTACTTCTTCTTCCGCTTCTTCCTGCTCCGGGTTATTCGCCTGGATCTTCAACTGCCCGTTGGCCAGTTGCAGACGAATGCCTCGGTACTTCTCGTTGGACAGGATCGCGGTACGGCTGAAGGCTTCGCGCAGGGCCTGGCGATCGCCCAGGACCAGCTTGTCACCGCCTTTTGGCAGCACGCGCTCGTAATCTGGGAACTTGCCGTCCACCAGCTTCGACGTGAAGGTGAACTCACCGGTGGTAGCGCGGATATGGTGTTGGCCCAACACGATGCTGACGTTGCCGTCGGGCTCGGTCAGCAGGCGGGCCAGCTCCAGGATACCTTTACGCGGCACGATCACCTGGTGGCGATCCGGCTGACCGATATCGGCCTGCATCGAGCACATCGCCAGGCGGTGACCGTCGGTGGCGACGGCGCGGATAACGCCGGCCGACACTTCCAGGAGCATGCCGTTGAGGTAATAACGCACGTCCTGCTGGGCCATGGCGAAACTGGTGCGCTCGATCAGGCGACGCAATTTGCTCTGGTCCAGGCTGCAGGTCAGCGAACCCGGGCCTTCTTCGACGGTCGGGAAATCGTTGGCGGGCAGTGTGGACAAGGTAAAGCGGCTGCGACCGGCCTTGACCACGAGCTTCTGCTCATCGACCTTGATGTCGATCAGCGCGTCGTTGGGCAGGCTCTTGCAGATGTCCATCAGCTTGCGCGCCGGCACGGTGATGGAACCCGGATCGGCCGGTTCCTCAAGTTGCACACGACCGACCAGCTCGACTTCCAGGTCGGTACCGGTCAGCGACAATTGCTGGCCTTCGACAACCAGCAGCACGTTGGAAAGTACCGGCAAGGTCTGGCGGCGTTCGACGACGCCTGCGACCAGTTGCAGGGGTTTCAACAGGGCTTCGCGTTGAATGGTGAAATGCATGGTCTAGTCCCTTGCCTTAATAAGCTGCGCTGGTGGTCATCAAGTGGTCAGTGTACGCAGCAGGTTCTTGTAGTCCTCGCGGATGTCCGCGTCGGATTCCTTAAGTTCGTTGATCTTGCGGCACGCGTGCAACACGGTGGTGTGATCGCGTCCGCCAAACACATCGCCGATTTCCGGCAGGCTGTGGTTGGTCAGTTCCTTGGACAAGGCCATGGCCACCTGGCGTGGACGTGCCACCGAACGGGAACGGCGTTTGGACAGCAGGTCGGATATCTTGATTTTGTAGTATTCAGCAACCGTTCGCTGAATGTTATCCACAGAAACCAATTTGTCCTGGAGCGCCAACAGGTCCTTCAAGGATTCGCGAATCAATTCGATGGTGATATCGCGGCCCATGAAGTGCGAATGGGCGATGACCCGCTTGAGGGCACCTTCGAGTTCACGCACGTTCGAGCGGATACGCTGGGCGATGAAGAATGCCGCGTCGTGAGGCAGTTCCACCTTGGCCTGGTCGGCCTTCTTCATCAGGATCGCAACCCGGGTCTCCAGCTCCGGCGGCTCGACGGCCACCGTCAGGCCCCAGCCGAAACGCGACTTGAGGCGTTCCTCGAGGCCTTCGATCTCTTTCGGGTAGCGGTCACTGGTGAGAATGACCTGCTGCCCGCCCTCAAGCAATGCGTTGAAGGTGTGGAAAAACTCTTCCTGGGAACGTTCCTTGCGGGCGAAGAACTGAATGTCGTCGATCAGCAAGGCGTCCACCGAACGGTAGAAGCGCTTGAATTCGTTGATGGCGTTCAGTTGCAGCGCCTTGACCATGTCGGCCACGAAACGCTCGGAATGCAGGTACACGACCTTGGCATTCGGGTTCTTCTTTAATAGATGGTTGCCCACCGCGTGCATCAAGTGGGTCTTACCCAAGCCGACACCGCCATAAAGGAAGAGCGGGTTGTAACCATGCTTTGGGTTGTCCGCGACCTGCCAGGCTGCCGCGCGGGCCAGTTGGTTGGATTTACCTTCGACGAAATTCTCGAAGGTAAAGGTCCGATTCAGGTAGCTGGTGTGCTTGAGCGCGCCTTCGACCTGGACGGTGCGCTGTTCGGCCCGCACCGGAGCCAGCTGGGAGCTGGCACCGGCCATGGGGTCGAAGCTGTCCCGGGAAGGCTCTTCGCTGACTTCGGCGACTTTTTGCGTGTTGCGTTTGCTCGGGGCAGGCGCGGGTGCCGGGGCGGCATGGTTGTTCACAGGCGCAGGGGCAGGGGCAGCAGCCTGCTGAGCCTGTGACGCTGCGGCGGCCAGCGGCGCATTGGGCGCGGCGCGGGGGGCCGAACTGCGTTTGCTGCCTATTAATAAGGACAACGCAGGCGCCATGCCATTGCCATGCTCGTCAAGCAGTTCCATGACCCGGCCCAGGTACTTTTCGTTGACCCAGTCGAGAACGAAACGGTTCGGTGCATAGACACGCAACTCGTCGCCTTCGGCTTCGACCTGTAGTGGACGGATCCAAGTGTTGAATTGTTGGGCAGGCAGCTCATCGCGCAAAAGCTCCACGCATTGCTGCCAAAGTTCCACTGACACGGATATCCCCTAAGTTGAAAGCCGGTGAGGCAAAAACAAGCGGCCATTGTAGCGAGCAGACGTGCACTTATCCACACGCAGGTTGCTCATCGCCCATGATTTATCAATGCGTTAACCGAGAGAAAGACGACCGACGGTCGGTGGATAAGCTCTGTGGATAACCGAGCCTGAGGTCGTTGCACAAGTGGGGGCGAAACTCGGTGGATAACCGCCCTGTGGATAACCAGCCATTCCACCCACAGCTTATCCGACAGCGCAGCACAGGCTGGCCACTGCTTTCCCGTGTAGTTGTCATTCTCTGTACATGGCTGATTACAAGGCCTTGGCGTGGTTATCCACAGACAGGTGGCGACCTTGCTTTTATAAGCTTTACAGAAAGCTTTAAATAATTCCCTTCTTTATTTCTATATCTAGCGCTGTGTGATGAATCCGCCGAAAGCGGCCGGATATCTATTTAAAGGAAACGCTGGTTGGAAATTGACCTAGAGGCTTGCTTTCTCTAGAATCCCCGGTCTCTTAAAACGGGGGCCATTCCGGCCCGTTGTGGACGAACCAGGTAACACGACATGAAACGTACTTTCCAACCAAGCACTATCAAACGCGCTCGTACCCACGGTTTCCGTGCTCGCATGGCTACCAAGAACGGTCGTGCCGTCCTGTCGCGTCGTCGCGCCAAAGGTCGTGCGCGTCTGGCAGTTTGATAATCCGGCACTGGAGGTGAGTCAGGACTTCAGTCGGGAAAAGCGTCTGCTTACACCCCGGCATTTCAAGGCAGTCTTTGACTCCCCTACCGGCAAGGTTCCGGGGAAAAATCTCCTGCTCCTTGCGCGCAGCAACGATCTCGATCACCCCCGACTAGGGCTGGTTATCGGGAAAAAGAGCGTCAAGCTCTCCGTTCAGCGCAATCGCCTCAAACGTCTGATGCGCGAATCGTTTCGCCTGAACCAGGATTCACTGGTTGGATGGGACATTGTTATCGTCGCGCGCAAAGGTTTGGGTGACGTAGAAAACCCCGAATTGATTCAGCATTTCGGCAAGCTCTGGAAACGTCTGGCACGCAACAAGCCAGTACCAGCGGTCAACACCGAAACTGTAGGGGTAGACAGTCCCGATGCGTAAACTGGCACTCGTTCCGATCCAGTTTTATCGCTATGCCATTAGTCCTTTGATGGCCAGTCACTGTCGTTTCTACCCCAGTTGTTCCTGCTACGCGTACGAAGCCATAGAAAATCATGGTCTCCTGCGCGGTGGCTGGCTGACCTTTCGTCGTTTAGGTCGCTGTCATCCGTGGAATCCCGGCGGTTATGACCCGGTTCCGCCTATCCCTACCTCCCGTTCTTCTTCGATGGCCGAGTAATCATGGATATCAAACGCACGATCCTGATCGTCGCCCTGGCAATCGTGTCCTACGTCATGGTCCTTAAATGGAACCAGGACTATGGCCAGGCTGCCCTGCCGACTCAGAATGTTGCAGCCAGCAATACCGCACCGAGCCTGCCGGATGCTCCCGTTGGCAACAATGCTGCCAGCAATGACGACATCCCACGCGCGGCAAGCGATACCAGCGCGCCTGCCGAAGCCCCTGTGGCCGCAAGCAAAGATCTCATCCAGGTCAAGACGGACGTGCTCGAGCTGGCAATCGATCCACAAGGTGGTGACGTCGCCCAGCTGAAGCTGCCGCTGTACCCGCGTCGCCAGGATCATCCGGAAATCCCGTTCCAGTTGTTCGACAACGGTAACGAGCGCACCTATCTGGCCCAAAGTGGCCTGATTGGTAGCAACGGCCCGGATTCGAACCCGGCCGGTCGCCCGGTCTACTCTGCCGAGAAGAAGACTTATCAACTGGCTGACGGTCAGGACCAATTGGTCGTGGACCTGAAGTTCAGCAAGGACGGTGTCAACTACATCAAGCGTTTCACCCTGAAACGTGGCCTGTATGACGTCACCGTCTCTTACCTGATCGACAACCAGAGCGCCCAGCCTTGGTCCGGTGCGATGTTCGCGCAACTCAAGCGTGACGCCAGCGACGATCCTTCCTCCAGCACCGCCACCGGCACCGCGACTTACCTGGGCGCCGCCCTGTGGACAAGTTCGGAGCCGTACAAGAAAGTGTCCATGAAGGACATGGACAAAGGTCAGCTCAAGGAAACCGTACAAGGTGGCTGGGTTGCCTGGCTGCAGCACTATTTTGTAACAGCCTGGATCCCGCAGAAGGGCGACAGCAACGTTGTCCAGACGCGTAAAGACAGCAAGGGCAACTTCATCATCGGTTACACCGGCCCGACATTGACTGCCGCGCCAGGTGCGAAAGCCGAAACCAGCGCCATTCTGTATGCCGGTCCAAAAAGCCAGGCGGTGCTGAAAGAGTTGTCCCCAGGCCTGGAACTGACCGTGGACTACGGTTTCCTGTGGTTCATTGCCCAGCCGATCTTCTGGCTGCTGCAACATATCCACAGCATCGTCGGTAATTGGGGCTGGTCGATCATTTTCCTGACCATGCTGATCAAGGGGATTTTCTTCCCATTGTCGGCCGCCAGCTATAAATCCATGGCACGCATGCGTGCAGTGGCGCCGAAACTGGCCGCCCTGAAAGAACAGCATGGCGATGACCGGCAGAAAATGTCCCAGGCCATGATGGAGTTGTACAAGAAAGAGAAGATCAACCCGCTGGGTGGATGCTTGCCGATTCTTGTGCAGATGCCAGTGTTCCTGTCGCTGTACTGGGTGTTGCTGGAAAGCGTGGAGATGCGTCAGGCACCGTTCATGCTGTGGATTACCGACCTGTCGATCAAGGATCCGTTCTTCATCCTGCCGATCATCATGGGCGCGACCATGTTCATCCAGCAGCAGCTGAACCCGACACCTCCGGACCCGATGCAGGCGAAGGTCATGAAAATGATGCCAATCATCTTCACCTTCTTCTTCCTGTGGTTCCCGGCGGGTCTTGTGCTGTACTGGGTTGTGAACAACGTGTTGTCCATCACTCAGCAGTGGTACATCACGCGTAAGATCGAAGCGGCGACTAAAAAAGCCGAGGCGTAACTTGCTCTGTGGATAACCACACAAAACGCCCCCTAGTGGGGCGTTTTGCTATCTGCCACTTTTGTCTGGATACCGGTTTATGAGCGCACCGCGTGAAACCATCGCTGCCGTTGCCACCGCCCAAGGTCGCGGTGGCGTCGGCATCGTCCGTATTTCGGGGCCCTTGGCCAGTGCCGCGGCCAAGGCTATCAGCGGTCGTGAACTCAAGCCGCGGTTCGCCCATTACGGCCCGTTTTTCAGTGATGACCAGCAGGTGCTCGACGAAGGGCTGGCCTTGTATTTCCCGGGGCCAAACTCGTTCACCGGCGAAGACGTACTGGAACTGCAGGGACATGGCGGCCCCATCGTGCTGGACATGCTGCTCAAGCGCTGCCTGGAATTGGGTTGTCGACTGGCCCGGCCAGGGGAATTCAGCGAGCGGGCGTTCCTGAATGACAAACTCGACCTGGCCCAGGCTGAAGCGATCGCCGATTTGATCGAAGCCAGTTCTGCACAGGCTGCGCGCAACGCGTTACGTTCCCTGCAGGGAGCGTTTTCCCAGCGTGTGCATAACCTCACCGAGCAATTGATCGGCCTACGGATCTACGTCGAGGCCGCGATCGACTTCCCGGAAGAGGAAATCGACTTCCTCGCCGATGGCCACGTGCTGAGCATGCTCGATAAAGTGCGCGATGAGTTATCCACAGTACTGCGCGAAGCCGGGCAGGGTGCCTTGTTGCGCGATGGGATGACCGTGGTGATCGCTGGCCGACCGAATGCCGGCAAATCCAGCCTGTTGAATGCCCTGGCCGGCCGCGAGGCGGCGATCGTCACCGAGATCGCCGGCACCACCCGGGACATCCTTCGTGAACATATCCACATCGACGGCATGCCGCTGCACGTGGTGGATACGGCCGGTTTGCGCGACACCGAGGACCAGGTGGAAAAAATCGGCGTTCAACGTGCACTCAAGGCCATTGGTGAAGCCGACCGGGTATTGCTGGTGGTGGATGCCACCGCACCAGAAGCAGACGACCCCTTTGCCTTGTGGCCGGAGTTCCTCGAGGTCCGCCCGGATCCGGCGAAAGTCACCCTGATTCGCAACAAGGCCGACCTGACTGAGGAGCCGATTGCCCTGCAAGTCAGCGCTGACGGACACGTGACCATCAGCCTGAGCGCGAAGTCGGCAGGCGAAGGCCTGGAAATGCTGCGCGAGCACCTCAAGGCCTGCATGGGCTACGAGCAGACCTCGGAAAGCAGCTTCAGCGCCCGCCGGCGGCACCTTGAAGCGTTGCGCCATGCCAGTGCCGCCCTGGAACACGGTCGCGCGCAGCTGACCTTGGCGGGGGCTGGTGAGTTGTTGGCCGAAGACCTGCGCCAAGCGCAACAGTCCCTTGGGGAAATTACCGGCGCCTTCAGTTCCGATGACTTGCTGGGGCGGATCTTTTCCAGCTTTTGCATCGGTAAATAGCCCCTCCTTTGCAACCGGGTTTGTCCTCGACAATCTGACGAGCGCAACGCAAACCCGGTTCCACCTCTCTTTTTTTGAACCGATTGCCCCTGATGGCGGCTTGCCTGTGGGCGCTGATGCGACCCGTAGCGGCAGTTTTCTGTGGATTAAGCCCTGTGAATAACTGCCATTGAGGTCGGTTGATAAGCGGCCTTCAAAACTGAAGATAACCGCCTCTGTGGATAACAACCTCATTCATCCACAGGCTTACACCGGTTATCCAAGCCCCTCAATGCCACATGGCCACAGGGTTTTGAATCTCTGTACACGACGTAAATAAAGGCCTACAGAACGTTATCCACAGATAGGTGGGGCAGTAAGAATAAACATAAAAACAAAGATCTTATAAATTTCTTTCTTTTTTATTTTTTTAACCGCGAGTTCTCCACAGCTGGTTAAATTTTGTGCAAAGGGTTCTTTAGAAAGGATGAAGTCCCTATACTTGCCGACCTGGCTCGAAAAACGCCCAGGGCCAGACTCAAAACCTATTTCCGAATTACCTGAATAAAGCAGGCACGAGGTGCGTGGTGGATTTCCCTTCCCGTTTTGAAGTGATCGTCATCGGCGGCGGTCATGCCGGTACCGAGGCAGCACTTGCATCAGCACGCATGGGGGCAAAAACCCTGTTGCTGACGCATAACGTGGAAACCCTCGGCGCCATGAGTTGCAACCCTGCCATTGGTGGCATTGGCAAAAGCCACCTGGTCAAGGAGATCGATGCCCTTGGGGGCGCGATGGCCATGGCCACCGATAAGGGGGGGATCCAGTTTCGCGTATTGAACAGCCGCAAAGGCCCAGCCGTGCGCGCTACTCGCGCCCAGGCCGACCGCGTCCTGTACAAGGCCGCTGTCCGCGAAATCCTGGAGAACCAGCCGAACCTGTGGATATTTCAACAAGCGGCCGATGACCTGATCGTCGAGCAGGATCAGGTACGCGGTGTCGTGACGCAGATGGGCCTGCGTTTCTTCGCCGATTCCGTGGTGTTGACCACCGGGACCTTCCTCGGCGGACTTATCCACATTGGTTTGCAGAACTTTTCCGGCGGTCGCGCGGGTGATCCGCCGTCGATCGCTCTGGCCCACCGTTTGCGTGAGCTGCCATTGCGTGTCGGGCGCTTGAAAACCGGTACGCCACCGCGTATCGACGGTCGGTCTGTGGATTTCTCGGTGATGACCGAGCAGCCTGGCGATACGCCGATCCCGGTCATGTCGTTCATGGGCAACAAGGAACAGCATCCACGGCAAGTCAGTTGCTGGATCACCCACACCAATGCCCGCACCCATGAAATCATTGCGGCGAACCTCGATCGCTCGCCGATGTATTCCGCTGCCGGTGAAATCGAAGGTATCGGTCCACGTTACTGCCCGTCGATCGAAGACAAGATCCATCGCTTTGCCGACAAGGAAAGCCACCAGGTCTTCATCGAGCCAGAAGGCCTGACCACACACGAGCTGTATCCGAACGGGATCTCCACCTCCCTGCCGTTCGATGTGCAACTGCAGATCGTGCAATCGATTCGCGGCATGGAAAACGCCCACATCGTTCGCCCCGGCTACGCCATCGAATACGACTATTTCGACCCCCGTGACCTGAAGTACAGCCTGGAAACCAAAGTCATCGGCGGCCTGTTCTTCGCTGGGCAGATCAACGGCACCACCGGTTACGAAGAGGCCGGCGCCCAAGGGTTGTTGGCCGGTGCCAACGCGGCACTGCGTGCCCAGGGCAAAGACAGCTGGTGTCCGCGCCGCGATGAGGCCTACATCGGTGTGCTCGTGGACGACCTGATTACCCTGGGTACCCAGGAACCGTATCGGATGTTCACGTCCCGCGCCGAATATCGCCTGATCCTGCGGGAAGACAACGCCGACTTGCGCCTGACCGAGAAAGGCCGCGAGTTGGGTCTGGTGGATGACGTGCGCTGGGCCGCTTTCTGCACGAAACGCGAGCGTATCGAGCTGGAAGAGCAACGCCTGAAAAGCACCTGGGTTCGCCCCGGTACCGAGCAGGGCGATGCCATCGCGGCGAAATTTGGTACGCCGCTGACCCACGAATACAACCTGCTCAACCTTTTGAGCCGTCCGGAAATCGATTACGCCGGGCTGGTGGAAGTAACCGGCCAGGGCGCGGAAGATCCGCAGGTGGCCGAACAGGTCGAGATCAAGACCAAGTACGCCGGTTACATCGACCGCCAGCAGGATGAGATCGCCCGCCTGCGCGCCAGCGAAGACACCAAGCTGCCTGTGGATATCGATTACACCGGCATTTCCGGGTTGTCGAAAGAAATCCAGAGCAAGCTCGGTGCGACCCGTCCAGAGACCCTGGGCCAGGCCTCGCGCATTCCCGGTGTCACGCCAGCGGCGATTTCCCTGTTGATGATTCATTTGAAAAAACGCGGCGCGGGCCGCCAGTTGGAGCAAAGCGCTTGAGTTCGATGGTCACCTCGCAACACGCTGAAGAGTTATCCACAGGTGCCCGTGAACTCGGCGTCAGCCTGAGCGAAGCCCAGCATGCGCAATTGCTGGGTTATCTGGCGCTGTTGATCAAATGGAACAAGGCCTACAACCTGACCGCCGTGCGCGATCCTGATGAAATGGTCTCGCGGCATCTGCTCGATAGCCTCAGCGTCATGTCCTTCATCGAAAACGGTCGTTGGCTGGACGTTGGCAGTGGCGGTGGCATGCCGGGAATCCCGCTGGCGATCCTGTTTCCCGACTCGCAAGTGACCTGCCTGGACAGCAACGGCAAGAAAACCCGCTTCCTGACCCAGGTCAAACTCGAACTCAAACTGGATAACCTGCAAGTTATCCACAGCCGCGTCGAAGCGTTCCAGCCTGCCGAGCCGTTCAACGGGATCATTTCCCGGGCGTTCAGCAGCATGGAGAACTTCAGCAACTGGACTCGCCACCTGGGCGACGCCGATACGCGCTGGCTGGCAATGAAGGGCGTTCATCCGGCCGATGAGCTGGTAGCATTGCCGGCAGACTTCCACCTCGATAGCGAACACGCCTTGGCCGTACCCGGTTGCCAAGGCCAACGCCATCTGCTGATACTGCGCCGCACGGCATGATTGGGAACACAAGCAAGAATGGCTAAGGTATTCGCGATAGCGAACCAGAAAGGTGGTGTGGGCAAGACCACCACCTGCATCAACCTCGCAGCATCCCTGGTCGCGACCAAGCGCCGGGTGCTGTTGATCGATCTCGATCCACAGGGCAACGCCACCATGGGCAGCGGTGTGGATAAGCATGGCCTGGAAAACTCCATCTACGACGTCCTGATCGGCGAATGCGATCTGGGCCAGGCCATGCACTTCTCAGAACATGGCGGTTATCAACTGCTGCCGGCCAACCGTGACCTGACGGCGGCCGAAGTGGTGCTGCTGGAAATGCAGATGAAGGAAAGCCGTCTGCGCAGCGCCTTGGCGCCGATCCGGGAAAACTATGACTACATCCTGATCGACTGCCCGCCATCGCTGTCGATGCTGACCCTCAACGCCCTGGTGGCCGCCGATGGGGTCATTATCCCCATGCAGTGCGAGTACTTCGCGTTGGAGGGGTTGAGCGACCTTGTGGATAACATCAAGCGCATCGCCGAACTGTTGAACCCGGACCTGAAGGTCGAAGGCCTGTTGCGGACCATGTACGACCCGCGCCTGAGCCTGATGAACGATGTCTCGGCCCAGCTCAAGGAACACTTCGGCGAGCAGCTCTACGACACCGTCATCCCCCGTAACATCCGTCTGGCCGAAGCGCCGAGCTACGGCATGCCGGCCCTGGCCTACGACAAACAATCCCGTGGTGCGCTGGCTTACCTGGCCCTGGCGGGCGAAATGGTTCGTCGTCAGCGCCGCAACCCACGCACCGCTGCAGCCCAGCCAACTTAAGGAAACCCCATGGCCGTCAAGAAACGAGGTCTCGGACGTGGACTGGATGCACTGCTCAGCGGTCCGACTGTCAGTTCGCTGGAAGAACAGGCCGTACAGGCCGACCAGCGCGAGCTGCAGCATTTGCCCCTGGACCTGATCCAGCGTGGCAAATACCAGCCGCGTCGGGACATGGACCCGCAGGCGCTGGAAGAGCTGGCCCAATCGATCAAGAGCCAGGGCGTGATGCAGCCGATCGTGGTCCGGCCGATCGCCAATGGACGCTTCGAGATCATCGCCGGCGAACGTCGCTGGCGCGCCAGCCAGCAGGCCGGCCAGGAAACCATCCCGGCGATGGTCCGCGATGTGCCGGATGAAACGGCCATCGCCATGGCGCTGATCGAGAACATCCAGCGTGAAGACCTCAACCCGATCGAGGAAGCCGTGGCCCTGCAGCGCTTGCAGCAGGAATTCCAGCTGACCCAGCAACAGGTTGCCGAGGCGGTGGGCAAGTCCCGCGTGACCGTGGCCAATCTGCTGCGCCTGATTGCGTTGCCGGAAGTCATCAAGACCATGCTGTCCCATGGCGACCTGGAAATGGGTCATGCCCGGGCATTGCTCGGTTTGCCGGAAAATCAACAGGTTGAAGGGGCGCGACATGTTGTCGCACGCGGCCTCACCGTGCGCCAAACCGAGGCACTGGTTCGCCAGTGGCTCAGTGGCAAACCGGCACCTGTCGAGGCACCCAAGATCGATCCGGATATCGCCCGCCTCGAACAACGCCTGGCCGAGCGCCTGGGCTCTGCGGTGCAGATTCGCCACGGGAAGAAGGGCAAAGGCCAACTGGTGATCGGTTATAACTCCCTCGATGAGTTGCAAGGTGTCCTTGCACACATTCGCTGAAACAATTGCTCTTGTAGCGCGCAGTCGGAAATCACTACCTGACAGTTGAATAGGGGCAGAACCGCCCCTATACTCTGCGCGCATTTTGTCGGCACAAATTATGCCAAGTTATTGAATTATGGCGGCCGACTATTGGAGAGCAAAAGCGATGGAAACCCGCACGCCAAACCGCTTGCCGTTCCATCGTCTGGCAGTTTTCCCGGTTCTGATGGCTCAATTCACCGTCGTACTGATCGCCACATTGGCGCTCTGGCAATGGAAAGGAGTCGTCGCCGGATACTCAGGACTTTGCGGAGGCCTGATAGCCTTGCTTCCCAATATTTACTTTGCTCACAGGGCCTTTCGGTTTTCCGGCGCCCGAGCAGCCCAGGCTATCGTCCGGTCTTTTTATGCCGGCGAGGCGGGGAAACTGATTTTGACGGCAGTGCTGTTTGCACTGACGTTCGCAGGTGTGAAGCCATTGGCGCCGCTGGCTGTATTCGGCGTCTTCGTGCTGACCCAACTGGTCAGCTGGTTCGCTCCCCTGCTAATGAGAACAAGACTTTCGAGACCTTAGGGCGTTTGAGGCAACCATGGCAGAGACAACCGCTTCGGGCTATATCCAGCACCACTTGCAGAACCTGACCTTCGGTCAGCTACCCAACGGCGGCTGGGGCTTTGCCCACACCGCAGCAGAAGCCAAGGAAATGGGCTTCTGGGCTTTCCACGTCGATACCCTCGGCTGGTCGGTCGCACTGGGCCTGATTTTCGTTCTTCTTTTCCGCATGGCGGCGAAGAAGGCGACATCCGGTCAGCCAGGTGCACTGCAGAACTTCGTTGAAGTACTGGTCGAATTCGTCGATGGCAGCGTGAAAGACAGCTTCCATGGCCGCAGCCCGGTGATCGCACCGCTGGCACTGACCATCTTCGTCTGGGTGTTCCTGATGAACGCCGTCGACCTGGTACCGGTCGACTGGATTCCTCAGCTGGCCATCCTGATCTCCGGTGATCACCACATCCCCTTCCGCGCCGTGTCGACCACCGACCCGAACGCGACCCTGGGCATGGCGTTCTCGGTTTTCGCACTGATCATTTTCTATAGCATCAAGGTCAAGGGCATCGGCGGCTTCATCGGCGAACTGACCCTGCACCCGTTCGGCAGCAAGAACATCCTCGTTCAAGCCCTGCTGATTCCGGTGAACTTCCTGCTGGAATTCGTGACCCTGATCGCCAAGCCGATTTCTCTGGCACTGCGTCTGTTCGGCAACATGTATGCCGGCGAACTGGTGTTCATCCTGATCGCTGTGATGTTCGGCAGCGGCCTGCTGTGGCTCAGCGGCCTGGGTGTAGTTCTGCAGTGGGCGTGGGCTGTGTTCCACATCCTGATCATCACCCTGCAGGCGTTCATCTTCATGATGCTGACCATCGTCTACCTGTCGATGGCGCACGAAGAAAACCATTAAGGCCAGTCTCGACTAGTCTGATGTCCTTCCCGGTCAAACGGGAAGGAGCCCGAACCGGGCTGAGAAACGATTTGTTTTACCGCTTTAATCTAAAAAACCTAAACCATACGACGTAAAAGTCGGGAGGAAAGATGGAAACTGTAGTTGGTCTAACCGCTATCGCTGTTGCACTGTTGATCGGCCTGGGCGCACTGGGTACCGCAATTGGTTTCGGCCTGTTGGGCGGCAAGTTCCTGGAAGGCGCAGCGCGTCAGCCAGAAATGGTTCCAATGCTGCAAGTCAAAATGTTCATCGTGGCCGGTCTGCTCGACGCCGTGACCATGATCGGTGTTGGTATCGCGCTGTTCTTCACCTTTGCGAACCCGTTCGTTGGTCAAATCGCTGGCTAATTACTCGGATGTCTCGAGTAGATTGGTGTGATGGACAACGTAACTGCGAGGTGTTGGCGTGAACATTAATGCGACCCTGATTGGCCAGTCCGTTGCGTTCCTGATTTTTGTACTGTTCTGCATGAAGTTCGTATGGCCTCCGGTCATTGCGGCATTGCACGAACGTCAAAAGAAGATCGCTGATGGTCTGGACGCTGCCAGCCGTGCAGCTCGCGACCTGGAGTTGGCCCATGAGAAAGTGGGTCAGCAACTGCGCGAAGCGAAAGCTCAGGCAGCTGAAATCATCGAGCAAGCCAAGAAACGCGGTACCCAGATTGTTGACGAAGCCCGTGAACAGGCTCGCGTCGAAGCTGACCGTGTGAAGGCTCAGGCTCAAGCCGAGATCGAACAGGAACTCAACAGTGTCAAAGACGCGCTGCGTGCCCAAGTGGGTGCTCTGGCCGTTGGCGGTGCTTCGAAGATCCTGGGTGCCACAATCGATCAAAACGCGCACGCAGAGCTGGTAAACAAACTGGCTGCTGAAATCTAAGCGAGGGCGATCATGGCAGAACTGACCACGTTGGCCCGACCTTACGCTAAGGCGGCCTTCGAGCACGCTCAGGCCCACCAGCAACTGGCCAATTGGTCAGCCATGCTCGGCCTGGCAGCAGCGGTGTCGCAAGACGGCACCATGCAGCGCGTGCTCAAGGCCCCGCGACTGACGAGCGCAGAAAAGGCCGCCACGTTCATTGACGTGTGCGGCGACAAGTTCGATGCCAAGGCACAGAATTTCATTCACGTCGTTGCCGAAAACGACCGTCTCCCGCTTTTGCCGGAGATCGCCGCTCTTTTCGACCTGTACAAGGCCGAGCAAGAGAAATCGGTAGACGTGGAAGTCACCAGTGCTTTCGCATTGAACCAAGAACAGCAAGACAAACTCGCCAAGGTTCTCAGTGCACGACTCAACCGGGAAGTGCGCCTGCAAGTCGAGGAAGACAAGTCCCTGATTGGGGGCGTTGTCATCCGCGCCGGCGACCTGGTTATCGATGGCTCGATTCGCGGCAAAATCGCGAAACTTGCCGAAGCATTGAAATCTTGAGTTTGAAGGGGCAGCAGAGCAATGCAGCAACTCAATCCTTCCGAAATAAGTGAAATTATCAAGGGCCGCATCGACAAGCTCGATGTGACCTCCCAAGCCCGTAACGAAGGCACTGTCGTCAGCGTATCTGACGGCATCGTGCGGATTCACGGTCTGGCCGACGTCATGTACGGCGAGATGATCGAGTTTCCGGGCGGCGTCTACGGTATGGCCCTCAACCTGGAGCAAGACTCTGTAGGTGCCGTGGTATTGGGCGCGTACACGACGCTGGCTGAAGGCATGAGCGCCAAGTGCACCGGCCGCATCCTCGAAGTTCCGGTAGGTAAGGAACTGCTGGGTCGCGTTGTCGACGCACTGGGTAATCCTGTTGACGGTAAAGGTCCGCTGAACAACACCGAGACCGACGCGGTCGAGAAAGTTGCTCCAGGCGTGATCTGGCGTAAGTCGGTAGACCAGCCTGTTCAGACTGGCTACAAGGCTGTCGATGCCATGATCCCTGTCGGCCGTGGCCAGCGTGAGCTGATCATCGGCGACCGTCAGATCGGTAAGACCGCTCTGGCGATCGACGCGATCATCAACCAGAAAAACAGCGGCATCTTCTGCGTCTACGTGGCAATCGGTCAGAAGCAATCGACCATCGCCAACGTGGTTCGCAAGCTGGAAGAGAACGGTGCACTGGCTAACACCATCATCGTTGCCGCCAGTGCTTCCGAATCGGCCGCACTGCAGTTCCTGGCACCGTACTCCGGTTGCACCATGGGCGAATACTTCCGCGACCGCGGTGAAGACGCGCTGATCGTTTATGACGATCTGTCCAAGCAAGCAGTGGCCTACCGCCAGATTTCCCTGCTGCTGCGCCGTCCACCAGGCCGTGAAGCCTACCCAGGCGACGTGTTCTATCTCCACTCCCGTCTGCTGGAGCGCGCATCCCGCGTTTCGGAAGAGTACGTAGAGAAGTTCACCAACGGCGCAGTGACTGGCAAGACCGGTTCCCTGACCGCTCTGCCGATCATCGAAACCCAGGCTGGCGACGTTTCCGCGTTCGTTCCGACCAACGTGATTTCCATCACCGACGGTCAGATCTTCCTGGAATCGGCCATGTTCAACTCGGGCATCCGTCCTGCTGTGAACGCCGGTGTTTCGGTATCCCGTGTGGGTGGTGCCGCTCAGACCAAGATCATCAAGAAGCTGTCCGGTGGTATCCGTACCGCCCTGGCCCAGTACCGTGAACTGGCGGCATTCGCCCAGTTCGCTTCTGACCTGGACGAAGCGACCCGTAAGCAACTTGAGCATGGTCAGCGCGTTACCGAGCTGATGAAGCAGAAGCAATACGCACCAATGTCGATCGCTGACATGGCGCTGTCGCTGTATGCCGCTGAGCGTGGGTTCCTGACTGACATTGAAATCGCCAAGATCGGCAGCTTCGAACAAGCGCTGATCGCTTTCTTCAACCGCGATCACGCCGATTTGATGGCCAAGATCAACGTTAAAGGTGACTTCAATGACGAAATCGACGCTGGCCTCAAGGCCGGTATCGAGAAGTTCAAGGCCACCCAAACCTGGTAAGCCGCAGCGGGAGCCGCAAGGCTCCCGCTTGCTAACCTGATAGGTGTTACATGGCAGGCGCAAAAGAGATTCGCAGTAAGATTGCGAGCATCAAAAGCACGCAAAAGATTACCAGCGCCATGGAAAAAGTGGCGGTCAGCAAAATGCGCAAGGCACAAATGCGCATGGCTGCTAGCCGTCCTTATGCGGAGCGCATCCGCCAGGTGATTGGTCATCTGGCCAACGCCAACCCGGAATACCGCCACCCGTTCATGATCGAACGCGCCGTCAAGCGCGTCGGTTACGTTGTGGTGAGCAGTGACCGTGGTCTGTGCGGTGGCTTGAACACCAACCTGTTCAAGGCCCTGGTCAAGGACATGGCGGTAAACCGCGAACAAGGCGTCGAGATCGATCTGTGCGTGGTCGGTAGCAAGGGTGCGGCTTTCTTCCGCAACTTCGGCGGTAACGTCGTCGCTGCTATCAGCCACCTGGGTGAAGAACCGTCGATCAACGACCTGATCGGCAGCGTCAAGGTGATGCTGGATGCTTACCTGGAAGGCCGGATCGACCGCCTGTCCGTGGTATCCAACAAGTTCATCAACACCATGACGCAACAGCCGACCGTGGAGCAGTTGATTCCACTGGTGGCGACCCCGGAACAGGAACTCAAGCACCACTGGGACTATCTCTACGAACCGGATGCCAAGGAGCTGCTTGACGGCTTGATGGTCCGCTACGTGGAGTCGCAGGTCTACCAGGCGGTGGTCGAGAACAACGCAGCTGAACAAGCGGCGCGGATGATCGCGATGAAGAACGCTACCGACAACGCCGGTGATTTGATCAGCGATTTGCAGCTGATCTACAACAAGGCGCGTCAGGCTGCGATCACCCAAGAGATCTCGGAAATCGTCGGCGGCGCTGCCGCGGTTTAACGGTTCAAATATTCAGAGGATCCAGCTATGAGTAGCGGACGTATCGTTCAAATCATCGGCGCCGTTATCGACGTGGAATTCCCACGCGACAGCGTACCGAGCATCTACGACGCCTTGAAGGTTCAAGGCGCCGAAACCACCCTGGAAGTTCAGCAGCAGCTGGGCGACGGCGTGGTTCGTACCATTGCGATGGGCTCCACCGAGGGCTTGAAGCGCGGTCTGGACGTCAACAACACTGGCGCAGCCATCTCCGTACCGGTCGGTAAAGCGACCCTGGGCCGGATCATGGACGTACTGGGCAATCCGATCGACGAAGCTGGCCCGATCGACACCGAAGAGCGCTGGGGCATTCACCGTCCTGCGCCAACCTTCGCTGAACAGGCTGGTGGCAACGAGCTGCTGGAAACCGGCATCAAGGTTATCGACCTGGTTTGCCCGTTCGCCAAGGGCGGTAAAGTCGGTCTGTTCGGTGGTGCCGGTGTAGGCAAGACCGTAAACATGATGGAACTGATCCGTAACATCGCCATCGAGCACAGCGGTTATTCCGTGTTCGCCGGTGTGGGTGAGCGTACTCGTGAGGGTAACGACTTCTACCACGAGATGAAGGATTCCAACGTTCTGGACAAAGTGGCACTGGTCTACGGCCAGATGAACGAGCCGCCGGGAAACCGTCTGCGCGTAGCCCTGACCGGCCTGACCATGGCCGAGAAGTTCCGTGACGAAGGTAACGACGTTCTGCTGTTCGTCGACAACATCTACCGTTACACCCTGGCCGGTACCGAAGTATCCGCACTGCTGGGCCGTATGCCTTCGGCAGTAGGTTACCAGCCGACCCTGGCTGAAGAGATGGGCGTGCTGCAAGAGCGCATCACTTCCACCAAGCAAGGCTCGATCACCTCGATCCAAGCGGTATACGTACCAGCGGACGACTTGACCGACCCGTCGCCAGCGACCACCTTCGCCCACTTGGACGCCACCGTCGTTCTGTCCCGTGACATCGCTTCCCTGGGTATCTACCCAGCGGTAGACCCACTGGACTCGACTTCGCGCCAACTGGACCCGAACGTGATCGGCCAGGAGCACTACGACACCGCTCGCGGCGTTCAGTACGTGCTGCAGCGTTACAAGGAACTGAAGGACATCATTGCGATCCTGGGTATGGATGAGCTGTCGGAAGCCGACAAGCAGTTGGTAAACCGTGCTCGTAAGATCCAGCGCTTCTTGTCGCAGCCGTTCTTCGTGGCTGAAGTCTTCACCGGTGCCTCGGGTAAATACGTTTCCCTGAAAGACACCATTGCTGGCTTCAAAGGCATCCTCAACGGTGACTACGACCACCTGCCAGAACAAGCGTTCTACATGGTCGGCGGCATCGAAGAAGCGATCGAGAAAGCCAAGAAACTGTAATCCCGGCGCCCGGTAACGGGCGCTAATTTAGGTTGAGGCAATCAGATGGCTATGACAGTCCATTGCGATATCGTCAGTGCGGAAGGGGAAATCTTCTCCGGTCTGGTCGAGTTTGTGGTTGCGCACGGTGAGCTGGGTGATCTTGGTATCGCCCTGGGTCACGCACCGCTGATCACCAGCTTGAAGCCAGGTCCGATTACTCTGACCAAGCAGGGCGGGGAAAGGGAGGTGTTCTACATCTCCGGTGGTTTCCTCGAGGTTCAGCCGAACATGGTCAAGGTTCTTGCCGACACCGTGCAACGTGCTGCCGACCTGGACGAAGCCTCCGCTCAGGAAGCCGTCAAGGCTGCCGAGAAGGCTCTGAACGAAAAAGGCGCAGACTTCGACTACGGTTCTGCTGCCGCACGTCTGGCCGAGGCCGCAGCCCAGCTGCGTACCGTCCAGCAGATCCGCAAGAAGTTCGGCGGCTAAGCCGTCTGCTTTCTGTGCGATTGATTAAAAAGGGTAGCCTCGGCTACCCTTTTTTCTTTTCCCCACATTCATTACCTGGTCGCAGCCGCTGACCACCCAGGATTGGTAGCCAGTCATGTCTCTTGAAATCGTTATCCTCGCGGCCGGCCAAGGCACCCGCATGCGTTCGGCGTTGCCCAAGGTCTTGCACCCGGTCGCCGGCAATTCCATGCTCGGTCATGTTATCCACAGTGCCCGGCAACTTGATCCACAGCGCATTCACGTGGTCATCGGCCACGGTGCCGATGCGGTACGTGAACGCCTGGCGGCGGATGACCTGAATTTCGTTCTGCAGGACAAACAACTGGGCACCGGCCATGCCGTGGCCCAGGCCGTGCCGTTCATCACGGCCAATACGGTGTTGATTCTCTACGGCGACGTGCCGCTGATCGAAGTCGAGACCTTGCAGCGCCTGCTCAAGCACGTCGCCCCACAGCAGTTGGGCCTGCTGACCGTGGAGCTGGATGACCCCACTGGTTACGGCCGCATTGTGCGCAACGCCGACGGCCAGGTGACGGCGATTGTCGAGCAAAAGGACGCCAACGAGGCACAGCGCGCGATCACCGAGGGCAACACCGGAATTCTTGCCGTGCCGGCCGAGCGCCTGGGCGACTGGATGAGTCGTCTGTCGAACAACAATGCCCAGGGTGAGTACTACCTGACCGATGTGATTGCCATGGCCGTTGCCGATGGGCTGGTGGTCGCCACCGAGCAGCCGCTGGACGCCATGGAAGTGCAGGGCGCCAACGATCGCCGGCAACTGGCGGAGCTGGAGCGCCACTATCAATTGCGCGCCGCCCGCCGCCTGATGGCCCAAGGCGTGACCCTGCGCGATCCGTCCCGTTTCGACGTGCGCGGTGAAGTCAGCGTGGGTCGCGACGTGGTCATCGATATCAACGTCATCCTCGAAGGTAAGGTCGTCATCGAAGACGACGTGGTCATCGGCCCGAACTGCGTGATCAAGGACAGCACCCTGCGCAAAGGCGTGGTGATCAAGGCCAACAGCCATCTCGATGGCGCGGTCATGGGCGAAGGCAGCGATGCCGGCCCGTTTGCGCGGTTGCGTCCAGGCTCCGTGCTGGAAGCCCGTGCCCATGTGGGTAACTTCGTCGAACTCAAGAACGCTCATTTGGGCGAAGACGCCAAGGCCGGCCACCTGACCTACCTGGGTGACGCTGAAGTCGGCGCCCGCACCAACATTGGCGCCGGCACCATCACCTGCAACTACGATGGCGCCAACAAGTGGAAAACCGTAATGGGTGACGATGTCTTCATCGGCTCCAACAACTCCTTGGTGGCGCCTGTGGATATCTCCAGCGGTGCGACCACGGCGGCCGGTTCGACCCTGACCCAGAATGTGGATAACGGCCAATTGGCGGTGGCGCGCGCGCGCCAACGCAACATCGACGGCTGGAAGCGGCCGGAAAAAATCAAGAAGCCCTAAGTTATCCACAACCCCTGTGGGAGCGGGCTTGCTCGCGATAGCGGTGTATCAGGTAAAGCTGTATTGCCTGGTCTGACCCCTTCGCGAGCAAGCTCGCTCCCACAGTGATGAGAGGATTTCTGAATTTTTCTCCGGGCGCCTTGACGATATCGCCGCAATAGGTTTTGATTGCTTACGTTATCTTTCGAATCGAAACTTAAGCCGCCATGTCGAAACGCAATACGCCACAGCGCCGTCACAACATCCTTGCTTTGCTCCAAGAGCAGGGCGAGGTCAGTGTGGATGAGCTGGCCAAGCGCTTCGAAACCTCGGAGGTTACGATTCGCAAGGACCTCGCCGCCCTGGAAACCAATGGCCTGCTGCTGCGTCGCTACGGTGGCGCGGTGCCGATGCCGCAGGAGTTGGTGGCCGATAACGGGCAAACCGTCTCCAAGTACAAACTCGCCATTGCCCGGGCCGCCGTGAAGCGGATCCGCGAACACGCGCGGATCATCATCGACAGCGGCAGCACCACCGCCGCCATGATCCCCCAACTCGGCCAGCAGCCGGGCCTGGTGGTGATGACCAATTCCCTGCACGTCGCCAATGCCTTGAGCGAACTGGAGCACGAGCCGGTGCTGTTGATGACCGGCGGCACCTGGGACCCTCACTCCGAGTCGTTCCAGGGCCAGGTGGCCGAGCAGGTTCTGCGTTCCTACGACTTCGACCAGTTGTTCATCGGCGCCGACGGCATCGATCTGGTTCGAGGTACCACCACCTTCAACGAACTACTGGGCTTGAGCCGCGTGATGGCTGAGGTCGCCCGGGAAGTGATCGTGATGGTGGAGGCCGACAAGATCGGCCGCAAGATCCCCAACCTGGAGCTGCCGTGGAGCAGCGTCCATACCCTCATTACCGATGATCGCCTGCCCGTAGAGGCCCGCGATCAGATTCAGGCCCGCGGCATCACCGTGATCTGCGCGCCTGTCAGCCAGGAGAAATAGCATGTGTGGAATTGTCGGCGCCGTTGCTGAACGCAACATCACAGCAATCTTGCTCGAAGGCCTCAAGCGCCTGGAATACCGCGGCTACGACAGCGCCGGTGTGGCGGTGTTCACCCACGACGAGAAGCTCGAGCGCATGCGTCGTCCGGGCAAGGTCAGCGAACTGGAGCAGGCGTTGGACGCCGAGCCGCTGCTCGGTCGCCTCGGTATCGCCCACACCCGTTGGGCCACCCATGGCGCGCCGTGCGAGCGTAACGCTCACCCGCATTTCTCCGGCGATCTGGCGGTGGTGCACAACGGCATCATCGAAAACCACGAAGCCCTGCGTGAACAGCTCAAGGCGCTCGGTTATGTGTTCACTTCGGACACCGACACTGAAGTCATCGCCCATCTGCTCAACCACAAGCTCAAGGACCTGGTGGATCTGACCGTGGCCCTCAAGGCCACCGTCAAGGAGCTGCACGGCGCCTATGGCCTGGCGGTCATCAGCGCGAAACAACCTGATCGCCTGATCGCGGCCCGCAGCGGTAGCCCTTTGGTGATCGGCCTGGGCCTGGGGGAAAACTTCCTGGCTTCCGATCAGTTGGCGCTGCGTCAGGTCACCGACCGCTTCATGTACCTGGAAGAAGGCGATATCGCCGAGATTCGCCGCGACAGCGTGCAAATCTGGGACATCGACGGCAAAGCCGTGGAGCGCGAGACCGTTCAATACCGCGACGGTGCCGAAGCCGCCGACAAGGGCGAGTTCCGCCACTTCATGCTCAAGGAAATCCACGAACAACCGGCCGTGGTGCAGCGCACCCTGGAAGGCCGCATGAGCCAGCACCAAGTGCTGGTCCAGGCGTTCGGCCCACAGGCCGCCGAACTGTTCGCCAAGGTGCGTAACGTGCAAATCGTTGCCTGCGGCACCAGTTATCACGCCGGGATGGTCGCCCGTTACTGGCTCGAAGAACTGGCCGGTATTCCGTGCCAGGTCGAAGTGGCCAGTGAGTTCCGCTATCGCAAGGTGGTGGTGCAGCCGGACACCTTGTTCGTCACCATTTCCCAGTCCGGGGAAACCGCCGACACCCTCGCGGCCCTGCGCAATGCCAAGGAGCTGGGTTTCCTCGCCAGCCTGGCGATCTGTAACGTTGGTATCAGCTCGCTGGTGCGCGAGTCCGACCTGACCCTGCTGACCCAGGCCGGCCGTGAGATCGGCGTGGCATCGACCAAGGCGTTCACCACGCAACTGGTGGGCCTGCTGCTGCTGACCCTGTCCCTGGGCCAGGTCCGCGGCACGCTGGGCGAGGGCGTCGAGGCCAAACTGGTGGAAGAACTGCGCCGCCTGCCGGCCCGCCTGGGCGAAGCCCTGGCCATGGACAGCACGGTGGAAAAAATCGCCGAACTGTTCGCCGAGAAGAACCACACCCTGTTCCTCGGGCGTGGCGCGCAATTCCCGGTGGCGATGGAAGGGGCCTTGAAGCTCAAGGAAATCTCCTACATCCACGCCGAGGCCTACCCGGCCGGTGAACTCAAGCACGGCCCGCTGGCGCTTGTGGATAACGACATGCCGGTGGTCACCGTGGCGCCGAACAACGAGCTGCTGGAAAAGCTCAAGTCCAACCTGCAGGAAGTGCGCGCCCGCGGCGGCCAGTTGATTGTCTTTGCAGACGAGCAAGCCGGCATGACCAACGGTGAAGGCACCCACGTGGTGCACATGCCGCACATCCACGACATCCTGTCGCCGATCCTCTACACCATCCCGCTGCAGCTGCTGTCGTACTACGTCGCGGTGCTCAAGGGGACGGATGTAGACCAGCCGCGGAATTTGGCGAAGTCTGTGACGGTGGAGTGAGTCGTCTACCAAGAGCGAGGTGCACACCGGCGATCAGAAGTTCCTGCGTGGTGCCGATGTGTACCCGCAGGCATCGACCAGAGCCAGATCGGCTGCCCCTCGCGTAGACGGGCCAGCGCCTGGCGGATACCGCCATCAAGTTGCTGCATGATTACCCCTGCTCATACCGCACAGCTTCATGGCGTATCATTGCCTCAGCACTCTCCGCCACAGGATCCCCATGGCCACTCCCAATTCCGGGTTGCGCAGCCAACAAGCCGAAGAAACCCGCGCACGCATCCTCAAGGCCGCCACCAAAGTATTCAGCCAGGACGGCTACTCGGGCGGGCGCATCGAGAAAATCTCGCGGTTGGCGAAATCCAACGACCGCATGATTTATTACTACTTCAAGAGCAAGGAGCAGTTGTTCATCCGCGTGCTGGAAGGCATCTACGCCGACTTCAACGAAGCCGAGAGCCGCCAGCGCTTCGACCTCGAACAGCCGATCGCGGCGGTGCAGCAACTGCTTGGGTTCGTGTGGGACTACTACGGGCGCCATCCCGAATTCATCAGCATCCTCAACAGCGAAAACCTGTACAAAGGCAAGCACTCGCGCAAATCGCCCCACCTTTTGGTGCTGTCAGGCGCGGCGCTCAATACCCTGGCGCCGATCATCCAGGCGGGGCAAGCGAAGGGGGTGTTTCGGGCCGACGTGGACGTGCTCCATACTTACCTGCTGATTGCCTCGCTGTGCTACTTCTACAACTCCAACCTGCACACCCTGGGTGCCTTCCTGGGTGTCGATCTGGACAGCAAAAGCGCCCGCGACCGCTGGCTGGACTACGCCCGCGACCAAGTACTGCGCGGGCTGGCCGTTGGCTGACAGGGCTCAGTGGCTGCCAGGGTTGGCACGCAGCCACGCGACCTGCTTGGCCAGGGGCGGCCATGGCGCCTTGTCGGCGGCGAAGTTGCTGCGCAGGTAGGCCACCAAATCACTGACTTGGGTGTTCGAGAGGCTGTCCTTGAAGGCCGGCATATAGCCCAGCTCGCTGACCGCGGGGTTGCCGATGCCGTGCAGAATGACCTTGATCAGGTTGTCGGGGCGTTCGCTGTGCACGTTGGTATTGGTGGCCATGGACGGGCTCACACCGAACAGCTCGGGCCCGCCGTCCAAAGCGCTGTGGCAACCGGCGCAAGCGCCTTCGAACACCCGTCGGCCATTGGCCAGGTTGGCCGTACTCGGTGCGCTGGCAACTGCCTGCTGCGCTTGGGCGGCGGGCTTACCTTCGAGGGTGCCGAGGTAATGGGCGATCGCCCGCAGGTCATCGTCCGGCAAGGTCGACAACTCGCTGACCACCGGCCCCATGGGCCCGGCCGCCACGCCGTGCTCGGCGCTGAAACCGGTGCGCATGTAGGTGAACAGCTGGTCTTCGGTCCAGGGCGTAGGCGCCTTGGACAGGCCGGTCAGTGCCGGCGCCTCCCAGCCATCAACCATCGCCCCGGAAAGAAACTTCGCCCCGCCCTGTTCCGCGCCCATCAAGTTGCGCGGCGAGTGGCAGGCAGCGCAGTGGCCGAGGCCGTTGACCAGATAATTTCCGCGGTTCCACTGGGCGCTGCGGGTCGGGTCGTCCTGGTATTCACCCTGCTTGAGGAACAGCGTGTTCCAACCCGCCATCAGCGCCCGCACATTGAACGGGAAGCGCATCTGGTTGGCCGGTGGCGTGCTCGGTACTGCCGGTTGCGACATCAGGTAGGCGTACAGCGCCTGCATGTCGGCTTCCTTGATGTTGCGAAAGGCCGTGTAGGGAAATGCCGGGTACAGATGCCGGCCATCGCGGCTGATGCCCTTGCGCATGGCGCGGTCGAAGGCGGCGAAGGACCAGTTGCCGATGCCAGTCTGCCCGTCAGGTGTGATGTTGCTGCTGTACAAGGTGCCGAACGGCGTGTCCATGGCCAGGCCGCCGGCGTTGGTCGCGCCATCGCGGGCGGTGTGGCACACGGCGCAATCCCCGGCGGCGGCCAGTTGCCGGCCGCGCTCGAGAGTGGCGGTGCTCCAGGTACCGGCCGGCGGCGGCGTGACCGCGGCGATTTCCGCGCGCCACGGCATGGCGCTGATGCCCAGGCCCAGGGCCGTACCGAACAGCCCGGCCAGGCCGCCGAACAGCCATTTGCGCTTCTTGCTTTTCACCGGTGCGGCATAAGGCAGCCCGAGTGGGTCTTGAGGCTCGGCGGCCTTGAGCGCGGCCAGCACCCGCTCGGCGGTGATCGGCAGTTCACGAAAGCGGATGCCGGTGGCGTCGAACACGGCGTTGGCGATGGCCGCCGCGCTCGGCACCGAGGCCGATTCCCCGGCGCCCAGCGGCGGCTCGTTCTGGCGCGGCATCATCAGTACATCGACTTCGGGCACCTGCGGGAAAGTCAGGATCGGATAGCCACCCCATTCCTTGCTGGCCACCCGCGATTCTTCGAAGGTCACCTGTTCCTTGAGCACGCGGCTGGTGGACTGCATCACATTGCCGTGAATCTGGTGCTGTACCCCGGCCGGGTTGACCATCATGCCGGCGTCATGGCCGACCACCACGCGGGTCACAGCGACTTCGCCGGTGTGCTTGTCGATGGCCACGTCGGCGACCCAGGCGGCCCAGGCGGCGCCGAAACCGGGGAATTTGCTGTGGATGTAGCGCGCATAGGCGAAGCCGCGGCCACGCAGCACGCCATCTTCGCTGGGCGTTTGCCCAGGCTGGGTGTGCGGTGACCATTGCGCGCGCTCGGCAGTGGCACGCACCAGTTCGGCGGCGCGTTCGTCGGGCAGGTAGCGCAGGCGGTATTCCACCGGGTCGATGCCGGCTTCGTAAGCCAGTTCGTCGATATAGGATTCATGTGCGAATACATTGGGCAGCGCTGATACGCCGCGCAGCCAGGAGGCGCGCACGATGGGCGCCATGTCTTCGATGCTCACCCGCAACTCGGGGTAGCTGTAATGGGGCACAGCGGTGCGGTCGCCCATCTCGTAGGCCACTGGCACCGGCTCGACGCGGCCGGTAAGCAGTAGCGCCAGGGTGGGCGCGCCGTTGGACGGGTAGCGGGTGCGAAAGTCATACACGGCCAGGTCGCCGGCAGCATCGATGCCGCCGTCGACGTCCATCAGTTGCGCAGTGCCTTTCGGTTCCCAGGCGTGCTCTTGCTCGCGAGTCAGTTGCACGCGCACCGGTTTGCCGACCGCGCGGGACAGCAGCACGGCATCGGCGCACACGTCGTCGGCGCAGTTGCGCCCATAGCAGCCGGCGGCTTCCATGCGGATGATCTCGATGCTGGTTTCATCGCACTCCAGCAGCCAGGCGAGGTCGGCGCGCAGGGCATGGGGGTTCTGTGTGCCGGACCAGATGCGGGTGGCCTGCGGTTGATAGTCGGCCACCGCGCAGGCCGGGCCGATGGAGCCGTGCAATTGATAGGGCCACAGGTAGCGGCGGGTCAGCCGCGTCGCGGCACTGGCCAATGCCGCATCGACGCCGCCAGTGTCGTGCACGACCCGTTCAATGGACGGGTTGTCGCGCAGCGCCTGTTCGATATTGTCGAGGTTTGGTAAATGCTGCTGCCAGGGCCGCCATTGCACCTTGAGCTCGCGGGCGGCTTTGATCGCTTGTTCTTCACGCTCGGCGACCACGCCGATGAAGTCGCCGATCACCACCACGCGGACGATGCCGGGAAGATGGGCGATGGAGCTTTCATCCACGGCGATCAAGCTGGTGCCGACGAACACACCGGTATCGTAGCCGTCATAAGGCGGACGTACGACCCGCCCGTGGAGCATGTCGGGCACGCGCATGTCTTGCACGAACGTCAGATCGCCGGTGGCCTTGGCCGGAATGTCGACGCGCGCCGAACTTTGCCCCACCAGTTTGTAATCGTCCAGCGGTTTCAGGGGCGCAGTGCCGCTGATGCTCAGCTCGATGTGCTGGCCCTGGATCAATTCGGCGAAACTCAGCGCCTGGCCATCGCGGCCATGTACCACACCGGCCTCGATGCGCAGGTCATCGCTGCCACAACGTTTGGCGGCGGCGGCCAGTAACCAGCGACGAGCTTCGGCGGCGGCATTGCGCAGCGGTATCGCAGAGATCTGCAAGGTCGCGCTGGCAATGGTTGCGCCCTGGTTCGGCGTGCGGGCGGTATCGCCCAGTACCACACGCAGTTGGTCCATGCGCAGGTCGAGTTCTTCGGCGACGATCTGCCCCAGAGAGGTCTGGATGCCGGTGCCCAGGTCGACGTGGCCGTTGAAGGCGTAGTATTCGCCGTTGTCGCACAGGGCGATGAACAACCCCAGTTCCTTGGGCTTGACGACTGGAGTCTTGCCCTTGGGCACCAGGCCGGGCGGTGGCTGGATCCGGTCGACCACCAGCAGTACGCCCTCGCGCGCCAGCAGTTCGGCCTGGGTGGGAACGGGTCGGTCAGTCATTGCAGTGGCCCTCACGGTATAGCTGGGCGGCGCGCCGCACCGCAGCAAGGATTTCCAGGTGCGTACCGCAACGGCACAGGTTCGCCGACAGTGCGCGGCGGATCTGTTCTTCGCTAGGGTCGGGGTTGCGGTCGAGCAAGGCCTTGGCGGTCATGATCATGCCGTTCAGGCAATACCCGCACTGGGCCGCCTGGGCATCGATAAAGGCTTGCTGCACCGGGTGCGGGTGGTGACGGTCACCGAGGCCTTCGAGGGTGGTGACGTTACGATTCGCCACCCCGCTCAAGGGCAGCACACAGGAGCGCGCAGCCTTTGCGTCGACGATCACCGTGCACGCCCCGCATTCGCCCAGGCCGCAGCCGAACTTGGGGCCATTGAGGTGCAGGTCGTTGCGCAGCACCAATAGCAAGGGCGTGTCGGCCATGGCGCTGCAAGTCACCGGCTGGCCGTTGACGGTGCAGTTGACGCTAATCGTGGAGGTGGGCGAAAGAGGTTTGTTCATGCCGCTCTCTATTTCGTGTAGTGCTTACTACATCAAAAGGCAAGAACGGTGCCAATTGCCTGCTGGCGCGCGGAGCCTCGCGCCAGGTGTGGCAAAGCGGGTGAGTCAGGCCGGATCGTCGATCATTTTGCGCAGCAGGAACAGCATTGCCACCCGCTCGCCGGGATTGAGGTTGCTCAGGGTCAGTTCGCTGATCTGCAGGGCGCAGGGCTCGGTCTGCTCTACCGCCACGCGCCCGGCTTCGGACAGGTGCACGATTACCTTGCGCCGGTCTTTGGCGTCGTGGCCCAGCTCGACCAGTTCTCGAGCCTTGAGGCGCTCGACGATGCCGCGGATGGTGGCCTGGTCGACGGCGGTCAGCGCCACCAGCTCGGTCAGCGAGCTGGGGCCGTTGTCGCGCACGGCGCACAGGGTAATGAACTGCACCGCCGTGAGCTGCGACTCGCCAACGTTCTGCTGGAAGATCGCCATATGGCGCTGGTAAGCCTTGCGCAGCAAGTGCCCCACCTGTTCGGTGAAAGCGTAGGAAGAATCGGGGGAGCTCATGGGCAGGACGGGTCCGCAGCAGCTGAAAAATACATACGATAACTCAAAGTTCACCACCGCCGCGCGCCCGGACCTTGCGTCACGGGCGCCAGCGATGTGGGTCAACGGGCGATGGAGGCGGCCGGGGCGACTACGTCACCCGCCAGTACCACGGCCTGGTCATCCAGGTAGATATCGCAGTTGCGCAATGGGATGTCCATATGGCACGGCGTCTTGCGCTTGCCGCCCACCTCGGTGTTGGGGCCGGTGGAGAACAGGAAGTTGCCGTAGAACGCGCGGGCGTCCATGCACATGCCGTCGTTCTTGTCGTGCAGGCCCATGGCGGTCCACTGCGCGCGAGGCTGCAGGCCCCAGCCGATATGGGAGATGCCGTACACCTCGGGGTCGTTGAAGTACTTCATGTACTCGCGCAGGTACTCGGCCTCGAAACCGCCGTGGATGCGGGTGATAAAGCCCTTGTCGATCTCCAGGGTGATGCGCTCGCGGCAGTAGGTCTTGAACGGCAGCAAGATATCGCCCACGTCCAATACCAGCGTGCCTTCGGCGGTTTCCTCGTTCGGCCAAGTGAACAGAAAGCCACTGGGCCAGTGGTCCCAGCGGCCCGGGGCGTCGGCGTAACCGTATTCGGTCACGGCCGGGTATTGGCCCAGCGCGGCGCGAAATTCGCTGCCGGCGCGGGAACGTACGGTCATGGTGCGGGCCTGCTTTAGCACCGCTTCGGCGGCCATCACGCGGGCTTTGTCGGCCTCGGTGGGCAGCATTCGCGCCAGTACTTCCGGGGGCTCCACGGCCAGCAGCATGCGCGTGCCGGTCTTGAGAATCTGCTCCTGCTCGGGCGAGTGCAGCAGCATCATGGTGTCGATGATCAGGTCGGCTGCCTCCAGCGCGCGCTGGGCCGCGAGGTTGCCGGTGAGCGCGGTGTCGCCGCAGTAGGCCGTCATGTCATTACCCATGGCCACCGGCGCGTTGAAGGCCGGCAGCTCTACGGCGTAGACCTTGGCGCCCAGGCGCTGGGCGGCCTCCATTGCCGCGCGCACGGTGCGCGGGTTGGAGTAATGGGCCTTGAGAATGGCCACACTCTGGGTGGTATCCACTTTCGAAAGCTTGAGCACGTGCTCGAACATCTGGGTCAGTTCACCGTCGCTGACAGCCATTGCCTCTCTCCTTCGCTGAATTTGGAACTATGCACCGCGATGGCGCGCAGCGCTTCTTGATGGTGCGCATTTGTAATGTATGCACTGTATATTTGCAAGCGCTTACACTGTTCAGGCGGCTCAGCAAAGGACGGGCCAATTACTTTAAGTTGCAGCAGTCCTATATTTTATTGGCTATATTGGCGGTTATTCACTAGGTGTCGTTTTTGAAATTTTTTTAGACAGGCTCTTCACAGGAAAAATAAATAGTGCATACACTGTAAATGCGTTCCGGTCCCGCGCTTTGAGATCGGTCATCGAGGAGACACGACCCATGGGGGCAACACAACGAATCGCCATCGTCGGCGCTGGTCTGGGTGGCGTGGCAGCCGCCGCTTCGCTGCAACAGGCTGGCTTCGAAGTCGATATCTACGAACAGGCGCCGCAATTCTCGCGCTTGGGCGCCGGGATCCACATGGGCCCTAATGTGCTGAAGATTTTCCGCCGCCAAGGTATCGAGAAGCAGGTCGAAGCCATGGGCTCGCACCCGGACTTCTGGCTAAGCCGCGACCAGGATGGCGAATACATGTCGCGCATCCCGCTGGGCGATTTCGCCCGCAAGGAATACGGCGCGGCCTACATCACCGTGCACCGCGGCGACCTACATGCCCTGCAGATGACCGCCATCAAGCCCGGCTCGGTGCACTTCAACAAACACCTGGCCAGCCTCGATGAAAGCGGCAGCGACGTGCTGCTGAAATTCGCCGACGGCACCCAGGCCCGCGCCGACATCGTGATCGGCGCCGACGGCATCAACTCCCGGGTCCGCGAGCACCTGCTAGGTGCCGAAGCACCCACCTACAGCGGTTGGGTTGGCCACCGCGCGCTGATCCCGGCGCACAAGCTGGCCAAGTACGATTTCAATTTCGAAGACTGCGTGAAGTGGTGGTCGGGCGACCGCCACCTGATGGTCTACTACACCACCGCCAAGCGCGACGAGTACTACTTCGTCAGCGGTGTGCCCCAGGCCGAATGGGAAGGGGGCAATGCCAGCTTCGTCGACTGCAGCCGCGAGGCCATGTTCGACGCCTTCAAGGGCTACCACCCGAGCGTGCAGGCGCTGATCGAGAACGCCGAGAGCATCACCAAGTGGCCACTGCTCAACCGCCAGCCATTGCCGGTTTGGAGCAGGGGCCGCATGGTGCTGCTGGGCGACGCTTGCCACCCGATGAAACCGCACATGGCCCAGGGCGCTGCCATGGCCATCGAAGACGGCGCCATGCTCTCCCGCTGCCTGATGGAAACCGGCCTCAACGACTACGCCACTGGTTTTCGCCTGTACGAGGCCAACCGCAAGGAGCGCGCCTCCCGCGTGCAGGCGGTGTCCAACGCCAACACCTGGCTGCGTACCCAGGAAGACCCATCGTGGGTATTCGGTTACGAGTTGTTCGACCATCCGCTGAAATCGGAGAACGCGGCGTGAGCAGATTTCTCTACGGTGCCAACGTGCAGGCCAACGGTATCCGCCAGCACTACCTGCGCTATGGCGGCAAGGGGCAGCCGCTGTTGCTGATTCCGGGTATCACCAGCCCGGCTATCACCTGGGGGTTCGTGGCCGAGCGCCTGGCCGAGCACTTCGACACCTATGTTCTCGACGCCCGCGGCCGCGGCCTGTCTTCCACCGGGCCCAACCTGGACTACGGCACCGACGCCTGCGCCGATGACATCGTCGCCTTCGCCCAGGCCCTGGGGCTCAGGGATTGTCTGCTGGTGGGCCACTCCATGGGCGCGCGCTTCATTCTGCGCGCCGCCACCCGCCACCCCGACGCGCCCTTCAGCCGGCTCGCGCTGATCGACCCGCCGGTCTCCGGCCCCGGCCGCCGCGAGTACCCGGGCAAGCTGCCGTGGTACGTCGACTCGATCCGCCAGGCCGAAGACGGCATGAACGCCGACGACATGCTCGTGTTCTGCCCGACCTGGACCCAAGAGCAACGAGCCCTGCGTGCCGAATGGCTGCACACCTGTTATGCGCCGGCAATCCTCAAGGCGTATTCCGATTTCCACGAGGTGGATATCCATCAGGACTTTCCCCGCAACCACTTGCCCACCTTGCTGATGATCGCTGGCAAGGGCGGCGTGATCGGTGCCGAAGACGAAGCCGAGATTCGCGGTCTGCAGCCGTCGATTCAGACCGTGCACGTGAAAGACGCCGGACACATGATTCCCTGGGACGACTTCGAAGGCTTCTTCGCCGCCTTCGGCACCTTCCTTGGCCGCCCCCTCAGCTGATTCCGGAGACACGACATGACTAAGCTCTACCGCATCGGCCAGATAGTGCCGAGCTCCAACACCACCATGGAAACCGAGATACCGGCGATGCTCACTGCGCGCCAGTTGATCCGCCCCGAGCGCTTCACCTACCACTCGGCCCGTATGCGCATGAAGCACGTGAAGAAGGAAGAGCTGGCGGCCATGGACGCCCAGTCCGACCGCTGCGCCCTGGAGCTGTCCGACGCCCGCGTCGACGTGTTGGGCTACGCCTGCCTGGTGGCGATCATGGCCATGGGTCGCGGCTATCACCGTGAATCCCAGCAGCGCCTGGGGCAGGTGGTGATGGATAACGACTCCCAGGCCAAGGTGATCACCAGCGCCGGCGCCCTGGTTGATGGCCTCAAGGTGCTGGGCGCCAAGCGTATCGCCCTTGTGGCGCCGTACATGAAGCCGCTGACCGAACTGGTCGTCGACTACATCCAGCACGAAGGCATCGAGGTCAAGGTATGGCATGCCCTGGAGATTCCGGACAACCTTGAAGTGGCCCGTCATGACCCGGCTAACCTGCCGGGCATCGTCGCAGGCCTCGACCTGACCGACGTCGATGTCATCGTGCTCTCGGCCTGCGTGCAGATGCCTTCCCTGGGCGCCGTCGCCAAGGTCGAGGCGCAAACCGGCAAGCCGGTGCTCACCGCCGCCATCGCCACCACCTATGCCATGCTCAAGGCCCTGCAGTTGGAGCCGATCGTGCCCGGCGCCGGTGCCTTGCTGTCCGGTGCGTACTGAGGAGCTCCGCCATGACCACCGCAGAGGACAACTACGCCGGCGTCTGGGGCAACCGCGTCGGCTTCGGCCAGCGCCCCGCGCTGCTGCTGATCGACTTCATGCAAGGCTACACCACCGAGGGCGCGCCACTGTACGCGCCGGGCGTGGTCGAGGCCGTGGCCCATAGCGTCGAGCTGCTGGCCGTTGCGCGGGCCAAGGGCATTCCGGTGATCCACACCAACATCCGCTACCACCCCGGGCATTTCGCCGACGGCGGCATGTGGGTGAAGAAGGCGCCGGTGATGAAGGACATGGTCGAGGGCAACCCCCTGGCCGCGTTCTGCACTGAAGTGCTGCCGCTGCCGAGCGAAGTGGTGCTGACCAAGCAGTACGCCAGCGCCTTCTTCGGGACCAGCTTGGCACCCATGCTGCAAGCATTGGGCATCGATACCTTGATCATGGCTGGCTGTTCCACCAGCGGGTGTGTACGCGCCACTGCGGTGGACGCCGTGCAGCATGGTTTTCGCGGCATAGTGGTACGTGAATGCGTAGGCGACCGACACCAGGCGCCGCACGAGGCAAATCTGTTCGATATCGACAACAAATATGGTGACGTTGTCGCTAAAGCCGAAGCCATTGATTACTTGCACCGATAGATCGAGTGACCCCAAGCGTAACAGCCGTCCAAAAAGAGACGGGTTCCGATAATAAACAGGGCCGCTAGAGCCTCGACTTCCTGACTACCGATTCAAACATATGCCATTGCGCGCCGCTGCTGCGGCAGAATCAGGAGTAGCATCATGTCACTCAGCAATACACAAGCCCCCGGTGCGATAGACCTCAGTCATTCGGACACCTATCGCAAGATCGTCTGGCGCATCATCCCGTTCCTGTGCTTCTGCTACTTGGCGTCCTATTTGGACCGTATAAACGTCGGCTTCGCGAAACTACAGATGCTTGACTCGCTCCACATGAGTGAAACCGTCTTCGGTCTGGGAGCAGGGCTGTTTTTCGTTGGTTACATCCTGTTTGAAGTACCCAGCAACCTGGTCCTGGAAAAAGTGGGTGCGCGTCTATGGATTGCGCGGATCATGATCAGTTGGGGATTGCTCTCCGGCCTGACGATGTTTGTCTCCAACGAGTGGCAGTTCTACACCCTGCGGTTTCTGCTCGGGGCTGCCGAAGCCGGCTTTCTGCCGGGCGTCCTGTATTACCTGAGCCAGTGGTTCCCGTCGTATCGGCGCAGCCGCATCATTGCCTTGTTCATGATCGGTTTGCCGTTGTCGACTCTGGTCGGCAGCCCGCTGTCAGGCTGGATCATGGGCAACTTCAACAACGTCGGCGGCTTCGCTGGCTGGCAGTGGCTGTTCCTCATTGAAGCGATTCCCACAGTTGTATTGGGCTTTTTGTGCTTCTTCGTCCTGCCCAACAACATTCGCGAGGCCAAGTGGCTCAGCGAGGCGGAAAAGACCGAGCTCGAAGGCGTGTTGCGTCTGGACAACAGTGAGAACAAAGGCGGGCATTCGTTTCGCGAAGGTTTCTTCAACCTTAAAGTCTGGATGCTCGGCGGTATCGACTTCTCGATCCTATTAAGTGCCTATGCCATGGGCTTCTGGATGCCGAGTTTCATAAAGACTGCGGGTGTCACCAACCCCAGCCAGATAGGCTTGCTGGTTGCCATCCCAAGTCTTGCGGGGCTGATCGGTATGCTCGCCATCGGCGCAAGCTCCGATAAGCATCGCGAGCGTCGCTGGCACATTATCGTTCCATTCATAATTGGCGCTGCGGCGATGTTCCTGAGCACTTTTTTCACCCAGAACGTCGCTGTTACGGTGCTGCTGTTTTCCGTTGCCTCGCTGACGATCATTGGCGCAGTACCTGTGTTCTTCAGCCTGCCGGCCACCTTTCTCAAGGGAACCGCAGCGGCTACCGGCTTTGCCTTGGCTTGTTCAGTGGCCAACATCGCTGGGCTGGTCAGCAACTCACTGATGGGCGTGGTCATGGATCATTTCCACAGCCCGCAGATCGCTATGTGCATCTTTGCCGGATGCCTGTTGCTTAGCTCTTTGCTGGTGATCGCGCTGCCAGCGAAAGTGGTGAACCGCTAAGAAACCTTTGCTCGCAGCGCTTGGCAAACTCCAATCGTTTGAGCTGTGCAATCTCGTGAGTCAGTTTCTCGATGACCGCAGCACATTCCTACGGTCCCTCACGCATAAATTGCCGTCTCTGTTCGGGCGGCAATTTTTCCGCTATGTCCAACAACATCACCTGGGCTGCCGTTTGCAGTTGCACGGTGGCTTCGCGTTGTTTGGCGAAGCTGGTTTGTACCTGTTGCCTATCGATGCTGTCAGCGCTCAGTTGGTCAAGTATGACCTGTCGGTTGCTGCGTGCTTGCGCCGCCAGCTTGCGCAAGCCGGGCGCGTGCTGGCTGATAACGGCGCGAACGTCTTGACGTTGCTCGTCGGGTAAACGCCGCACCTTGCCAATCAGTTCCCTCACCAGTTGGTTCTGCCCCAGTTCGAAGGACACCGCGTTGGGGCGGTTTAGCAGCCAGCCGCCGAGAAAGGCGTTAGCTCCGAGGGAAAGCAGCAGGGCGCCGTTCAGTAGCCAGGTTTTGTTCATCGCTCGTCTGTCCATAACAGGCCGCCCATGACGTGGGCAGCGATTTGCATATCGTCGTCGGCCACAGGCGTCGTCCAGTGGCCAGCCAACACGCCCAGCACTGCGCACAAGGCCAGGCCCGCGACTTTCATTGGCCACCCATAGCGCCACTGTTGCACGGCGCGATACCACGGCTGGCGTTGCGGCTGAGCTGTGGCGGCTTGCACGATGCGTGCGGCTAAACCGTGGGGCGGGCGCGGGAGGGGTTGATTGGCCAATTGCTGGCGCAGCTCGTCATCGACGTCGTTCATCGCTGTTTATCCTCGTGGTGCGGGCTCAAGCCTTTGGGCAGCCAGCGCCGTAGTTGTTGGCGGGCACGGCCGAGCAGGCCTTCCAGCGCTTTAGGGTGCAGGCCCATCAACGCAGCGGCTTGTGTGTTGCTGTGTTCGTCGAAGTAGCAGAGCAGTACCGCCATGCGTTGTTTTTCCGGCAGGCGTTGCACGACTTGTTGAATCTTCGCGGCTTCTCGGGCGCGCTCGACATTAGCGGCGGTGTCGGCCTTGGCGTCGAGCAACTCGTGCAGCAGGCTGTCGATATCCTGCTCAGCGCGATGTTTATGTCGACGCAGATTGTCCAGGCACAGGTTGACCACAATACGCTGCAACCATGTAGAGAACTGCGCCCGGCCGGGTTGCCAAATGGCGGCATGGGTCCATACCCGCGTGAACGCCTCCTGGGCGATGTCTTCGGCGTCGGTCTGCTGGGCAAAAAAACGCCGGGCAATGGCATAGGCGCGCGGCAGGTGACGCGCCACCAACGTGGTAAATGCATGCTGGTCGCCTCTGGCAATGGCGGTCATTAGCTGCTCGTCGGTGGGCGTCATGGCGTGGGCGGCGCCTTAAGGGGTGGGGGTGACGGTGATGCTGCCCGAGCGGGTATTGCCTTGGCTACCGGTTACACTGCGGTGAAGCGTGTTACTGACTCGATCATAGCTGTAACTGGCATCACGACTGAGGGTTTTACCTGTGGCTGTGGTCACCTCAGTTTGCCGGTTCGCCGTGCCATCGGTGCGACTGGTCTGCTGATTGAAGGTTCCCGTATTGCCGTTGGCGCCGGTATAGGTGCCGCTATTCTGGCCATCGGTTCGAGTGCCTTGCACGGTGCGCGTATCACCGTTGGCAGCGGTTGTGGAACGGTTGAACTGACCGCTGGCCGGGTCGTATTGACGAGTGCTGGAGCGGGTGGCGGTTTTGCCATCGGCGCCGGTAACCGTTTGCTGGCGATTTAACCCGGCACCACGCTGACCGCTGACAGTGGTTTGATAAGTACCGCTGTGGCCACGGCTGGTGGAAAAACCGCCGCTGCGCTGGCGTTCAGCGGCTTCGCTGGCGGCGGTGCACAGCAAGGCCAGACACAGTAGAACGGGGACGGTGGTGAACAATGGACGGCGCATGGAAAACCTCGAGGTGCTGGGAAGGGTCGAGGCTTAAACGCTGAACTGATCAAATCCCCTGCGTTTATTTTCATTGCCTGTGTTTAACGCAAAAACGCGCGGCGGCTTTGGCAAACAGGGATTGCAGGAAAACGCTGGCCATCGTTGCAGCTCATTGTTAGGCGCTACACGCAACGCGGCGCCAGTCCACTTGCCGCTAGCGGCCCAAGCGTTTAGCCACGTCGTTATCCAGTCCCGCCATAAAGCGTTCAACCTCCTCGGTATAGGCGCCGGGGGTGCCGAGCAGTTGGTTGATATCCTTATGGGTCATGCCTTGCTCCAGCACGCTGACGCTGACGCTGACGGCTAGCGCGCTGGCATGGGTGGCAAACAGGTGCGCCTGCTCGCAGGCCACGTCGCGCCGGGTGGAGCACACAGCCAGCATCGGCGCGACGCCATTCGCCAGTACGTAGGACGGCGAGGTTTGTTGCCAGTAGGTGGGGTCGCTGCCGAAGGCTTCGTCGTAGAAGGGCATATGCCGCGCCTGCATGATCTTCTCCACGTCCAGTGCGGCGCTGTCCAATGCGACGGTGCCGAGCCACGGCTTGGCGCCTTGTGCGGCTGCCAACGAGGGGGAGGCCGCCAGGAGCGCGACCAGATGCGCTCCGGCCGAATGGCCCATCACTATCACATGGTTAGCCGAACCGCCCCAACTCGCGGCGTTGGCTTGCGTCATTGCCAGCGCCTTTGCCACTTCCTGGGCTTGTTGCAGGGGCTTGGCGTCCGGCAGCAGCGGGTAGTTGGCGGAGACGAAGATAAAACCCTTTGCCACCCAGCGGCTGACCTTATTGGCCACCACTTGCTGGGCGTTTTTGTCGCCGGTTCGCCAGGCGCCGCCATGCACCATAAAAATGATCGGAGCATTGCTGGGCTTGTGGGGCAGGTAGACATCCAGGCGTTCTCGGGTGTTGGGGCCGTAGGGGAGATCTTTTAGTAGCGTAGCGCCGGCGGGGAGTTTCAGGGGGACGCTGTCTTGCTGGCGTTCGGCGCGGCGCTCTTTGATGGCTTCCATCAAAGGGCCAGCAAGGGCGATTTCCGACAGCAAGAGAAGGGCGCAGACGCGAAGGATTAATGACATACAAGGCTCCGGGTGGATAGGGCAGTGCTTATACGTTGTGGTCCACTTAACACCTGCGAATAATCATCAGCATTTGCGTTGGCCCGCTAAGCGCTACTCTAGAAAACAACGATCGAAAAGATAAACGCTGGCCGGCTTGAGGTTTTCCACCGTGCGTTGCGGGCGGCCGCCGTCGCCGCTTTTCTTGCGGCCGGTTTCCTGCAAATAACCCGCTTCGGTCATCTTCAGCAAACGCTGGCGCATGCTGGTCTTGAGCACCGGGCGGTCGAGCACCACGGAGAAAATGCTCACCGCTTCCGGCGCGCTGAATTCCGGGCCCAGGAACATCAGCGGCAGGCTGCTGTAGAGGGCTTTGGACAACAACCGTTCCTGGACGGCGGCCACCAGGCTGTTGTGGTCGAAAGGGAGTTTGATCGAGGCGTCGGCGACATCCTTGAGGGGAAAAAAAACCTGGTGTTCGGCGAGCTGGACCGCCTCGCTGACAATCGCCAGGTAGAACGTCGAGGATGACCAGCAGCGTGGGTCGCGGAACGCGTCGCCGACGGTGCCGACCTGTTCGATCCAGGCCAGCGGCATGCCCACTTTGCTCGAGCTGCGCAGGCGCTCCACGGCGTCGTTCAGCGTGAGATCTTCGACGCCACCATTGACCACGATCCCGGGCAGCGCCCAATGGCCGGCGAACGGCTCGGCTTCCCGTCGGTTCAGGAGGATTTCCAGCGCCTGGGTCTCCCGGCAGAAGCGCAGCACACAGAGGTCGATGGTGTGCAGGTAACCGCGAGCGGGGGCTGTGCTAGTGGGCATGTCGATTTCCGTGGGTAGCGTAAAGGTCATAGTTTAACGGGTTCATGCCCGGCGCCATCCAGTGGGTGGGAAGCGGTTCGCCCGAGGCCAGTCGTTCGCGAACCACCGTGCTGCGCACGTGGATCTTTTCTTCTACGCGAAGGATGGAAAAACGCTCCAGCAGTTCCTGCCCGCGATAGAAGGTCGGCAGCAGATCCGCGACATCCTGCCCCACCACCAACGCGATCCGCTTGCCGTCCAGGGCCAGGCTGTCGGCGAGATGGGCAAGCAGGGTGTAGCTGTAGATCGCGCCTTCAACGCCACGGGCCACGACCTGCTCCACCCGGCTTGCGCGCACTTCGGCGCGGCACAGCGGCTGAACGTTTTCGACGATCGATTCCAGCCAGTTCAGGCGCACCTCATAGTCGACCATTTGCTTGCCGTAGGGATGCCGCAAGCTTGGGACCACCAGCACGCGTCTGGCCTGGCATGAGGCCTCGATCATCACCTGGGCATGACCGGCGTGAGGGGGATTGAAGGCGCCGCCATAAAGGGCTATCTCGAACATGGCTTATCCTCTTTTGGTACATGACATGTACTCTATCAGCAAAATCTTTTTTGTGAAAACACGCTTTCTGATGCACCAATTGGTTTGGATAGAAAGGGCAAGTCAAAAATATTTTCTACAGATGGCTTGTTATGAAAGTACACCTTATGTACTCTCGTGGCCATGAAGAGGAGAAACCCAGCATGAACAGCCTGACCCGGAAAACCGCTTCCTTCGATGTCGATGCGCAAAAGAGCTTCACGCCGCTATGTCCCGATGAGCTTCCGGTGCCGGGCGGTGACCAGATTGCCGGTGAGCTGAATTTCATCGCGTCCCTGGCCAGCCTCCGTATCGGCAGCAAGGACGCCCACTCGCCCCAGGCCCCCTGGGTGGTCGCCGATCACGCACAGATGTTCGTGCCCACCGGGCTCGAGCACGCCGACATCACCTGGGTCAGCCACTGCGTTCCTGGTACCGAAGGTTTCGCCCTGCTGGATCAACTGCCGACCCCCTACGACTACGACTATTTCGTCTGGAAGGGTGTCGAGCCGGATTTGCACCCGTACGGCGCCTGCTACCACGACCTGCACGGCAAGCTGTCCACCGGGGTGATCGAGTACCTGAGGGGCCTGGGTGTCGAGCAGGTCATTGTCGGCGGGCTGGCGCTGGATTTCTGCGTCAAGACCACCGCTCTGCAACTGGCCGCCGCCGGCTTCAAGGTGATCATTCACCTCCCGGCTTGCCGGGCCATCAGTGAGGAGGGCGCCGTTCAGGCCATCCAAGACATGCAGCAAGCGGGGATCTCGGTTGCCGCGACCCGCGAAGAAACCATCCGCCTGGCAAACGCATAAGGAAAAGACATGGACAGTGCATTCGATTCAAGCAGCGGCACCATCCAGAGTCTTCTGGATACCGACTACTACACCTTCACCATGATGCAGGCGGTCTTGCACCAGCACCCGAACGTCGAGGTGGAATATCAGTTCATCGTGCGTTCCAAGGAGCGGCTCGGTCACCTGATTCCGGACATTCGTGTCGAGCTGGAAAGGCTCGCCGGGTTGCAGCTGCGCGAAGGAGAGCAGCGGTTTCTGTTCAACAAGCGTTTCCGTGAGTACCTGACCCCGGACTTCGAACAGTTTCTCGGCCTGTTTCGCTTCAATTTGCGCTACATCCACGTTGCGGAAGTCGATGGCCAACTGCACATCCGCGTCCGTGGGCCGATGCTGCACTGCATCATGTTCGAGCAACCGGTATTGGCGATGGTCAGCGAATTGCGCAACCGCGAGAAATACCCCGAGGTCGAGTTGGCCGACGTCACCCGCAAGCTGTACCAGAAGTTCGAATGGCTGGAGAAAAATGCCAGTCGTGAAGAACTCGCCGAGTTTCGCGTTTCAGACTTCTCCACCCGGCGGCGGCTGTCGTTCAGGGCCCAGCGTGAAGTGGTGAATGTGATGCGCAGCGATTTTCCTGGGGTCTTTGTCGGCACCAGTAACGCCCACCTGGCGTACGAGTTCGATCTGCCCCTGATCGGCACAATGGCCCACCAGTGGCTGATGGTGCACCAGCAACTCGGGCGCTTGCGCGAGAGCCAGAACGCGGCGTTGGAAAACTGGGTACACGAGTACCGCGGCCGGCTTGGTATCGCCCTGACGGACTGCATCAGCACCGACTTTTTCCTCAAGGATTTCGACCTGTACTTCGCCAAGCTCTATGACGGCCTGCGCCAGGACTCCGGTGACCCGATCGTCTGGGCCGACAAGGTGCTGGGGCGCTACCAGGAACTCGGTGTCGACCCACGCACCAAGGACCTGATGTTCTCCGATGGCCTCAACTTCGAAAAGTGCCTGCCGATCCTGCGGCATGTGCGCGGCAAGGCCAAATTCGGTTTTGGCATGGGCACCAGCCTGGCTTGCGACGTCGACGGTGTCGAACCGCTGAGCATCGTCATGAAACTGGTGCGGGTCCACGGCGAGCCGGTGGTGAAGTTCTCCGACGACCCGATCAAGAACGTCTGCGAGGATGCCTCGTTTCTGCGCTACGCCGCCCAAGTGTTCAACGTTGCCCTGATCAATCCACAGTTGGGAGCTTGATATGACTTCGTTTCAGCAAGAGAGCATTGCCCGGGAACTGGGTATTGACCGCCAACTCACACAGGGCGGCGAAGCAACCGAGATTGCCCGCCGCGTCGAGTTCATAAAGCAGATCGTGCGCGAGTCGGGTTGCCAGTCCCTGGTCCTGGGGATCAGTGGCGGCGTCGACTCGCTCACCGCCGGCCGCCTCTGCCAGTTGGCGGTGGAGCAACTGCGGGGTGAAGACTACGCGGCGCGGTTTATCGCCGTCCGGCTGCCGTACAAGGCCCAGGCCGATGAGCAGGACGCCCAGGCCTCCCTGGACTTCATCCGACCGGACGTGATCACCAGCAGCAACATCGCCGCGTGCGTCGACGGGCTGATGGGCAGCATCGCCATCGAGGGCTTGCAGCCTTCGGCCGAACTCACCGACTTTGCCAAAGGCAACGCCAAGGCCCGGGCACGGATGCTGGCGCAATACGCCATCGCCAACTTAAGCAACGGGTTGGTGGTGGGCACCGATCATGGGGCAGAGGCGGTGATGGGATTTTTCACCAAATTTGGCGACGGCGCGTGCGACCTGGCACCGTTGTCCGGGCTGACGAAGACCCAGGTGAGGTTGTTGGCCGACGCGATGGGCGCCCCCGCGCATCTGGTGCGCAAGGCGCCGACCGCGGACCTGGAAGACCTGGCGCCCGGCAAGTTGGATGAAGTGGCGTATGGCTGCAGCTACGAGGAAATCGATGCGTACCTGATGGGCGAAGAGGTGTCGCCCCAGGCGCGCCAGATCATTGAACGCGCCTACCTCAAGACAGCCCACAAACGCGCATTGCCACGCGTCCCTGCATCGTTGTAATAGGGTTCTAATGGGACCTTTGGTTTTGAACGGAGTGGGTAAATGACACAGGCAATCAGCATCAAGGATCGCGTACGCATCAAGCACGTCGAAGTCCTCTCGGACGATTGGTACGTGCTGCGCAAGACCACCTATGACTACCTCGGCCGCAACGGCCAATGGCGCGAACTGACGCGCGAGACCTATGACCGGGGCAACGGCGCCACCATCCTGCTGTACAGCAAGGCCAAGCAAACGGTGGTGTTGACCCGGCAGTTCCGCTTCCCTGCCTTCGTCAACGGGCACGATGACCTGTTGATAGAAACCTGCGCCGGCCTGTTGGACAACGACGACCCGCACACCTGCATCCGCAAGGAAACCCAGGAGGAAACCGGCTACATCATCCAGGACGTGCGCAAGGTGTTCGACGCCTTCATGAGCCCGGGCTCGGTGACCGAGCGGGTGCATTTTTTCGTCGGCGAATATTTCGACGAAGACAAGCAGCACGAAGGCGGTGGCCTTGAAGCCGAGGGCGAAGAGATCGAGGTGCTGGAGCTGCCTCTGGACCAGGCCTTGGGCATGATCGAGAGCGGGGAGATTTGCGACGGCAAGACCATCATGCTGTTGCAGTACGCCAAGCTGCATCGCTTGCTGGATTAGCCCCAGGCCTGCTGTGGGCGGACCTGCGCGCTGCCGAATCTTTCGCGATAGGCGGTGGGCGGCAAACCGACAGCGTTCCGGAACGCGGCCCGAAAACTCTCCACCGACCGATAGCCGCAGGCCTGGGCGATGCCGGCCATGCCCTGGTCGGTGCTTTCCAGCAGCGCCCGTGCCCGGTTCAAGCGTTCCTGTTGCAGCCAGGTCTTGGGCGGCAGACCTGTGGTTTCGACGAAGCGCCGCAGGAAGGTGCGCTCGCTCATGGCGACGCGGGCGGCCATGTCGCCGACGCTCAGGGGCTGATCCAGATGCTCGCGAAGCCACTGCAGGACGCGGGTCAGTTCGTTGCGTGGAGACTTGCTCACGGGGGCGACGATGAACTGGGCCTGGCCACCGGTCCTTTGCGGCGCCATGACCAGGCGACGGGCCACCGAGTTGGCGATATGCGTGCCGAAGTCCCGGGCAATCAGGTGCAGGCAGGCGTCGATGCCGGCCGCGCTGCCGGCTGAGGTGATCAATTGCCCGGAATCGACATACAACACGTTCGGGTCAACCGTGATCAGCGGAAATCGCTCTGCCAGTTCTGCGCAGAATTGCCAATGGGTGGTCGCGGTCTTGCCGTCGAGCAGCCCGGTGGCGGCCAGGGCAAACACCCCCGAGCAAATCGACAGCAGGCGTGCGCCGCGGGCGTGGGCGCGGCGCAGTGCTTGTAACAGCGCTTTGGGGGGTGCTGCCTGGTGGCTGCGCCAGCCGGGGATGATGATGGTTCGCGCGCTGTCCAGTGCTTCGAGCCCTGCGTCGACGGCGATCCGAAGGCCGCCCAGCGCATGCATCGGTCCTGGATCGACGGCAACGATTTGATGGCCATACCACGCTACATCCAGCTCAGGGCGAGGCAGGCCGAAGATCTCCAGGGCGATACCAAACTCGAATACGCACAGGCCTTCATAAACGAGGATTGCCACGGTTCCGGGATGCGCATGCATTTGGCGTAAATCCACCGTTTATTGTCTTGCGCTGCACTGTAGCGGACGGGCCCGTCTCCCTACAATCGATCGCAGGCAATCAGGAAAACCAAGACGGTTGAGCCTTTGCAAAGGTGGATAAGGGAAGCGAAATGAAGAAAGTCGCCGTGGTGGGCTGCTCCGGTGCAGTGGGCATGACCATGCTGCAATTGCTTGAAAACACCGACTATGACGTGGTCTGCATGGCCTCTGGCCGTTCGGCGGGCAAGCGCTTGAAGGTGGGTCAGGTCGAGCACCTGATCGAAGCCTTTTCGATCGAGGGTTGCGCCTCGTGCGACATCGTCTTCCTGTGTGTCTCCGGGGCCTTCGCCTTGGAGTATGGCGAGCGTCTGGCTGAAAACGCCTACGTCATCGATAACTCCTCGGCCTTCCGTTATCACCCGGCGATTCCGCTCCTGGTGCCGCCCATCAACGGTCAGCGTTACAAGGGCGAAAAACTGATCGCCAACCCCAATTGCTCCTCGGCCATTGCGCTGATGGTGCTGGGGCCGCTGCATCAGGCCTTCGGGTTGGAGAGCGCGATCATTTCCACTTATCAGGCGGCCAGCGGTGCGGGGCAGCCGGCGATGCTGGAGCTGCGAGAGAAGGCCAAGTCCTTCAGTGATTATGGCGACCGCGATGACAGCGAGCATTTCGCCCACAACCTGGCTTTCAACGTGATTCCCCAGGTCGATTCGTTCGAAGCCAATGGTTACACCCGTGAGGAAATGAAAGTGGTCTGGGAGCTGCGCAAGGTCCTGGACGAACCGGGATTGGCTATCAGCACCACGGCTGTGCGGGTGCCGACCCTGCGCTCCCATGCCGAGAGCCTGAGCCTGCGGTTCAAAAAGCCCATCGAGTCATTGGCGCAGGTGCGTGAATTGTTGCGTGCGGCACCGGGGGTTGAAGTGGTGGATGAGCCCGAGTTCGGCGCTTATCCGATGCCCATGACCTCCACCTACAAGCATGCGGTGGAAGTCGGTCGGATTCGTTACAACCTGATCTACGGCGAACACGGGCTGGACCTGTTCATCAGCGGCGATCAGTTACTGCGTGGGGCGGCATTGAACGCATTCGAAATCATGCAATTGATCAAGTATTGATCAAGTATTGATCAAGCCCGAGCCCGAACATTAGAACGCGCAGCCATGGCTGCGCGTTTTTTGTTCAACTGGATTGGGCCTCGCTGTCTTCCTGCATATCGTCCAGGTATTGCGGCTGGTCCGTCTGGTCCGGCAGTTCGGTCACGACGCTGAAGTCGCTGATCTCGATGGCGCCGACGCCATGGCCCAGCAGATGGAAGGAAAACGCCTTGCGCTGCTGTGGGTTGTCGAAACTGATGTTCATCACCAGCGGCTGGTCGGGTGTCACCGCCACCTCGGTCGGCAGGTCCATTGGCACATCCTGCTCGAACTCCTTGGCCTTGAGGGAGATGTAGGCGGCATGGTCTGCCTCCACCGCGCGGATGGTCAGGCTGACGCGGGTCTGTGAACCCTTGGGCATTTCCAGGTATTGGGCACCGATCAGGTTATCGGTCCAGTCGTTGGTGACCTGGGCCGGTAGGGGGATTTTATCGGCGCTGCCGAACTGATAGTGCTGGTTCAGGGGCGTGGGCAACAGGGTCTGGTCCAGGGCCGTGGCACGGGCGCTGATCAATCGGGCGCGCTGGCCGCTGTATTGCCCGCCGTAGGTGGCGCGGTCGGCGATGAAGCCTTCACTGCTGTAGTAACGGCAATGCTGGAGGAAATCGCATTCGGTGAATGTGCCCTTGCCGTCGTGGTAGCGCAGCTTGCCATTGGTGAACGACATGATTTCCCGGCCCGTCGGGTAGTCCCTGAACATCGAGCGACCGGACAACGACGTGGGCACCGTGAAGCCGAAGTAATCGAGGATCGAGGCCGTCAGGTCCACATGCCCGTAGGTGCCTGACTTGATCCGGGGCAACGGTTCCGGCGCCAGCGTCAGGTTGAACCCCCAGGACGAGGCCAGCCGCACATCGTCGATGCCATGGGATTCGTCCGAGGTGATAACCACCAGGGTGTTGTCGAGGATGCCCTGGCGTTCCAGGCCCGCCAGGAAGCTCGCCAGTGCGTCGTCCAGGTAACCCACTGCCGCCTGCTTGGCGGTGTCGTAGCGTTGCAGATAGTCATCCGGTGCCGAGTAAGGCTGGTGGGTGCCCACGGTCAGCAGGGTCAGCATCCACGGTTTGTCCGCCTGCTGCAGTTGTCCGACGTAATCCAGCGCCCCTTCGAAGAAGGTCTTGTCGTCCTTGCCCCAGGGAAATTCCAGGTAGGCGGGGCGAGTGAACCACTCCATGCCCAGGGTCGTATCGAAGCCAATGTGCGGCATGATCCGGTCCTTGGCCATGAACCGCAGGCCCGCGCCCTGGAGGAAATGCGTGGAAAAGCCGTTCTGGCGCAACTGGGCCGGCAGGCAGGCCTGGTTGCGCTGGGTCTGGTTGAGCATTTCGACGCCTTTGGGCGTGCCGTCGTCGAGCTTGTCGTAGTCGCCACACAGCATCGCGTACAAGCCACGAATGGTCTGGTGGCTGTGCAGGACGTAATCGGGAGTGTTCATGCCACGCTCGGCCCAGGCGCTGAGGTTGGGCATCAGGTTTTCCTGGTAGCGGCTGTTCAAGGCCTGGCGGTTGGCACTCACGTAGGCGCCGGGAATGCCCTCCAGGGCGATGACCAGGACGTTGCGTGCACGCCCCGGCTCGGCCAGCAGCCTGTTGCCATCGAGGTCCAGGCGGGTCAGCCCTGTCATGGGCGGGGCGGGGTCCACGGTGTCGCCGTCGAGCCATTGCCGGGCTTGGTCCTGCCCGGCGGCGATACCTGCGGTGACGAGTTGGTGAGGCAGGTTGAACACGTTCCATTGGTCCGCTTCACTGGGCCGCCAGGTTTGCAGCGCGCCATGGCTCAGCAGGAGCAACACGGGCACGGCCCAGGCGTGGCGAGGCAAGCGTGGCGCCGAGTGTGGGCGGCGGGTCCATTGGGTCATCAGCCAGAATGCCAGCGCGGCCAACTGGACCGCGGCCAGCCACGGATGGGCGAAGCCGCCGCTGGTGGAGTTTTCAACGAACTGCGGGTCGGTCAGGTAATGAATGTCCGAAGGATTGGGCATCCGCCCCACCGCACTGACCAATTCGATGCTGGCCAGCGTCAACGCGCTCCAGGCCAGCAATACCGGCAGTACCAGCCACCAGGGGCGACGGTAAAGCAACGCGATCAGTAATCCACCGATGCCCAGGTCCGAGAGATAGCCCAGCGGGTCGGACCAGCCGAGGGCGAGACGCAGGCCCACGGGGACGAGTAATACGCAGCCAATCAGGGTGATGAGGGCTGCGCGGGGGTGGGTTGAAGCGCGATAGATAATATTCACGAGAAACGGGCCTTTCAGTTGAAGCCAATCCATTGAACGACACACCCACCCTGTGGGAGCGAGCTTGCTCGCGATAGCGGTGTGTCAGTCCACATGGCGTGTGACTGACTGATGCCATCGCGAGCAAGCTCGCTCCCACAGAAGGTTCTTCCTTTGGTCATTAAACTGTCATGAGGAGGGGATGGTACCAAGGGCTATCGCCGCGGGTCGGGCCAATGTCCCGGTGTCCGGCTGCGCTAGGCTGTGGTTCACTGGCGCAGGCCTCTACAATGGCGGCGCAGCGCTGTTTTTTAAGGCGCGCGGAAAACTTGTATCAGGATTTCTCATCGGGGGATGGATGGACAGGTTCCAGGAAATGCAGGTTTTTCTCGCCGTGGCCCAGGAGTCGGGGTTTTCGGCGGCGGCGCGGCGCCTGGGCCTGTCGGCGGCCAGCGTCACGCGGGCGGTGGCAGGGTTGGAACAACGCATCGGTACGCCATTGCTGGTGCGCACCACCCGCAATGTGTACCTGAGCGAAGCCGGTCAGCGCTTTCTCGAGGACTGTCGGCGGATCCTGAGCGATTTGCAGGAAGCCGAGGATTCGGCGGCCGGCAGTCACGTCCAGCCCCGTGGGCAATTGACGATCACCGCGCCGGTGCTGTTCGGCCAGTCGTTCGTGACGCCGCTGCTGGTGGATTACCTGCATCGGTTCCCCGAGGTCAGCATCAACGCTTTGTTGTTGGACCGCACGGTGAGCCTGGTGGAGGAGGGCATCGACGTTGCCCTGCGCATTGGCGAGTTGCCGGACAGCAACCTGCACGCCGTTCGGGTCGGTGAAGTACGGCGAGTGGTGTGCGGCTCCCCGGACTTCTTCGCACGCCACGGGCGGCCCCGGCATCCGGATGACCTGGAGCGAATGCCCGTGGTGGCGTCGTCGGCCATTGGCCAGGTCAAAAGCTGGACCTTCATCGATTCAGGCCAACCGTTGGCCGTCCGGCCCGTGCCCCGGCTGGTGGTGACGGCCAACCAGGCGGCGATCACCGCCGCTTGCCAGGGGTTGGGAATGACGCGAGTCCTGTCTTACCAAGTGGCGGGCAACGTGGCCGCCGGCGAACTGGAAATCGTCCTGGCCGATTTCGAATTGCCGCCTCTGCCGATCCATGTGGTGTACCAGGGCGGACGCAATGCGCCGGCGCGGGTCCGCAGTTTTGTCGATTTTGTCGTCAGTGCATTGCGCGAACATCCAGCCTTGAGCGGCTGACGAATTGTTTCTCTGGCTGAAACAATGGATTGCATTTCTGGGTGATTCTCTTGTTTTGGCCCGGAGCGGAAGATGACCCCATCGACGCCGTTGTGCTGATGGCGTCACTTCCTGCGGAGTCGACCATGAACCCTATCAAACACTATCACTTCCCGCTTTCCGGCCATTCCCATCGCGTTCAATTGATGCTTTCGTTGCTCGGGCTACCGGTCGAGGAGGTGTTCGTCGACTTGGCCAAGGGCGCGCACAAACAGGCGGACTTCCTCGCGCTCAATGCGTTTGGCCAGGTACCGGTCATTGACGATGACGGCGTGGTGCTGGCGGACTCCAACGCGATCCTGGTGTACCTGGCGCACAAATATGGCAAGGGCCGCTGGCTGCCCACCGATCCAGTCGGCGCCGCGCGGGTGCAGCGCTGGTTGTCGGCGGCGGCCGGGCCGATCCATGCGGGGCCTGCCACGGCGCGACTGATCACGGTGTTTGGCGCGGCCTACAACGCCGAGGACGTGATTGCCCGTTCCCACGCGGTGTTGAAAGTCATTGATCAGGAATTGAGCCGTCGTGATTTTCTGGCGGGTGATACGGCGACCGTCGCGGACATCGCCGGCTACAGCTACATCGCCCACGCACCGGAAGGCAATGTGTCGCTGGAAGACTATGCCCATGTGCGGGCCTGGTTGGCGCGGATCGAAGCCTTGCCCGGGTTCGTGGGCATGCCGCGTACGGTTGCCGGGTTGCAAAAGCACGCCTGAGCATTTGAGTGGGTCGCTGTGTGACGGGGGCGCTTGCTCCCGCTGGGTTGCGCTGTAGGAGCTGCCGAAGGCTGCGATCTTTTGATTTTGATCTTTCGCTTGCGACTCAATGGTCTGGGACAAGATCGCAGCCTCGTTGCACTCGACAGCTCCTACAGGTCCAATGGGAGCAAGCTCCCTTGCCACAGGTATCAGGCGTAGGAAAGCGCCTTTTCCTCCAGCAGTTCCTCGTACAACCGCACCCATTTTTGGCCCATCTCTTCGGAGGTGAACAACTGGCGGTAACGGGCTTCGGCCTTGACGCCCATTGCCTGGGCCTGGGCCGGGTTTTCCCACAGGGTGCGCATCGCCTCGCGGAAGGCCTCGGGGTTGCTAGGAGGCACCACCAGGCCGGTTTCGTCGTGGATGTTGATGTAGCTGGTACCGGTGCCGATTTCACTGGAGATCATCGGTTTGCCGAACATCGCGCCTTCGAGCAGGGAGATGCCAAAGGCTTCGGAGCGCAGGTGTGAAGGAAACACGATGGCATAACTCAGTTCCAGCAATGCGACCTTGTCTTCGTCCCCCAGGCGCCCGAGGAAGTGCAGGTTGCGCAGGCCCAATGCCGTCGCCTGGGCATGCAATTGTTTTTCCAGTGGGCCGGCGCCCACGATGACCACGGGATAATCCACACCCTTGAGGGCGTCGAGCAGGATGTGCAGGCCTTTGTAATAACGCATCACCCCCACGAACAAAAAGAAGCGCTCGCCCAGTTTTGCCTTCCATCCCGCCATGCGTTCGGCGTCAGCCTGTGGATAACTGGTCTTGTTCAGGCCGTAGGTGATGATCCGGGTCTTGGCGCTGTATTCCTTGAGCACATCGCTGGTTTGAACATAGTTCGGCGAGGCCGCGACAATACGATCAGCGCCGTCCAGGAAGCGTCGCATCAGCGGCCGATAGAGCTTGAGCAGGTGCCGTTGGCGGACGATGTCCGAATGGTAGGTCACGACGTAGGGTTTTTTCACGGCACTGCAAAAGTGCACCAGGTCCATGAACGGCCAGGGGAAGTGGTAGTTGATCACGTCCGCTTCGGCGGCCAGCTCACGGAATTTCTTGAACACGCTGTAGGAGAAGCCGGTGGACGCTACTTGGAAGTCCATTCGAGCTTGATGAACGATATGCTGTCGGAGCTGGATCGGACCGGGTGCGGGATGTTCGCTCAACGTCAGCACGGTGTTATCGATACCCAATCGGTCGCTGCTGTCGCAAAGCTGGAAAATGACCTGTGCGATGCCGCCCATGGAGTCAGTCAAATAACTTTTGTAAAAGTGCAGGACTCGCATTCAACCTCCCAAGACCTGGCGATACGCGTGGGCAGTGACCTTTGCACAGCGTTCCCAGGAAAACAGCGCGGCCTGTTGTAATCCCGCTTCCCGATGCGCCTGCCAATGCAGGCGATCTTCGATCAACCTCTCCATGGCGTCGCGCATGCCGTGTGGATCGTCGGGTTCGCAATAGATACCGGCCGGCCCGGCCACTTCCGGCATCGCCGAGCAGCGGGTGGTCATCACCGGGGTGCCACTGGCCATGGCTTCAAGCACCGGCAGGCCAAAGCCTTCGTAGTACGACGGGAACACCAGTGCCCGTGCCCCCGCCAACAATTGGGCGACCTGTTCGTCAGGCAGGTAACCCGCCAGACAAACATGACCGCCAGCCAGGGCGCGTTTCAACTCATCATTGAGCTGCGCCTGTTGCCATCCGCTCATTCCTACAATGAACAAAGGAAAAGCCTGACGCAGGGATTCAGGGAGCCCGGCATGGGCGCGCAGGGCCAACGACAGGTTCTTGCGTGGCTCCAGGGTGCCGACACAGAGAAAGTATCGGCCATGCTCCAGGCCATGGGCCTTGAGCACGGCGTCGATCGCTTCCGGTTCGCGCGGGTGGAAACGTGCCGCGACCCCCAGCGGCGCGACCCTCAGGCGCTCGGTGGTCAGGCCGAAATACTGCTGGGCTTCATCGGCGATGAACTGCGAGTCGGTCAGGATCAGCTGCGCCTGTTCCACTGCACGGCTGAGTCGTCGCTCGATTTCCTTCAGGCGTGCCGGTGGTTGCGTCTCGGGGTAGCGCAGGTGCGTAAGGTCATGAAGGGTGATCACCGTCGGCCCTTCGAAGGCCAGCGGCCACAGGCTGGGTTCGTGATACAGGTCGATAGCCTTTGAACGTCCTTGATCGAAGCGTTTCTGCTCCAACCAGCGCCGCGCCTGATAGGCGCCCGGAACCCGTCGCAGCAAGGGGCTCAGCCTTGAATAGCCAGGCTTGGCGGTTGGCGGCAATTGCGGGCTCCAGCCCCAACCGTGGAACAGTGACAACTGTACATCCGGCTCTTGGGCCAAGGCCGTCGCCAGTTCCGCCACGTAGTGGCCGATGCCGGTGCGTGGCGCCTGGAGAATGCGCGCGTTGAGGGCTATCCGCATGCTGTTTCCCGGTCGACAATGACTTCGTTAACGTGGCCCTCGATCCTTTCTACCAGTTGCGCACTGGCTTGGCGCCAGTTCAGCCATTGCCATTGATCCAGGTTGCGCCTGGCCGGGAATACTCCGGTGTGTTCCATGTCGATGACCAGGTTCGCCAGGCTTTGGGGATCGTCGAGATCGAAGTAGACCATGAAGTCACCGCCGATTTCCCGAAACACCGGGATGTCGCTGCCCATCGCCGGCAAGCCGCGTTGCATGGCCTCCACCAACGGCAGGCCGAAGCCCTCCACGTAGGATGGGAACACCAGCGCGGTGGAGTGCCTATAGGCGTGTTCCAGGCTTTGGTCCGCCAGGTTGTTGAACATGAACAGGCGGCTGTCCAGTTGTGGATGACGTTGGATACGTTCGATCAGGGCCTCGCATTTCCAGCCGACTTTCCCGACGATGCATAACCGTGCTTGTGACCCGGCGGCCCAGGCCCGCTCGAACGCATCGATCAGGTAGGCGTGGTTTTTCCGCGGTTCGATGGTGCTGACCATCAGGAACACCGGCTCGGGGCGCTTGAACAGCCGCAACAAGTTCGGGTCGACGGCGTGAGTGGCGTCGATCAGGTCGAGTTCGCTGCCCAAGTGGAAATAGTCGAACCAGCGCTCGTGCACCTGCTGCTCGCCAATACGCCGGACCATTTCCTGGCGAAGCTGGTCGCGGATGGTGGTGGAGATGGCGATGTAGCCGTCGGCGGTGCGGGCGATCCAGTCGAACCAGCGATTGAATACCCTGACCAGCCCAGCGTCGCAGAATTGCGGGTGGGTCAGGGGAATCAGGTCATAAACCACCGAGATGATTCCGACGCCATCACGCTTGAGCTGTTCGGCCAGGGGGAAGAAATCCGCGTGCCAAGAGGAATCCAGCAACACCAATTGATCCCCGGGCCGGTGTTCCAGCGGCACGATGCGCGGCGGAACCTGCCGGCGCCTGAGGAGCAGGTTGAGTAGACGAATCGGGAGGCTCAGGCAGCCAAAGACAAACAGCCGGCAGCCGACGTACAACAGGCGACGCGCCCAGACCGACTGACTAAAGACGTGTCGTGATTCCAGTGTCCGGTGCCTGAGCCAGAACAGATTGGCCGCTTGCTCCAGTCGCGCGCGCAGGCTGACAAGGTCCCATGCTTTCGCGGGCGGTGGTGCCAGGCTTTTAACTTCGTAGAGCTTGCCTTGCAGCATCACGACGGGAATGCATTCGCGCTCCAGCTCTTTGACCGGCAGTTCGCGGATGACATTGCGCACGACCCTCTGGATCCCGGAGTTTGCCTTCGGGTTTTCATAGACGTAAGTGCATTCAACCAGCAAACGACTCATGGCAACTCCTTTTGCGGCAACGCCTCGACGGCAGTCTGGCTCGAGCGCTGGATACTGGTCCGGGCCTGGAGCCAGGAACAGCCGACGAAATCCTCCTGGCGATTATTGATGACGTGAAACACCAACCCATAGTCGCGCCATTCGAAATTACGGTCCAAGTGCGAGTCCAGCCGCGACAGGCTGAGGGCGATGGAGTAATTGCCCTTGCCCAGGCGCATGTCGAAACTGAAACGAAAGGTGATCTGTTCGCCGGCCTTGAGGTCGGTCACGGCTTTGTCCTGGCGATGGGTGTTGATGCCGTACATGGGCTGGCCAAGGCGGTCCTTGATCAAAAAGCCCAGCACCAGCCGCTCGATGTCCTGGCGAATTTCAACCCGCACTTGCAACACCATCGGCTGGCCGATCTCGGCCACTTCCACCGACTGCCCCTGGCTGTTGAGCAATTGCACATCGACGATGCCGGCCTCGCCGGTACCGGAAATCGTGCGTATCTGGCCGTTGGCGAGCATTTCCTGGCGAACCACCTGGCCCTCGCGCTGGGCCAGCATCGCGTTGTAATAATCCATCACCTCTTCCGGCTTGCCGCGCATGGCCATGCGCCCGTGTTCGAGCAGGATGGCGGTGTCGCAGATCGACTGGATCGCCGAGCGATCGTGGGACACGATCAGCAGCGTGGTGCCGGCCTTGCGGAAGCTGCGGATGCGCTCGAAGCTCTTGTGCTGGAAGTAGGCATCGCCCACCGACAGCGCTTCGTCGACGATCAGGATGTCCGGGCGTCGGGCGGTGGCAACGCTGAACGCCAGGCGCATCTGCATGCCGCTGGAATAAGTGCGTACCGGCTGGTCGATGGCCTCGCCGATTTCGGCGAACCCCTCGATTTCGGGCATCAACGCTTCGATTTCCTCTACGTGCATCCCCAGCAACTGACCGGCCATGAACGCATTCTGGCGGCCGGTGAAATCTGGATGAAAGCCCATGCCCAATTCCAGCAACGCGGCGACGCGGCCTTGCAAATGGATGTGGCCGCAGGTGGGTTGGGTGGTGCCGGTGATCATCTTGAGCAACGTGCTTTTGCCGGCACCGTTGACCCCGACGATGCCGACGGCTTCGCCGGGCTGGATCTCGAAATCCACGCCTTGCAGGATCCAGTGCAGTTGATGGCGCTGGCGGGAAAAGGGGATCAACCACTCGAACAGCCGGCTCCAGCGGTTCGGGTACTGCTTGTAGGCCTTGCCCAGGCCGGTGACGCGCAAATGTCCCATCAGAGTTCATCCACCATTTCACCGCCGCGCCGACGAAACATGCGCAGGCCCAAGGCACACAACAACAGGGCCACCACCAGCAACGGTACCAGCGAGCTCCAGACCGGCCACTGGTTGTAGAGAAACAGGTTCTGGTAGCTCTGCATCAGGGCGGTCATGGGGTTGAAGGCGAGCAGTCGCTGGATCGATGGCGGCAGGATCGTCATCGGGTAAACGATCGGCGTGAGCCAGAACCAGAATTGCAGGCAAATGCCGAACAATTGCCCGACGTCGCGGAAAAACACATTGAGGATCCCCAGCAGCATGCCCAGCCCGGCGGCGAACATCACTTGCAGGGCCAGCAGTGGCACCAGGGCCAGCAAGGTCATGCCTGGCCAGCGCCCGGTGATCAGCAGGAAACCGAGAAAGAGCCCGAGGATGATCGCGAAGTTGATCCCCGCATTGAACAGCACGATCACCGGCAGGCAGATCCGCGGGAAGCTGATCTTTTTCAGCAGGTTGGCGTTTTCCAGGAACATGCCCTGGCTGCGGGTGGTGATTTCCGCGAACAATCCCCAGGTCAGCAGCCCGGCACAGAGGTAGACGCTGTAGGCCATGCCATCTTCGACCCCGGGCAGGCGGGCACGCATGATGTGGGAAAAAATCACCGTGTAGACGAGGATCATCGACAACGGGTTGAGCACCGTCCACAACGCGCCGAACAACGAGTTGCGATAGCGTGCCTGGAACTCGCGCTTGACGCTGCCCAGGACGAAGCCGCGATAGCTCCACAGCGAGCGTTGCAAGGCCAACAGCATCAGACGGCCCTGCCGTAATGGTCTTCGAAGCGGACGATGTCGTCTTCCCCGAGATATTCGCCGCTCTGGACCTCGATGATGACCAGGTCGATGACACCGGGGTTTTCCAGGCGATGCTTGTGGCCGGCGGGAATGAAGGTCGATTCGTTCTTGGCGACCAGGTGCGAGCCCGAGCCGTTATTGGTGACCTTGGCCATGCCTTCGACGACTACCCAATGTTCGTTGCGGTGATGGTGCATTTGCAGCGACAGCGATGCGCCAGGCTTGACCACGATGCGCTTGATCTTGAAACGTGGACCTTCTTCGAGGACGGTATAACTGCCCCATGGACGGCTGACCGTGCGATGCAGGCGATAGGCTTCGTGGTCCTTGTCCTTGAGTTGCCGGACGACGCGGCGAACATCCTGGGCGCGGTCGGCATGGGCCACCAGCACGGCGTCGGCGGTGTCGATGATGATCAGGTTTTCCACGCCCAGGGCGGCCACCAGGCGGCTGTCGCTCTGGACGAAGGTGTTCTGGCTGTCGATAAACAGGGCTTCACCGGTGGCGCGGTTGTTTTGCCCGTCGGCGGGTACCAGGCTGGCGACGGCGCTCCAGGAACCGATATCGCTCCAGTCGAAGGCGGCCGGGATCACCACGACATTGGCTGAGCGCTCCATCAGGGCGTAGTCGATGGAGATTTCCGGCATTTCGGCGAAATGCGCCGCGGACAATTCCTGCTGCACACAACCTGAGGTTTCCACCGCGGTGCTGGCGGTGACACAGGCGCGCGCCTGTTCCAGCAACTCGGGGGCGTGGGCGTGCAGCTCCGCCAACAGGGTCTTGACCGAGAAGCAGAACATCCCCGAATTCCACAGGAAACGGCCACTTTCCAGGTACTGGGTGGCGGTCTGCAAGTCGGGCTTTTCGACAAAGCGCACGACCTTGGCCGCGCCCTTGGTATCCAGGGGCTGGCCCCGTTCGATGTAGCCGAAGCCGGTTTCCGGCGTCGAGGGCAGCACGCCGAAGGTCACCAGATGGCCGTTTTTGGCCAGTTCCACGGCGTGCTCAACGGCGGCCTTGAAGGCCGCCTCGTCCTTGATCAAGTGATCGGCAGGCATGACCACCAGGATCGCCTCGTCACCGTGCAGGGCCTGTACCGCGAGGGTGGCCGTGGCAATGGCCGGCGCGGTGTTGCGGCCTGTCGGTTCCAGAACGAAGTGACCGCGATAACGCTCCAGGTGGGCGCTCTGATAGTGGTCGCGGCTCTGGAAGTAGTACTCGCGATTGGTGACGGTGACGATGTCGCCTCGACCGTCGAACAACCCCGCCGCCCGCCGATAGGTCTTGCCCAGCAGCGACTGGCCGTCGGGCAAGAGCATGAAAGGCTTGGGATGGCCCTCGCGGGACACCGGCCACAACCTCGTCCCGGCACCGCCGGAAAGAATCACGGGAATGAGCATGGCCTACTCCTTGGCGACGCGTTTCATGTCCGCATCCATCATCATGCGGATCAGGGTGTCGAGGTCGGTCCGAGGCTTCCAGCCCAGGACGCGTTGTGCCTTGGCCGGGTTGCCGAGCAACACCTCGACTTCGGCCGGGCGGAAAAACGCCGGGTCGATCTTGACGAAGTCACGGTAGTCCAGGCCCACGTGTTCGAAGGCAATCCTGCACATCTCGCGCACGGTGGTGGTGACGCCGGTGGCCACCACGTAATCGTCGGGGCAGTCCTGTTGCAACATCAGCCACATGGCTTCGACGTAATCGCCGGCAAAGCCCCAGTCGCGCTTGGCGTCGATATTGCCCAAGCGCAATTCCTGCTGCTTGCCCTGCTTGATGCGCGCAGCGGCATCGGTGACCTTGCGAGTCACGAACTCGATGCCGCGCAGCGGTGATTCGTGGTTGAACAGGATGCCGCTGCTGGCATGCAGGCCGAAGCTTTCCCGGTAGTTGACGGTGATCCAGTGGCCGTACAGTTTCGCCACGCCATAGGGGCTGCGCGGATAGAACGGGGTGTGCTCGTCCTGTTGCTCGGCCTGGATCAGGCCGAACATTTCGCTGGTGGAGGCCTGGTAGAAGCGGGTCTGCACACTGAACTGGCGAATGGCTTCGAGCAGGTGGGTAACCCCGAGCCCGTCGACGATGCCGGTGGTCACCGGCTGGTCCCAGGAGGCCGCGACGAAACTTTGCGCGGCCAGGTTATAGACCTCGTCCGGCGCCGACTTGATCACTGCCCGTTGCACCGAGCAGGCATCGGCCATGTCACCGTCCAGGTAAACGATATCCTGTTCGATGCCCATTTCTCGCAGCCGCCAGCGCGAGTCGCTGCTGCGTCGCGCCACCAGGCCGTGGACTTTGTAACCCTTGTTGAGCAGCAACTTGGCCAGATACGCGCCGTCCTGGCCGGTGATCCCTGTGATCAATGCACTTTTCATTCTTGTTGTACCCGTATCTCCCAGTCGGACAGGATCGCCCGCAAGGATTGTTGTGTTGTTGTTTCGGGCGTCCATCCGGTGGCCTGTCGTAGCTTGGCTGGGCTACCACAGACGCGACGCTGTTCTGCGCGGCGAAGACGCGCAGGGTCCTGGATCAGTTGCACATCGACCTGGGCGAGATCGCCCAGTTGTTCGATCAGGCTGCGAATGCTTTGCTCGCGACCTGAGCAGATGTTGTAGACCTGCCCCGGGACGCCTTTTTCCAGCAGGGCCAGGTAGGCCGAAATCACATCGGCGACATCGAGGAAGTCGCGGGTCACGTCGATATCGCCCACTTGCAGCCGGGCTGGTTGCAGGCCCAGCTTGATCCGGCTGATCTGCCGGGCGGCGCTGGCAATGACGAAGCTGTCCTTCTGGCCGGCACCGATGTGATTGAACGGGCGGGCCACCAGCACCGGCCAGCCTTCGCTCATGCCCCACTGCAGGCTCAGCAGTTCGGCCGACAGCTTGCTCACGGCATATGGGTTGCGCGGGGCGGGCGGTTGCAGTTCGGTAATCGGCAGGTGGTCTTCGCTGATCTGGCCATAGACATCACCGGAGCTGACATACAGGAATGTGCCGGTGAAACCCCGGGCCTTGAGGGCCTGGAGCAGGTTCAAGGTGCCCAGCAGGTTGATGTGCAGGGTGCGCGCCGGATCGCGGAAAGCTTCGGGGACAAAGGTCTGTCCCGCCAGGTGGATCACGGCGTCGGGAATCTCGGGCCAGAGGCCTTCCAGGGTCCTGGCATCCGTCAGGTCGTAGCGGGCAGCGTCAGGCATCACCTGCCACGCCGAATCATGACCGTTCAGTCGAGATTTGAGGTGACGTCCAACGAAACCGCTGAGGCCCGTAACGAACAGACGTTTTTTCAAGCACCAGCTCCCTTGATGGTCGCTTCGTCTATTGCGAACTGAGTGGGAAATTTCCGTAAGATCGGGGAAAAGTCACTCAACGATTGGCCTAGAGAAGCGTTTGTTGTAGTTGTTTGGTTGCCAATCTGTGCCAATTTTGCAGCAATTTCAACAGCGCAAACCGTGACTGGTCAGTTCTCATATTTATAGCTGGTTTATTCTCGCCGGGCGGTTCACGAACCCTTGGCGGATGTGTTTAGAATGCCCCTCGTCAGGCTGTCCCTAGTTTCGATCTTCGAGATGAGCCCCAGGGGCGGGACCATAAAAAAACAAGAACGAGACGGGTAGCGAGATGAACGACGCGTGGCGGCCCCCGGGCCGGCTCGATGCGTGACTCGACCGTCATGAAGTGGGGCTGCCGGGACGGCGGCGCCATGATGGGATGCCATGAATTTCATTCTTTACTCGGACGTAAACGATCACTCCATCAGCCAGAGCCTCGGCCGCCCTGAGTACAGCTATTACTTCGTGCTCAAGGCCTATCGTCCCGTGCTGGAAAGCCTGGGGCCGGTGCATGTGGTGTCGTCGGTCGCCGAGGTCGATCCGTTGTATCGAACATTGCAGCAGGCCGGGCAGGACTGCTTGTTCCTTTCGTTTTCCCCCCCGCACAAGACGCCGCTGGACCTGCTTTGCCCGATGGTCTGCGTGGTGGCCTGGGAGTTCGATTCGATCCCGGCCGAGCACTGGGACGACGACCTGCGGCATGACTGGAGTCGCACGCTGGCCCGTCACGGCCGGGTGATTACCCTGTCCAGCCATACGGCCGAGGCGATCCGCCGGACCTTGGGCGAGGATTTCCCGGTATTGGTATTGCCCACGCCGCTGTGGGAGCGTTTCGCGGCGGTTCGTGAGCAATACCCGAGCCTGCCGATCAACCCGGGAACGACCTTGCAGATCAAGGGCTGCATCATCGACAGCCGGCCCCTCGGGCTGTCGGCCGATGGCTTGATCGCGCCGATCCTCGAAGAAGTGCCGGAACCGGAACCAGAGCCGGAACAGATCATTGAGCCGCCCCCTCTGACTTGGCGGCGGCGCGCATTCATTTCCCGCCATTACCTGCGCGAAGTCATCCGCGCCTTCACCGGCAAGCGCGAGCAGGGGCCCGTGTGGCTGTGCAAGCACAACCTGCTGTGCTGGTATCGCGAGGCGGTTCGCGACCTGGTCCCCGTGCCGGTGCGCGTTGCCATCAGCAGGATCCTGAGAGGGCCGGCACCGCCGCCGGTGGCCGTCGAGCCCGTTCCAGAGCCGGCCTCCGAACCGGCGCTACCGGAACATCCCCAGGCCGTGCTGCCGGATACCCAACAAGTGGTGGAAACCGAAGTCAGTGGCGTGGTGTACGTCAGCGTGTTCAACCCCGATGACGGGCGCAAGAACTGGCATCAGTTGATCACCGCATTCTGTTGGGCCCTGCGTGACGTCGAGGACGCCACGCTGGTGCTGAAAATGACCCAGAACGACCTGTCGACCTACTACGTCGAACTGTTGACGCTGCTGTCCCAGCTGTCGCCGTTCAGTTGCCGGGTGGTGGTGATGCACGGCTATCTGGAGGACGAACAATTCGCCCGGCTGTATGGCGCGGCGAGTTTCTACGTCAATGCGTCCCGCTGTGAGGGCCTGTGCCTGCCGTTGATGGAGTTCATGTCCTGTGCACGCCCCGTGATCGCGCCGGACCACACGGCGATGCGCGATTACATCGACGCCGAGGTGGCCTTCATCGTCAAGTCCAGCCGCGAACCGACCATCTGGCCGGAAGACTCGCGCATTTTGTATCGCACGCTGCGCCATCGACCCGACTGGGGCTCATTGAAACTTGCCTACCAGCAGAGCTACGCCATGGCCAAGCACCAGCCACAGGCCTACCAGGCCATGGCGGTTGCCGCGAACGAGCGGATGCGCCGCTACTGCGCGTTCGCCCCGGTGCAGCAGCGCCTGGTGGATTTCCTGGCTGAGCCAGGCTGTGACGAAGGGCTGCCGCTGGCGATCCAGGCAGGTAGCGCCTCATGCTGATCATCATTTATTCGGAAACCAACCAGAGCAACATTCTGGAAAACCTCGGTAAGCCCGAGTACAGCTATTACTTCGTGCTCAAGGAGTTTCGCCCGGTGCTGGAGCGGTTGGGGCGGGTGGTCGAAGTGACCCGGCCTGACGAAGAGGTCGATCAGCTGTACGCCGATTGCCTGGGGCGTGGCGAGGATTGCGTATTCCTGTCGTTTTCACCACCTCATCGCACTGCGGCCCACTACGCCTGCCCGACGATCCCGGTGTTCGCCTGGGAATTCAGCACCATTCCTACCGAAAGCTGGCAGGGCGAGGCCCGGCACGACTGGCGAGTGGTCTTGGGCGCGACCGGCATGGCGATCACCCATTCCAGCTTCACCGTCAACACCGTTCGTGAGGTGATGGGCGCAGACTTTCCCATCGCCGCTGTTGCCGCGCCGGTATGGGACCGCTTTGCCGCCCGTGGCGCGGTGCTGGCCCAGCGGCCGACCGTGGATCACATGCGCCTGCAATTGCGTGGCCTGCTGATCGACAGTCGCACCACCGACCTGCGGCCTTATGGCCCACCGGTGCACCAGGCGGGCACGCCGCTGGTGCTGGACGGCCCGGCCGAGGATTGCGAGTTACTGCTGGACGGTGTGATCTATACCTCGGTGTTCAATCCCTACGACGGGCGCAAGAACTGGAAGGACATGATCAGCGCATTTTGTGCGACGTTTCGCGATGTTCCTGACGCTACCCTGGTGCTCAAGCTGACCCACCACGATGTCACCGCCGCGCTCACCGACATGCTCCACCACGTCTACAAGAACCAGTCGTACCGCTGCCGCATCGTGCTGATCCACGGTTACCTGGCGGACGCGGACTACGAACGGCTGGTGGAAGCCACCCGGTACGTGGTCAACAGTTCCTATGGCGAAGGACAGTGCCTGCCGTTGATGGAGTTCATGTCCTGCGGCCGTCCGGCAATTGCGCCGCTGAACACGGCGATGGCCGACTACATCGATCACGACAATGCCTTCGTGGTGGATTCGACCGAGGAACTGACCGCCTGGCCCCACGACCCGCGTGCGGCTTACCGGACCCTGCGTTATGTCACCGATTGGGACTCGCTGTGCTCGGCCTACCGCGCCAGCTACGACGTGGCTAAAAATGATCCCGAGCGTTATCGCCAGATGTCGGCCCATGCCGTGCGCAGCCTGGAGAAATTCTGCAGCCAGGCCAACGCCGAGCAGCGTTTGCGGGCGTTTTTCGAACAACTGTCCGAGCGTCGCCGGAACGCGGCGCAGCCATGATCCGGCGATGGCTGGCCGGGCGCAGGCCAGTGGCGCCTCCGCCAGCGCCGACGGTGGCCGTTTCGCCCCGGGATGCCGGCCTCTACGACGCGATGCTCGACGGCTGGTTTCGCAGTGAAACCGGCGAATTGCTCAAGGGCTTCGCCATCACGGCCGACGATACCTTGCTGGATGTGGGCTGCGGCGAAGGTGTGGCGACGCTGTTTGCCATGCGCCAGGGCGCGTCCGTGATCTTTACCGACAGCGAACAGGACAAGGTGCGCGACCTGGCTCGCCAAGTCGAGGCCCAGGCCGCCGCGCCGTTCCTGGGGCTGGTCAGCAACAGCTTGCCGCTGCCCCTGGCCGATGGCTGTGCGAACAAGATCGTCTGCATGGAGGTGCTCGAGCATATCCATGAGCCAGGGCCGTTCATGGCCGAGCTGGTGCGCATGGGCCGACCCGGGGCGCAGTACCTGCTCAGCGTGCCGGCCCCGGTGGGTGAGCATTTGCAGCAAGGCATCGCGCCGCCGGGCTACTTTCAGGCGCCCAACCATGTGCAGATTTTCAGTGCCGAACGATTCGCCGCGCTGGTGGAGGATGCCGGGCTGGTGATCGAGCATCGCCAGGCCAGCGGGTTTTTCTGGGTCATGGGCATGATTTTCTTCTGGGCCAGCGAACGAGCGGCCGGCCGGGACCTCGAGGGCGCCGTACGCGACCGTATCCAGGCGCCATATCCCCCCTTGATGGAGCGCTGGGCGAGCCTCTGGCAGGACTTGCTGACGCAACCCGACGGCCTGGTGATCAAGCAGGTGCTGGACCGGTTCATGCCCAAGAGCCAGGTCATCATCGCGCGTAAACCCGATCCTTCTTCCGGGAGTCATTCATGAGCGGCAAGCGGATCCTGGACATCGAATTGCTGCGCGCCGTTGCGGTGATCGGCGTGCTGTTCCATCACCTGCAAGGCATGCCGTTTCCTGGCGGATGGCCGCGCCTGGCGGCCCTGGCCGACAGTTTCCAGCTGTGGTGGGGCGTGGACCTGTTTTTCGCGATTTCGGGGTTCGTCATCGGGCGCAGCCTGATCCCGCAATTGCGTCGCTGCGACAGCCCCCGGCAATTCTGGGCCGTCACCCGGGATTTCTGGATTCGCCGGGCGTTTCGCCTGTTGCCGTCGGCCTGGCTCTGGCTGCTGCTGGTGTTGTTCGCGGTGTTTTTCCTGAACCGTTCCGGTGCGTTCGGCAGCGTGCAGGCCAACCTGCAGGCGACCCTGGCCGGTTTCCTGCAATTCGCCAACCTGCGTTTTGCCGATGCCTTCATGCAGTATGAATACGGCGCGAGCTTCGTGTACTGGACGTTGTCGTTGGAAGAGCAGTTCTATCTGATCCTGCCGCTGCTGGTGTTCGTCTCGCGCCGCTATTTAGTGTGGGTGCTGCTGGCGGTGGTGCTCGTGCAGTTTTTCACCTGGCGGGCGCTGTGGCTGTCGGTGATCCGTACCGATGCCTTGGCGCTGGGTGTGTTGTTGTCGATCTGGAGCCTGCGGCCCAGCTACTGGCGCTTCGAGCCCACGTGGTTGCGCCGCCCGCCCTTGGGTGTGCTGCTGGTGCTGGGCCTTGGCGGCGTGATGGCCTGGATCGCGACCGAGCACTTCAATTTGTCGTTCTACCGTCTCGGGGTCATGGCGGTGCTCAGTGCCGTGCTGGTCTGGGTGGCCTCTTACGATCGGGATTACCTGTTGCCCCGCGGACGACTTAAAACGGCGCTGACCTGGGTGGGCAGTCGTTCCTATGGGATCTACCTGATCCACATCCCGGTGTTTTTCCTGCTGCGCGAGTTGTGGTTTCGTTTCGCCCCCTTGGGCTCGCCGGACCCGGCAAGCCATCCCTGGCCGGCCCTGGCGTGTGCGTTGTTGCTGATCGGGCTGTTGAGCGAGCTCAACTACCGTTGGGTCGAAATGCCCATGCGCAATCGTGGCGCCCGGTTGGTTGAACGCCTGTCCGCCGCCCGAACCGTCCTTCCTGTTTCTGGAGCCCCGTCATGCTGAGCCTTTTGAAAAAACTCACCACGGGCACGCCCGCGCCCGCCGAACCGGTGGCCGAGAAAGTCGACCCGTATATGCTCGGGCTGCACGATGCGATGCTCAGCGGCTGGTTCAACCAGCAAACCGGCGAACTGTTCACGGGTTTCCCTGTGACGCCTGAGGACACGTTGCTGGACGTGGGCTGTGGCGACGGTGGCAACGTGCATTTTTGCGGAATGCGCGGGGCGAAGATCATCATCGCCGACATCGACGCGGCCAAGGTCGAAGCCACGCGCCAGCGCTTGAGCGACACCCCTGCGCGCGACGTCGAGTGCCATGTGACCGACTGCAATCCGCTGCCCATTGCCGACGCCACGGCCACCCGGGTGGTGTCCACCGAAGTCATCGAGCACGTCGACGACCCGGCGCAGTTCCTCGCCGAACTGGTACGGGTCGGCCAGCCTGGCGCGCTGTACCTGCTGAGCGTGCCGCACCCCAGTTCCGAAGACCTGCAAAAAGACATCGCCGCGCCGGAGTACTTTCGCAAGCCCAACCACATTCGCATCATCAGTGAAGAGCAGTTCAAGGCGATGGTCAGCGAGGCCGGGCTGGAAGTGTTGAGCCACAGCCAATACGGGTTCTATTGGTCGATGTGGATGCTGTTGTTCTGGGAGGCCAAGGTCGATTTCAGCAACGCTGACCACCCGTTGCTCAATCACTGGGCCGACACCTGGCAAGCGGTGCTGGATTCACCGCGCGGGGCGCAGATCAAGCAGGCGCTGGACGCGGTGGTGGCCAAGAGTCAGGTGATTATTGCGCGTAAGCCTTGATGACGTTGGTAGGCCTCAACCCTGTGGGAGCGAGCTTGCTCGCGATAACGTTGGTTCAGCCGCTTATAGATTGACTGATGCACCGCTATCGCGAGCAAGCTCGCTCCCACAATGACGTGCTCGGCGTTAATCTGCACATCTTTTGCGCGCGGTAAGGCTTCATGACTGTTTTTTTCCGGTTCTCCCTGACCCTCGCCGTGTTGCTTTTGGCGGGCTGCGAACAACCTCCGGCCCCGGCCCTCGATCAACAGCTCTATATCTGGCAACGCCAATGGACAAAGGCTCATGAGCCGGCGCTGCGCCAAAGCCGGGGCGATTTTTCCACGCTGCGGGTACTGGCGTTGCAGGCTTTTCCCGGGGCGGGCTGGCGCCGTGCGCGGATCGACCCGGGCCTGCTCAAGGCGGATGGCCGTCCGCTGATCGCCGTGATTCGCCTGGACGGCCAGCTCAAGGCCTTGGACCAGGACGAGGTCATTGCGCAAATCCAGCAAGTGCTGGGCGATTGGCAAGCCCAAGGCCTGACCCCGGTGGGCGTGGAGGTCGACCACGATGCTGGCAATGCACGGCTGCCGGCCTATGGAAACTTCCTCGGCCAACTGCGGCACAGCCTGCCGGCCAACCTGCGGCTCAGCATCACGGCACTACCGGCCTGGCTCGACAGCCCCGCATTGCCGGGATTGTTGGACGCGGTGGACAGCAGCGTGCTGCAGGTCCACGCGGTGAGCGATCCACGGCAAGGGCTGTTCGATCCGAAACAGGCCCGGCACTGGGCACAACGCTGGAGCGAGATCGCCACGCGGCCGTTTTATCTGGCCCTGCCAGCCTATGGCGTGGCGCTGCTGACCCAGGAGAGCGGCGTGCCGGTGGTGGAAAGCGAAGTGCCGATCGATCGTGGTGGCGAGCGTCGGGAGTTGCTGGCCGATCCGCAACAAGTGGCCGGGCTTGCGGCGGATTTGCGGGCTGATCCGCCGCAACATCTTGCGGGGCTGATCTGGTTTCGCCTGCCGCTGGCCGGCGACCGGCGAGCGTGGAGCTTGACCACGCTCGGCGCCGTCGCCCGGGGCGATCACCTGGACAGTCGCCTGGCGTTGCAGTGGGGGGAGCAGGGCGGTTTGTACGATATCCGCCTGGTCAACCAGGGCAATCTCGATCGCCCCTGGCCCCAGCGCCTGACGCTGGCTGTCGGGGCGTGTGACGGCGTCGATGCCTTGGCCGGTTACACGTTGCAACAAACTCCCGGACTGCTTACCTTCACCCGCATTCAGGAAGGCCGCTTGGCGGCTGGCAGCCAACGGGCAATCGGTTGGGCGCGCTGTACGAAAATCGACCAAGGAGGTTTCAATGTTTACCCGTAAGTGGCCTCGTCACCTGCTGTGCCTGAGCCTGTGCCTGCCGCTGGGCCCGGCGCTGGCCTGCGGGCCGGATTTCCCGATGCGCCTGCTGGATAACCGCGCCCAGACGCTGGCGGAGTTGCCCGAAGGCAGCTTTCGCTTCGAGGTCAGCCGCCTCGGCCAGGCGCTTGCCGGGCTCAAGCCGGCCACCGAGGCGACGCGCAACCCGGACTACAGCTATGACGACCTGCCTTCCTACGTTGAACAACGTAACCAGGCCGAGCAGATTGGCCTGACCCCGCCGCAACAAGCGGTGGTGGAGCGCCTGCGGGCGTTGACCGATATCGACCAGGTGGCGGCCGAAGCGGCCAACCTGCCCGATGAACTGCGCCTGTATGCGCTCGGCGCGGCGGCTTTCAACGTCGGTGAGCATCAGCGCGCCGTGGAAGCGTTCCAGCAATTGCTGGCGTTGCCGGCTGACCAGCGACGGTTGCGCAGCACCTGGGCCGCGTATTCCCTTGGGCGGGCATTGTTTGCCGTGAGCACCGAGGCGGGCAGCGGCGACCCTGTGGCCTTGCAGGATCAGGCGCGAGCGGCGTTTCGCCAGGCCCGGGAAATGAGCATCGCCGGGTTCAGCGATCCGCTGGAACTGGGCATCGCCAGCCTCGGCGAAGAAGCTCGGGTGGCCTACACCGCCGACGACTGGGACAGCGCCATCGGTCTGTACGCGATCCAGAACCTGCAAGGATCCCCGGTCGGCTACAGCTCGTTGCTGCAATTGGCACAACGCCTGAGCGTCGAGCCGGATGAACGCTTGAGCGAGTTGCTCAAGGCCAAAGCGGTGCAGCGACTGGTCACCGCCTACCTGCTCAGCCGCGTTGGCTGGTGGGACGGTGAAGAACCTTCGGGTGAGAAAAGGCTGGTCAAACTGTTGCAGACCAACGCCCGGGATAACCTGGATGATGCTGACCGTTTGGCGGCGGTGAGTTACCAGCACGGCGATTACGCCAACGCCCAGGCGTTTGTGCAAAAGGCTCCCGACACAGGCTTGGCCTGGTGGGTGCGCGCCAAGCTGGCCTTGCGCGACGGCGACAAGGTGGCCGCGGCGGCGGCCTATGCCAAGGCTGCCCAAGCATTTCCGAAGGATGAATCCTGGGGCAGCCGGCGCACACCGGATTGGAATTACGAATCGGTGCAACCCAAGTGCCGGGTCGAAGGGGAAAGCGCAATCCTGGCCTTGCAGCGCGGTGATTACCTGCAAGCCTTCGATCAGCTCTATCGCGGCCAGAGCAACTATTGGTACGACGCTGCCGCCGTCGCCGAGCGGGTGCTCACAGTGGATGAGCTCAAGCAGTACGTCGACGCTCAAGTCCCGGCGCCACCGGCGTTGAGCCAAGAGGACCGGGACAACTACGTGCCGCTGCCGGTGGCCGCCAGCTTGCGCAATCTGCTGGGCAGGCGTTTGCTGAGGGAAGGGCGCTTTGATGAGGCGCCGGCTTATTTCGATAACCCGGACCTGCAGAACAAGGCCCGTGCCTATGGGCAATTGCGCCAGGACGCCGAGTCCAAATGGTGGCCAACCCGGCGCGCAGAGGCGTATTTCCATGCGTCGTGGATGGCGCGCAAATGGGGTATGGAACTGCTCGGTTATGAGATGGCGCCGGATTACGCCAGCCTGGGCGGCAATTACAGCCTGGAACCGGTCGAGCTGAACGTCGGGCCACTGGTGGCCGAAGGTGAAGTGCAACGCCAGCAGGCCAGCGTCGCGCAGCCGGACGTGCGTTATCACTATCGGTTTGTCGCCACGGCGCTGGCGAGCCAGGCGGCGGATTACCTGCCCCATACCAGCCAGGCGTTTGCGGCGGTGCTGTGCAAGGCGGTGGGGTACAACTCCAGCCTTGAAGAGCAAAGCGCGTTGTACCAGCGCTATGTGAAGGAAGGCCCGTACGTGGATTGGGCTGGGGATTTTGGTCATCAATGCCAGGAGCCGGACTTCGGCAAGGCGAACAAACGCTACGTGACCCAGGCCCTAGACCCGATCCGCTCGACGCTGCGACCTTACAAGGTTGGGCTGGAAGTGGGCGGGCTCGTGCTGGTGGTGGCAGTGGTGTTGGGGGTGATCAGTCGTCGGCGGCGCAAGGCCCGGATGTCAGCCTCCTGAGGTGAAGCACCCATTGTGGGAGCGAGCTTGCTCCCGCTTGGCTCTGTAGGAGCTGTGTAGGAGCTGTCGAGTGCAACGAGGCTGCGATCTTTCCCCAGACACTTGAGTCTCAAGCGAAAGATCAAAAGATCGCAGGCTTCGCCAGCTCCTACAGAGCCCAGCGGGAGCAAGCTTCCTCGCCACAAAAAAATGTTCACTTTAGCTTCGCGTTGTTCCTACATCTGCGTCGCCATCCCCTCCACATTCATGGCCGCCTGGCGCAACGCCTCCGAACGGGTAGGGTGCGGGTGGCAGGTCAGGGCGATGTCCTCGGCCGAGGCGCTGAACTCCATGGCCACGCAATACTCCCCGATCATCTCACTGACGCTCGGGCCCACCAGGTGCACGCCAAGGATTTCATCGGTGCGCTCATCGGCCAGGATCTTGGCGAGTCCTTCGGTCTCGTGGTTGATCTTGGCCCGGCTGTTGGCCGTGAACGGAAACTTGCCGACCTTGTAGGCGCGGCCTTCGGCCTTGAGCTGTTCCTCGGTCTGGCCGACGCTGGCCAGTTCCGGGCGGGTGTAGATGACGCTGGGGATCAGTGCATAGTTGACCTCGGCGGCCTTGCCGGCGATCTGTTCGATGCAGGCCATGGCTTCGTCTTCAGCCTTGTGGGCCAGCATCGGTCCGGCCGTCACGTCGCCGATCACCCAGACGCCGGGTGCTTCGCCGCCTGCCGCCGGTTCGATCTGCAGTTGCACGCCGCTGGCCGAGGTCGTGGCACCGGTGACTTTCGAACTCAATTTGAACTGGATACCTTGTTTAGCCAAGGCCCGTTGCAAGGTCTTGCCGGCCTCGCCGTCCACACCCGGGCAGATGCGATCGAGGTATTCCACCACGGTCACCTGGGCGCCCAGGCGCCGCCAGACCGAGCCCAGCTCGAGGCCGATGACGCCAGCGCCGATCACCACCAGATGCCGGGGCACCTCACCCAGGGACAAGGCGCCGGTGGAGTCGAGGATGCGCTGGTTGTCGATGGTCACGCCTGGCAGCGGCATGGGTTCCGAGCCGGTGGCGATGACGATGTCCTTGGCGTCGAGTGCGGTCTTGCTGCCGTCGTCACCGGTGACGGTCACCTTGCCCGGCCCGTCGATGTGGCCCCAGCCTTTGATCCAGTCGACCTTGTTCTTGCGAAACAGAAACTCGATGCCCTTGGTCAGGCCCGTCACGCTTTCGTCTTTCTGCTTCATCATTTGCGCAAGATTGAGGGTAGGGCTGACCTCAATGCCCAAGTTGGCGAACTCCGTTCCCGTGGCCGCTTCGTATAGTTCTGAAGCGTGCAGCAAGGCCTTGGAGGGCATGCAGCCGACATTCAGGCAGGTGCCGCCCAGGGTGGCTCGACCTTCGACACAGGCGGCCGTCAACCCTAACTGCCCGGCCCGAATCGCCGCGTTATACCCGCCGGGTCCACCGCCCAGAATGACCACGTCGTAGTTGCTCATCGCTGTTCTCCCGCTTGGCCTGATAAAAAATTATGGGCGTAATATGAGCGCTTCCAGAGATTCCGGTCAAGGCTTAAGTCAAGAGGTCGGCGTGGGCCTTGTCATGAAGAATTCAAAACGGAAATTTCACAGTAATCGTTATAAGGTAACGGCCTATAACGAAGCGGCGGTGGCGTTTGCTCACAGGCCCGGATTTTGATCGCCACGAAAGCTGGGGTGGTATGCAAGTCGATCTAGATATCGAGGGGGCACAAGTGGCCGAATGGCCGCGTTTCCAGCGCGCGTCGTTTCAAGGGCGCCGCTTGAAGCTTATCGCCTGCGCCTTGGCAAGCGTGGCGGGATTGGGTCTGGTCCTGGCGTTTTTTATCGGGGTGTTTTCGCCGCAATCGCTGTGGCCAGTCTTGCTGGTCAGCCAAGGTGCGGGACTGTTGGTGCTGGTGGCGGGCTTGCAATCGGCCTGGTGGGTGACGCAATGGCGCAGCAGGGCGTTGTTGCCGGCTGTGGATAACCTGCCGGCGGAAAACGAGCCTGTTGATAACTTGGGGTGGTATGAGCGACTGCTGGACTGCATCGGTGCCCGTTCGGTCGGCCTGCTCAAGCAAATCGGTGCGCCCGCATTGTGGCTGGCCGGTTGGGCCGTGCTGGTATTGCTGGGCCTTGAGCAAGCCTGGGACTTGCAATTGCCGGCTGCCGCCCTCGGTGTTTCGGCCAGTGTGGGGGCGGTGCTGTCGTTGTTGTTGGCGTTCGGGTTATTGGTGTTCGAGCGGCAATTGTCCCAGCAGCCCCCCGTGGAATGGCCGGAAGCGCCAGCGCTGGCGCAACTGACCCGGGTGGCGATCATCGTGCTGGTGCTTGGCGCCCTGTGCTTGCTGTTCGCCGCAGAAACGTCCATCTGGCCGGTGCGCCTGGCGGTGATGATGGGGCTGTTGCCCGGGCTGGTGGCGGCGGAGTTGTTGTTGCGCGCGGTGCTATCGTTGTTCATCCCGCGCCGGGACGCCCTGGAGCTGACGCTGCTGGGCCGCAGTGTCATCGCCGATCTGCTGCGCTGGCCGCCGCAACCGTGGCTGGCCTTGCAGCATGAACTGCATAACCGTTTCGGTATCGACCTGCGTCAGATCTGGGCCTTTAGCTACATGCGTCGGGCTTTTTTGCCGGTGTTGGCGTCAGTGGGGCTGGTGGGCTGGTTGCTGACAGGTGTGCACGAAGTGCCGCTGCAGGGGCGGGGCATCTATGAGCGCTTCGGTAAACCGGTAGAGGTGTTCGGTCCCGGCTTGCATGTCGCGTTGCCTTGGCCGTGGGGCAGGGTGCTCAATGTCGAGAATGGCGTTGTGCATGAACTGGCGGCCAGCGTCGCGCAGAGTCGTGCAGAGGTCGAGGCTGAACCGGCGGAGGGACCGGCACCGGCCATTGCCAATCGGTTGTGGGATGCCAGCCATGTGAACGACAAATCCCAGGTCATTGCCAGCCGTCGTGCCGACCAGCAGAGCTTCCAGATCGTCAACATGGATGTGCGTTTTGTCTATCGCATCGGCCTGACGGATGCCGCGGCGCTGGCGGCGACTTACAACAGCGCCGATGTGCCGACGCTGATCCGCAGCACCGCCAGCCGCATCCTGGTGCATGAGTTTGCTTCCCGTACGTTGGATGGTTTGTTGGGCGCCGACCGCGTGAGCCTGGCCGACGAAATCGGTCGCGCTGTCCAGGCTGATCTGCAATCCCTCGACAGCGGTGTGGAAATCCTGGCGACGGTGGTGGAGGCGATTCATCCGCCGGCCGGTGCGGCCAATGCCTACCACGGCGTGCAGGCCGCGCAGATCGGTGCCCAGGCATTGATCGCCCGGGAGCGTGGCGCGGCGGCGGAACAGACCAACCAGGCGCAATTGCAAGCCAGCATCGCCCATGACCGGGCCAGTGCCACCGCGCGGGAAATCAACGCGACCGCCCAGGCTGCCGATTTGCGTTTCAACGCCGACCGCAAAGCCTACGCCACGGCGGGGCACGCTTTTGTGCTGGAACATTATTTGAGCCAACTGAGCCAGGGCCTCGGCAATGCCCAGTTGCTGATTCTCGATCATCGCCTGGGCGGTAGCGCCAACGCGCCGACCATCGACTTGCGAACCTTCACGCTGCCGGCCGACCCCGCGTCGCCGCGTAACCCTGTCCCGCCAGGAGCTGCCCATTGAGCCAGTCCTCTTCACACGGTCACCACGACCACGCCGGTCACGATCACGGCCATGCCGGTCATCACCATGGTCATCATCACCACCATCACGGCGACCCGCAGCAAGCCGGTCCGTTTCCTTGGCGGCGGATGGGCTGGGCCGTGTTGTTGGTGGCATTTGCCGTCGCGGCCGCGAGCCTGGTGCAAGTGCGGTCGGGGGAGGCCACGGTCATTACCCGTTTCGGCAATCCGGCCCGGGTGCTGCTGCAACCTGGCCTGGGGTGGCGCTGGCCGGCGCCGTTCGAGGCGGCGATCCCGGTGGACCTGCGATTGCGCACCACCTCCAGCGGCCTGCAGGACGTCGGTACCCGCGATGGACTGCGGATCATTGTCCAGGCCTATGTGGCCTGGCAGGTCCAGGGCGACCCGGACAACGTGCAGCGTTTCATGCGCGCGGTGCAGAACCAACCGGACGAAGCTGCGCGGCAGATCCGCACATTTGTCGGCTCCGCGCTGGAAACCACGGCCGCCAGTTTTGACCTGGCGAACCTGGTCAACACCGATGCCAGCCAAGTGCGCATCGCCGATTTCGAAGCGCAGTTGCGTCAGCAGATCGATCAACAGTTGCTCACCACGTACGGTGTACGAGTATTGCAAGTCGGTATCGAACGCCTGACGTTGCCATCAGTCACACTGACCGCAACGGTAGACCGCATGCGAGCCGAGCGCGAAACCATCGCCACCGAACGCACCTCCATCGGTAAGCGCGAAGCGGCGCAGATTCGTTCCGCCGCAGAACGTGATGCCCGCGTCGTGCAAGCCGATGCCACGGTAAAGGCCGCTGATATCGAGGCGCAATCCCGGGTAGACGCGGCCGAAATTTATGGCCGGGCATACGCCGGCTCTCCCCAGCTCTACAACCTGCTCCGTTCGCTGGACACCTTGGGTACCATCGTCAGCCCAGGCACCAAGCTGATTTTGCGCACCGATGCCGCACCATTCCGTGTTTTGGTGGACGGTCCTGCTTCCATGGAAGGCGAAGGTGGAACACAACCATGAGTTTGGTTCCACGTGGAACAAATGGGTTATCCAGTCCGTGGATCCAGGCCGGGCGCCTGGCATTTCTGGCGCTTTACGCCGTCACGGTGTTGGCGGCGTTGGCCTGGGTCTTTTCCAACGTGCGCCAGATCGACCCGCAGAATCGTGCGGTGGTGTTGCACTTCGGCGCCTTGGATCGTATCCAGAATGCCGGCCTCTTGCTGGCTTGGCCGCGTCCCGTGGAACAAGTGATCCTGCTGCCAGCAGCGGATCGGGTGCTCGAACGGCGGGTGGAAAATTTGCTGCGCTCGGACGCGGCCTTGCAGGCTGATCGTGTGGCCAGTTTCGCCACGCCGGTCAGCGATGCGTTGGCCGGTTCTGGTTATTTATTGACCGGTGATGCTGGCGTGGTGCAACTGGATGTGCGGGTGTTCTATAAGGTCACTGATCCTTACGCTTTCGTCTTGCAAGGTGAACATGTCCTGCCGGCACTGGACCGGCTGGCGACCCGCAGTGCCGTGGCCCTGACTGCGGCCCGGGACCTGGACACCATTCTGGTGGCTCGTCCCGAACTGATGGGCAGTGACAACCAGGCTGCCGAGCGCCGCGAACGCTTGCGAGGCGATCTGGTTCAGGGGCTTAACCGACGCTTGGCTGACCTGGCGGCGACGGGGCAGGGGCTGGGCATCGAAGTGGTGCGGGTCGACGTGCAATCGAGTCTGCCCGGGCCGGCGGTGAGTGCTTTCAATGCGGTACTGACCGCCAGCCAGCAGGCCGACAAAGCCGTGGCCAACGCCCGGACCGAAGCGGAAAAACTCACCCAGGTCGCCCGCCAGGACGCTGACCGTGCCGTGCAAGTCGCCCATGCCCAGGCCAGCGAACGGCTCGCCAAGGCTTCGGCCGACACAGCCACGGTGCTCGGGCTGGCGAAGACCCAGGGCAGCGATCCGCAAATGCTGCTGCGCCTGTATCGCGAACGCATGCCTGCCATCCTTCGCCAGGCCGGTTCAGTGACCACGGTCGACCCGAAAGACGATTCTCGGCTGATCATCCAGGGAGCCGGCCAATGACCGCTCGAACGCCTGCTGTACCGATGCTGTCCTCGGCGGAGCAACGCATCGCCGCCCGGCAACTGACCTTGGCGATGCTCGCTCTCGGCTTGCTCGCATTGGGCCTGGCCTGGCGCGGTTGGTCGCCAGAGCAGAGCGGCGTCAGCCAACTGCTGTTGGGGTTCGCCTCGCTGTTGGTGGCGGTGCCGGTGATGCGTTCGGCCTGGTACAGCTTGCGGTACCCAAGCCTGCACGGAATCACTGACCAACTGATCGCCCTGGCGATGCTCGGCGCCTGGGCCACCGGCGATCTGCTGACCGCGGCGTTGCTGCCGATCATCATGATCTTCGGCCATGTGCTGGAAGAGCGCAGTGTCATAGGCTCCCAAGAGGCGATCCATGCCCTTGGCCAACTGACCCGCAGCCAAGGTCGCAAGGTACAGGCCGACGGCTCGATCATTGATGTCGACAATGCGACGCTCCAGGCCGGCGATATCGTGGAGGTGCGCGCCGGTGACCGGGTGCCGGCCGATGGTCGGGTGTTGTCCGGCCAGGCCAGCCTCGACACCGCGCCCATCACCGGTGAGTCGGTGCCGCTGGAGGCGATGGTTGGCACGGAAGTCTTCGGTGGTGCGATCAACCTCGATGGCCTGCTGCGCCTGGAGGTGACCCGAACCGGCGAAGCCTCCACCTTGGGCAAGGTCATCGCCCTGATGCAAAACGCCGAACGCTCCAAGCCACCCATCACCCGTTTGCTGGAACGCTACGCCGGCAGTTACCTGGTATTGGTGTTGTTGCTGGCGGCAGTGACCTGGTTCGTAACCAACGATGCCCAGGCGATGTTGGCGGTATTGGTGGCGGCGTGTCCCTGCGCGTTGGTGCTGTCGGCGCCGGCCACCGCCATTGCCGGGATCGCGGTGGCGGCGCGCCACGGGATCCTGATCCGCAGCTCGGCTTTCCTGGAGGAACTGGCGGACCTGACCTCGTTGGTCGTCGACAAGACGGGCACCTTGACCTATGGCGTGCTGCGCCTGCAATCCATCGAACCTGCCCAGGATGCTCATGCATCGTTGCTGCTGCCGTTGGCTGCCAGCCTCGGTTCGGCCAGCAGCCATCCGGTTAGTCGTGCCTTGGCGGGGCTGGTGGAACAGGACAATTGCCTGCCCCTGACGGAGATTCGTGAGCGCCAGGGGCTGGGTGTGGTCGCGATGACGGCTCAGGGCGAAGCGGCCCTCGGTCGGCCGGAGTTGTTTGCCCAGCTAGGCATTCAAACCCTGGCGGTCCCTGAGCACGACGGCCCGATTGCCGGTCTGGCGCTGGATGGGCAGTTCCTCGCCTGGCTGCTGTTGGCCGACAGCGTGAAGCCGGAGGCACAGGTGGCCATGGCCGAGCTGCGCGAGTTGGGTCTGGGCCGTCAGTTGCTGTTGACCGGCGACCGCCAGAGTGTGGCCACGACCCTGGCCCGGGATGTCGGCATTGGCGATGTGCAAGCCCAGGCCCTGCCGGAAGACAAACTCAAGCGAGTCATGGCTGAAATCGAGCATGGGTTCCGCCCTATGGTGGTGGGCGACGGCATCAACGATTCCCTGGCACTCAAGGCCGGGGTGGTGGGCGTTGCCATGGGGGCAGGTGGTGCAGATATCGCCCTGGCGTCAGCAGACATCGTGCTGATCGGCAGCGACCTGCGGCGCCTCGGCACCTGCGTGCGGCTGAGTCGCCAGTGTCGGCGCACATTGCAGGTCAACGTGATCATTGGCCTGGGCTGGACGTTGGCCATCGTTGCCTTTGCCGCCTTCGGCTGGCTTGGCGCGGCGGGGGCGATGATCGCTGCGCTGCTGCACAATCTCAGTACCCTGCTAGTGTTAGGTAATGCCGGGCGCTTGCTGCGGTTCCAGGAGCCACTGCTCAAGATCCAAGCGAAGGGCACCGTTGGGTAGGGTCAGCGAACTGCGCGCTGTACTTGCAGTCTGCTATTGGAGAGGGCGTGCCAGCGCAGAAGTTACCTGCCACAGGGAGTGATTTGGGACAGCGATAGAAAAAGGCTATAAATTCGATAGCCTGCTATTTTTCTAGCATGGTCTACCCTCATTTCAGACGTCTGAAACAAGGGGGGATTTTCCATGCTCGCGCAACTTCCACCGGCCTTACAGAATCTGCATTTACCGCTTCGGCTGCGGCTCTGGGATGGCCATGAATTTTCACTGGGGGCCGACCCCAGCGTCACGATTGTGGTCAAGGACCCACAAATGGTCGCGCAATTCACCCACCCCAGCCTGGACGCATTGGGGGCGGCGTTTGTCGAAGGCAAACTGGAACTCGAAGGCCCGATCCACGAAGTCATTCGGGTCTGCGATGAGTTGAGCCAGGCCTTGGTCGAGGACGATCCCGACAACCAGCCGGTGCGCTCGCTCCACGACAAGGAAACCGACGCCAAGGCGATCTCTTACCACTACGATCTTTCCAACGCGTTTTATCAGCTATGGCTCGACAGCGATATGGCTTATTCCTGTGCCTATTTCGAGACAGGCAGCGAAACCCTCGAGCAGGCCCAGCAAGCCAAGTTCCGCCATCTGTGTCGCAAGCTGCGATTGCAACCGGGTGACTACCTGCTGGATGTCGGTTGCGGATGGGGCGGCCTGGCGCGTTATGCCGCACGGGAGTTTGGTGCCAAGGTCTTCGGCATTACCCTGAGCAAGGCGCAGCTGATGCTGGCCCGGGAGCGGGTCAAGGCCGAAGGCCTGGAGGATCAGGTCGAGTTGCAACTGCTGGATTACCGCGACCTGCCCCAGGACGGTCGCTTCGACAAAGTGGTCAGCGTGGGTATGTTCGAGCATGTCGGCCACGCCAACCTCGAGCAGTACTGCAAGACGTTGTTCGGCGCCGTGCGCGAGGGTGGACTGGTGATGAACCATGGCATCACTGCCAAGCACACCGACGGGCGTCCGGTCGGTCGCGGCGCGGGCGAGTTTATTGAGAAGTACGTATTCCCCAACGGCGAGCTGCCGCACCTGTCGATGATTTCCGCGCAGATCAGTGAAGCGGGGCTGGAGATCGTCGATGTGGAAAGCTTGCGCATGCACTATGCACGCACACTCGATCATTGGAGTGAGCGCCTGGAGGACAACCTCGAGGCAGCGTCGAAGGAAGTGTCGGAGCAGGCACTGCGCATCTGGCGCCTATACCTGGCCGGCTGCGCCTACGCGTTCGCCAAGGGTTGGATCAATCTGCACCAGATCCTGGCGGTGAAGGCCCATGCCGACGGTAGCCATGAGCTGCCGTGGACCCGCGACGACATCTACACGCCTTAGAGAATCGGGGAAATAAGCCGGGCGATCCGCATGCCGACCTTCTGCAGGCGGTGGGTCTCCCGGCTTTCCTGTTTGTCGATTTCCTGGGCCTGGGCGAAGTCCTCTTCAAGCATTTGCTCGACCTCACTGGCGAACGGGATATCCACGGTGAGCAGCATGACTTCGAAGTTCAAGCGGAACGAACGGTTGTCCAGGTTCGCACTGCCAATGGCGCTGATTTCCCGGTCGATCAACACCACTTTCTGATGCAGGAAGCCCGGCCCGTAACGGAACATCCGCACACCGGCCCGTACCGCTTCAAACGCGTACAGGCTGGACGCTGCGTAGACGATCTTGTGGTCGGGCCGCGAGGGCAGCAGGATGCGCACATCCACGCCGCGCAGCACCGCCAGGCGCAAGGCTGCGAACACCGCTTCGTCGGGGATGAAGTAGGGTGTGGTGATCCAGACGCGTTCGCTGGCGGCGTGAATGGCCTCGACGAAAAACAGCGAGCAGGTTTCATAGGCGTCGGCCGGGCCGCTGGCCAGCAACTGGCAAAGCACGCCGTCGTCCGGGTAGCTGTCCGGCAGGATCAGCGGGGGCAGGGAACGGGCCGCCCAGAACCAGTCTTCGGCGAACGACTCTTGCATACTCGCCACCACCGGCCCGCACACTTGCACATGGGTGTCGCGCCACGGCGCCAAGGGTGGTTTATCGCCCATGTATTCGTCACCGACGTTGTGCCCGCCGACGAACCCTTGCACGCCATCCACCACCACGATCTTTCGATGGTTGCGAAAGTTGACCTGGAATCGGTTGAGCCAGCCGCTGCGGGTGGCGAACGCTTTTACGTGGACGCCTCCGTCGCGCAAGGCTTGCACGTAGCGGTGGGGCAGGGAGTGGCTGCCAATGCGGTCATAGAGCAGGTACACGGCCACGCCTTCGGCGGCTTTCTTCAAGAGCAGCGTGTGCAGGCGTTGACCGAGGCGGTCGTCATGGATGATGAAGAACTGGATCAGCACGGCCTCTCGTGCCTGCTCGATGGCCTGGAAAATCGCCTCGAACGTGGCGTGGCCGTTGACCAGCAAACGCACCTGATTATTGGCCAGGCACGGTGTGCGTCCCAGTTTCGGCATGGCCCGTAACGAGGCATAGGCCTGGGAGGCGCGGGCGGTCAGGGCTTCTTCGACCCAGGGGCGCCAGTTCAACTCGGAGATTGCCTTGCGCATTTCTTCGTTGGCTTGCCGGCGCGCCTTGATGTAACCATCGAACGTGCTGCGGCCGAACACCAGATAAGGAATCAACGTCAGGTAGGGAATGAAGGTCAGCGACAGGGCCCAGGCAATCGAGCCCTGGGCGGTGCGCACCGTCAGCACGGCGTGGACGGCGGCAATGGAACCCAGGGTGTGGAGCAGCGCGATCAGGTAACCGAAAACATGCGGGCCGAAATAATCCATGGGGCAGCCTTGCTCCTGAAGTTTCAATGCTTAACAGACCATGTTCCGTGACGAATGTCGCTATTTAATTCACCGGTTCAGGCCCTGAACCGAAGCCCGTGGACGGCGTCTAACGGCCACTTGTCCTCTGGAGTTCGTGTAATGAATGTTCGTCTGCTGGGTGTGGCCTTGGCGATGGGTTTGTCGGTTCCGATGGCGGCTCAGGCGCAGATGCTCCAGCCGGGTTTGTGGGAATTGACCACCAGCAATATGAAGGTCGATAACCAGAACCTGCCGGACCTGCAACTGATCCTTGGCCAGTTGCAAACCCAGATGACCCCGGAGCAACGGGCGATGCTGGAAAAGCAGGGGATTACCATGGGGGGTAAAGGCATTCGCGTGTGCCTGACCCCGGCGCAGGTGCAAACCAATGACATTCCGCTGCAAGACCCGCAATCGGGTTGCAAGCAGCAGATCACCGAGCGCACCGGCAATCAGTGGAAGTTTCGCTTCAGTTGCCCGAAAGCCCAGGGTAATGGGGTCGCGACATTCCAGAGTGATCGTGAATTCACCACCAAGGTCAACGGCACGTTCAATGCCACCGGCATCCAGCAGAACGGTAGCCTCGACACTCGCGCGGTCTGGCTGGGGCAGGATTGCGGGACGGTCAAGCCGAGGGCTTGAAGCTCATTTGAAGTAATCGCTTGGTGAGCCTGTGGGAGCCAAGCATTGCTCGCAATGCAGACAATTCGGTGAGTCGCCAAGGACGTCACTGTTCATCGCGGACAGCCTTGCTCCCACACATGCTCTAAGGCCGGTTCAGCGCCTCGTACAACGTATTGAGGTTGTATTCGAACAGGCCGGTGAACGTGCTCGCCGGTCCGCTGGCGGCGAGTGCGTCGGAGTACAGCGTGCCGCCGATGTGAGCGCCGCTCTCTTCGGCAATCTGCTTGAGCAGACGCGCGTCCTTGATGTTTTCCATGAACACCGCTTTGACTTTCGCCTGACGGATCTGGGTAATCAGCGCCGCGACTTCTGCCGCCGACGGCTCACGTTCGGTGGATAACCCTTGGGGTGCCATGAACTCGATGCCATAGGCCTGGCCCAGGTAACCGAATGCATCGTGGGACGTCACGATCTTGCGATTACCGGCAGGCAATGCGCCGAGCTTGGCCTTGGCTTCGGCGAGTAGGGCGTAGATTTTCTTCAGGTATGCCTGGCTGTTGCGTTCGTAGTCGGCCTTGTTGGCCGGGTCGGCGGCTTCCAGTGCCTTGGTGATGTTGCTGACATACAGCTCGGCGTTCGCCAGGTTGTGCCACGCATGCGGGTCGGGGATGGTCTCTCCGTCCTCATCCAGTGAGCGCGGGATGACGCCACGGCTGGCACTGATCACCGGGACGCTGGTTTCTGTGCTGGTCACCAGGCGGTCCAGCCACGGCTCGAAGCCCAGGCCATTCTTGATAATCAGTTTTGCCTTGAGCAACGCCTTGGCGTCGTCTGGGGTGGGTTCGTAGGTGTGAGCATCGGCGTCCGGCCCGACCATGTTGGTGACTTGAATATGCTCACCACCGACCTGTCGGGTCATGTCGGCGAGGATGCTGAAGCTGGTCACCACCTGGAGTTTTTCGGCGGCGGACAGGGACATGGACAGCATCAGACTGATTAGCACGAGCAGTACGCGCATCGGGAAACACCTCATTGGGATGTGAGCAAGGGCGGGCGGCGCAGCAAACCGTGCACCGGCCCGAATACCACCGACAGCAGATACGACACGCCCGCCACCAGAACGATGGACGGTCCGCTGGGCAGTGAGTAATAGAACGACAACAGCAGGCCAAGCCAAACCGAGAGGCAACCGAGCAGCGCGGCGATCAGCATCAGCAGCGGCAGGCGACGGCTCCAGAATCGCGATGCGGCGGCTGGTAGCATCATCAGGCCGACCACCATCAACGCGCCGATGGCCTGGAAACCGATCACTAGGTTTAGTACCACCAAGGTCAGGAATACGCCGTGGGCCAACGGGCCGAGACGACTGACGGTTTGCAGGAACAGTGGGTCTAGGGTATCGAGCAGCAGCGGTCGATAAATCAACGCCATCGCTACCAGGCTGGCGCCGGAAACCCACAGCATGCCGTTGAGTGTGGGGCCGTCCACCGCCAAGGCCGAGCCAAACAGCAGGTGCAGCAAGTCCAGGCGTTTGCCGGCCATGCCGAGGATCAACACGCCGGCCGCCAGGGAGATGGGATAAATCGCCGCGAGGCTGGCGTCCTCTCGTAGGCCAGTGCGCCGGGTAATCCAGGCGGCGAGCCCAGCCATGCTCAGGCCCGCGCCCAGGCCGCCCAAGGTCAAGGCCGGCAGGCTCAGCCCGGCAAACCAGAAGCCCAGGGCGGCACCGGGCAGTATGCCGTGAGCCACGGCGTCACCGATCAGGCTCATGCGCCGAAGAATCAGGAACACACCCAGCGGCGCCGTGCTGCACGCCAACACCAGGCCGCCCAGCAGGGCCCGACGCATGAAGACGAACTCTTGGAAGGGTTGCCAGAAATGCGTGGCCGCGAGCATCAGGCCACCCACGCATGGGGTTGTTGGGCGATCAAATCGACACTGCGGCCCAGCACGCAGCCGGTGTTTTTGATCAGCAGCGTATGGGGGACATGTTGGCGTACCGCTGCCAGGTCATGACACACCACCACGAGGGTCCGGCCCGCCGCGTGCCAGCGATGAATGTGTTTCCACAGTAGCGCCTGGCCTTGTTCGTCGAGGGCGGCGTGGGGTTCGTCGAGCAACAGCAACGGCGCTTCGGCCAGGCTCAGGCGAGCGAGCAGGGCGCGTTGCAGCTCGCCTCCCGACAGCGCCATGAGCGGGCGCTGCTCAAGGCCGATCAGTGCCCAATCGTCCAGTACGGTCTGCAGCAACTGTCTACGCGTGGCTGGCGTGTGGCGATTGCCCCAAGACCCGGCCGCCACCAGGTCTTGCAAGTTGATGGGAAATTGCCGATCCAGATGTTGCTGCTGGGGCATGAATGAGACGCCACCACGTCGTGGAACATTCAAGGTGACTTTGCCGGCCAGCGGCTTTTGCAGCCCTGCGAGCACTTTCAACAGGCTGCTTTTTCCCGAGCCGTTGGCACCGATGATGGCGGTGAGGCTGCCCGCCGGTCGCTCCATGGCGAGGGGCGGTGTGAGGGGTTGTCCGGGTGCACCCCAGCGCAGTGCTTGGCAGTCGATCATGATGGCTCCCGGGTCCAGCGGCTTTGCGCCACGGCGTCATGGGCATGAAGGCTTTCGGCATGAACGACGCGTACATCCAGGGCGGTGATCTCCGATGAGCGGGCCAGGACCGTGCTCAATCGTCGCGCGGCGTCTTCGCAGAACATCAGGTTTTGTCCGTTGGCCAGGGCGAAGGCTTGTTCATCGGCGCGTTTCACGGCGGTCTGCACGGCGGTGCCGAGGGCTGCTTCGGCTTGGTTGATGAATGACTGCAGTGGTAATTCGTCGACAGCGGTGTCCAGACGCAGGGTCAAGGTCGCCGTGCTGCGCTGGCTATGAGGGGTGGCGACAATGCCGTTCGATGAGCCCAGCCAGGCGAGAATTTCGGCATGCTCAAGTTTCTTGTTAGCAAAGTCGTCGACAAATTGCTGTTGGATCAACTGCCGGGCAAGGGCTGCCGAACAAGGGCAAGTCGAGGAATAGGGGATCTGAATTTTCAGTTCCACGTGGAACATTGTGTTTTTCAACTGAGCTTCGATGCTCACCGGATAACCTTTCCAGCCTGCCAACGGGCTGATTAACGCCGGACGTTTGAGCAGTAGATTGGTATGCACGCTGAGCGAAGCCGCATGGGATAAGCCTTCATGGCTATCAAGAAATTGCTCCAGGATCCGGCGCAGTAGCGCCGGAGAAAGTGGCGTCTCTTCCAGCAACCCCAGCGCCAGATATAAGCGCGACATATGAATGCCACGCGCTTCGCTGTCGTCGAGGCTGACACCGGCATCGGCCGTTGCGCTGAGACGTTGACCGTCAATCAACACCGGCGTTGCGATGCCACACATGCCTACCCAATCAAGGGGCAGGGTTTGACGTGAAACCTGCGCAGCCACGTCGGGCAACGTTAACGCATTCATGGTCAAGGCCCATCGAAGGTTAAAATTAGATGTTATAGTATAACAGTTAATTTTAAGAAGCCTTTTCCATGAAAGGAGTTTCATCTCCCTGAATGTTCACGTTCCACGTGAAACATTAACGCGATGAATCCTGGCACCCGTTCATGCGCCCGCATGTAAATGCGCCGTTGCTGCCGCCCGAGCTTGAAAAACGATTGAGGGTGGTCCAGCCCACACGCCGGCTGTATCCAACCCAACTTTCTCCATCCGACGCCAGTCCGGTAAAGAACGTGAGCTGACCGTAACGGCTGTTCGTTTGCGCCCAATAGCGGCGACTGGCCGCTTCAAAACCGCGTAAATAAAGAGTGTTTCCAGCCGTCGCAACGCTATAGGCATTGCCTTGTATATCCACGCACGCCAGCAAATTCGCGCTACGGGTGCAGTTTGCCAAGAGCGGACTCTGGGCAGCAGCGCCTAACGCCCACAGCAACAGCGGGCCCGCAAAAACAAATTTCAGAGGATTGCGCATGGATGGATCTCAGACGAATGAGGAGCGGCGGGGCTGGTTGAACTGTATTGTTATACTATAACATAAAACAACCAAGCCTTGGAAACGAGCCGTGATCGAAGCGGCCGCCCGATGAGGATATACCTGATGCCCAATCGTCTTCCCGTCACCGTACTTTCCGGATTCCTCGGTGCCGGTAAAAGCACACTGCTCAATCACGTCCTGCGTAATCGCGACAATCTGCGGGTTGCTGTGATCGTCAACGATATGAGCGAGATCAACATCGATGGCAGCGAAGTCCAGCGAGATGTCACCCTGAGTCGTTCCGAAGAGAAACTGGTGGAAATGAGCAACGGTTGCATCTGCTGCACGTTGCGTGAGGACTTGCTCGAAGAAGTCGGGCAACTCGCCAGGGAAGGTCGTTTCGACTACCTGCTGATCGAATCCACCGGTATTTCCGAACCGCTGCCAGTGGCGGAAACCTTCACGTTTCGCGATGAAGAGGGCCGAAGCCTGGCCGATGTGGCGCGACTCGATACCCTGGTCACGGTGGTCGATGGGGTGAATTTTCTGCTGGATTACCAGGCCGCCGAAAGCCTGGCGTCACGGGGCGAAACCCTGGGTGAGGAGGATGAGCGCTCGATCACCGATCTGCTGATTGAACAAATCGAGTTTGCCGACGTGATTCTGATCAGCAAGATCGATCTGATCAGTCAGCATGAGCGGGAAGAGTTGACCGCGATTCTGCAGCGTCTCAACGCCCAGGCGCAGATCATTCCGATGGTCATGGGGCAGGTGCCACTGGGCAGAATCCTCGACACAGGCCTTTTCGACTTCGAACGCGCCGCCCAGGCACCTGGCTGGCTACAGGAACTGCGCGGTGAGCACGTGCCAGAAACCGAGGAATACGGCATCGCCTCGACTGCTTATCGGGCTCGCCGGCCGTTTCATCCCCAGCGGTTCTTCAACTTCATCGACCGGCCGTGGCCCAATGGCAAACTCCTGCGCTCCAAGGGGTTCTTCTGGCTGGCCAGCAAACCTGAGGAGGCGGGCAGTTGGTCCCAGGCTGGCGGCTTGATGCGACATGGCTTCGCCGGGCGCTGGTGGCGGTTCGTGCCGAAAAACCAATGGCCACAGGATGAAGAGAGCACAGCGGCGATCATGAAGAACTGGCTGGCTGCCACAGGCGATTGCCGTCAGGAGCTGGTCTTCATTGGTCAGGACATTGATTTTGGCCAACTCGCCGCTGAATTGGACGCTTGCCTGCTCACCGATGCGGAAATGGCCCTCGGGATCGAAAATTGGCGCTTGTTGCCGGATCCGTTCGGGCCGTGGCATGAAGAGGTTGCAGCGTGATGCTGGCGCCCAGTCTGAAACGCGCGACACAGGTACGGCAGGTCCAAGGTGATACGCCAGGGGTATTCACGCAGATCCTGGACGACGGCATCAACTTGGCAGTCTGGCAGCGTCAGCTTCCCGCCCACATCAGCGATTTTGCGGCCATGGTGCTGGCGATGGACCAGCCGCTGGCTGAATCACGGGTGCTCGATTTGCCAGAGGAAGACACCCAGCCAGCGCTGCACGGTCTGGCCGCAGGTTTCAGCGACCTGCAGGGCTATGAGGGTTTTATCGCCGATGTTTCCTGGCTGGTCTGTGCGTTTGCCTGCCTGTTGGGCGCGCAACGTGTCGGTCTGCGTCTGCGCACGCTGGACAAGGCCATGTGCCCGCGCTTCCACGTTGACCACGTACCGGTACGGCTGTTGACCACTTATGCGGGCGTCGGCAGCCAGTGGCTCAAGGAAGAAGCCATGGATCGCCGGCACCTGGCACAGCCTGAGGCCGAGCCGGTTGATCCGCGCGTGATCCAGCAGTTTGGTTGCGGTGATGTCGGCTTGCTTAAAGGCGAGAAATGGCACGGTAATGAGGGATCTGGCCTGATCCATCGCTCGCCTGCGCCCGCCCCGGGAGAGCGTCGCCTGATGCTCACGCTGGATTGGCTGGCTTAGGGCTTGAGCCAGGTGCCTTGGCTTTGCCCTTCGCAAAATGGCTGCAGGTACGCGGCATCGGTCGCCACACCGTAATAGTGAATATCCTGGCGGTAAGGCATATTGGCGACCTGGGCGTTGCTGCAAACGCCGAACGCGCCGCCAGGGCATTGATCGACGTAGTGCACCTCGACCTTCTGGCCGGCAAGGTTTGGCTGGCAGAAGCCATCGGCAAACAGTTTCTGTGGAATGCTGCGGTTCTGTTGGCAGACTTTCACATCGAGTCGCTCCGCCTGGCTGTGAACCACGCAGGCCTGGGCCAGCGCCTGGTCCGACGTCAGTGCCAGTAACAACCAGCCGATCAATCGCATGTTCACCTCCATCGAAAGCCGTCGATTATGTTGCAGCACATTCCTACCCATGTCATCGCCGGCCCTTTGGGCGCCGGCAAGACCAGCCTGATCAGGCATCTGCTGGCCCAGCGACCGGCCAATGAACGCTGGGCGGTGCTGATCAACGAGTTCGGCCAGATCGGCCTGGATGCCGCGCTGCTGACCCAGGCTGGCGATGGTATCGCACTGGGCGAAGTGGCCGGCGGCTGCTTGTGCTGCGTCAATGGCGCGCCGTTTCAGATCGGTCTTGGGCGTTTGCTGCGCAAGGCCCGGCCGGATCGGCTGTTCATCGAACCCTCGGGCCTGGGTCATCCGGCACAGTTGATGCGGCAACTGAGTGAAGCGCCCTGGCTCGGCGTGCTCGCGGTACAACCCTGTGTGCTGGTGTTGGATGCCCGGGCGATGGCGGACGGCAAACCCTTGCCCGAAGCGCAGCGACAAACCCTGGCGGATGCCGGACTGCTGGTGCTGAACAAATCCGAGAGCCTCACGCAGGCCGATCGCGAACGGGTGACAGCGCAACTGTCAGGGGCAGCGTTGTACTGGACGCAACAAGCGGCATTACCACTCGATCGATTGCCAGGCCTCGCGGCTCAGGGCAGTGGGTCTGTGGATAACGTGAACCTGCCCAAGAGCCTGGGCCAGATCCCGGCCATCTGGACCGACCCGACGCAACCCATCTGCCTGTATCAGCAGCAGGACGGAGGCTGGAGTATCGGCTGGCGCTGGCACCCAAGCCAACGATTCGACGCAGCGGCGCTCGCGCGATGGCTACAAGACCAGGGCTGGAAACGGGCGAAGATGGTTATCCACAGCCGCGACGGTTGGGTTTCAGCCAATGCGTTGGAGGGGGCGGCCCTGGGGTGGCAAACCAGCGAGTGGCGCCAGGATTCTCGGATCGAGCTGATTTTCGATCAGCCGCAAGATGTCGATCGCCTGAAAGCCGGACTGGTGAGTTGTCGGTGTTCCTGAGTCAGCCCCGTTTCAAGGCTTCCACTTGTTGTGTTCCTGGCGCCACTGGCTCAATTCGATGACTTCGGCCCTGGGCCTGGTCTGGACCGGTTCGATGGGCGTTGGCGGTGTTTCTTCGAAGGGCATCGGGTAGGGCGCCAGCTCTATATGTGCGCTGTGGGCCCCAAATTGGGTGATGGTGCCCGAATGGCGGCTTTCGCCGGTGACGGTGAACTCGAAGGTGTAGACGCGAGCCAGGCGTCGTCGACCATTGGCGTCCTTCACGAAGCCGATTTTTTTCAGCGCCACGTTGCCGTCCAGCAGCTCGATCTTGAGGTTGGCGCAATGCTGCATGACCCTCGCCAACGCCCGTTCGCGCAAGCCATGGTTGTGCCACAGCCAGGCGCCGCCGGTAGCCAGTAGCATCAGCACGAAGATGTTTCCAAGGGTCAGCATGAACGAAGTGCTCCAACAAGTTGCTGTCAGCTTAACTGTCTCGCCGGTCTGTCGTACAGGCTGTGTTTAGTCGCATACTGCGCGGCTTGAATTTCAATCGTTTTACGGAAACTTCCCGCATGAAACGTACGCCTCATCTGCTTGCCATTCAGTCCCACGTGGTGTTCGGTCACGCTGGCAATAGCGCCGCGGTGTTTCCGATGCAGCGGGTCGGCGTGAACGTCTGGCCGCTCAATACCGTGCAGTTTTCCAATCACACCCAGTACGGCCAATGGACCGGTGAGGTGCTGGCGCCAGAGCAGATACCTGCATTGGTGGAAGGCATTGCCGCTATCGGTGAGCTGGGGAATTGCGATGCGGTGTTATCCGGTTACCTGGGCAGCGCGGCTCAGGGGCGGGCGATTCTGACGGGCGTGGCGCGGATCAAGGCCGCCAACCCCAAGGCGCTGTACCTGTGCGACCCGGTCATGGGGCACCCTGAGAAGGGCTGCATCGTGGCACCCGAGGTGAGCGAATTTCTCCTGGAAGAAGCCGCTGCCGTGGCGGACCTCATGTGCCCGAACCAACTGGAGCTGGACAGTTTTTCGGGGCGCAAGGCGCAGTCATTGCTGGACTGCCTGGCCATGGCCCGCGCGTTGCTGGCCCGTGGCCCGAAGGCGGTGCTGGTCAAGCATCTGGCCTACCCCGGCAAACCCGATGGCAGTTTCGAAATGCTGCTGGTGACCGCCGATGGCAGTTGGCACCTGCGTCGTCCATTGTTGGCTTTCCCGCGCCAGCCGGTGGGGGTGGGCGACCTGACGTCGGGCTTGTTCCTGGCGCGGATTCTGCTGGGGGACAGTTTGGTCGCGGCGTTCGAATTCACCGCCGCGGCGGTGCACGAAGTGCTGCTGGAGACCCAGGCCTGCACCAGCTATGAGTTGGAACTGGTCCGCGCCCAGGACCGGATCGCCCATCCACGGGTGCGGTTCGAGGCTATGCCAATCAGCCTCTGATCGCCCCTGTGGAATGCTGCAAATCCCTGTGGGAGCGAGCTTGCTCGCGATGAGGGCATCACATTCAACTCGATGCTGGCTGTGACATCGCCATTGCGAGCAAGCGCCCTTCCACCGTTGCTTTTCGGCGCCCGCCTAAGGCCCGTCCGCCTTGATCTCCTGGTAGCGCCTCTCCAGTTCCTGGCGGATCTGCCGACGTTGCTGGGCTTGTTCGTAGCGGCGTTTTTCTTCGCTGTTTTGCGGCTGCAAGGGCGGCACGGTCGCGGGCTTGCGTTGGTCATCCACCGCAACCATGGTGAAGAAGCAACTGTTGGTGTGGCGCACCGAGCGTTCGCGAATGTTTTCGGTCACGACTTTGATGCCCACTTCCATCGACGTGTTGCCGGTGTAGTTCACCGAGGCCAGGAAGGTCACCAGTTCGCCGACATGAATCGGCTCACGAAAGATGACCTGGTCGACCGACAGGGTCACCACGTAGCGTCCGGCGTAGCGGCTGGCGCAGGCATAGGCGACTTCGTCGAGGTATTTGAGCAAGGTGCCGCCATGGACATTGCCAGAGAAGTTGGCCATATCGGGGGTCATCAACACCGTCATCGACAGCTGGGCGTTTCCGGGTTCCATAACGTACTCACGGTTCAAGGCAGTCATTCGGGAGTGCACCTCTGCGGGTGCTGGGGAGTGGCCTGCGAACAGGTCACCAGGTTTTAAAAACCACCGATATCGGGACGCTGCGCCTGTGGTTGCCGTCACGCGCCGATGGATCTGTTTCCATATATTGCACCGTCTTTTTGTCGGAAGTCGCGGTGTTACCCTTCAAAAGCCCGTTGCGAGGGCAATTCCTACAGAGGAAACGGATTTCTCCAGCTCTGCAGTGAGTCATTTTGAACAGGGAGCCCCGACATGCATGCCATCAGTTTCATCCAGGATTTGGCGATCATCATGATGGCGGCGGGGTTGGTGACCGTACTCTTTCATCGTTTCAAACAACCGGTGGTATTGGGCTACATCGTGGCCGGCTTCATCATTGGTCCGCATACGCCACCGTTCGGCTTTATCCATGACGAAGACACGATCAAGACCCTGGCCGAGCTCGGGGTGATCTTCCTGATGTTTTGCCTGGGCCTGGAATTCAGCCTGCGCAAACTGTTCAAGGTCGGCGCCACGGCCTTCATCGCGGCGTTCCTCGAAATTGTGCTGATGATCTGGATCGGCTACGAAATCGGCCGCTGGTTCGACTGGAGCACCATGGACTCGCTGTTCCTCGGTGCCATCCTGGCCATTTCGTCCACCACGATCATCGTCAAGGCGCTCAACGACCTGAAGATGAAAAACGAGCGCTTCGCCCAGCTGATTTTCGGGGTGTTGATCGTCGAGGACATCCTGGGCATTGGCATCATCGCCTTGCTATCGAGCATTGCCGTCAGCGGCACCGTGAGCTCTGGCGAGGTATTTTCCACCGTCGGCAAGTTGTCGCTGTTCATGATCGTCGCGTTGGTCATCGGCATTCTGCTGGTGCCGAGGGTGCTGGCCTACGTGGCGAAGTTCGACAGCAACGAAATGCTGCTGATTACCGTGCTCGGCCTGTGTTTCGGCTTCTGCCTGCTGGTGGTGAAACTGGAATACAGCATGGTGCTCGGGGCGTTCCTGATCGGTGCGATCATGGCCGAGTCCCGGCAGCTGCTGAAGATCGAGCGCCTGGTGGAGCCGGTGCGTGATCTGTTCAGCGCGATCTTCTTCGTCGCCATCGGGTTGATGCTCGATCCGGCGATACTGCTGCAGTACGCCTGGCCGATTGCCGTGATCACGGGCGCAGTGGTGCTCGGTAAGATGTTGTCCTGCGGCCTCGGTGCCTTTATTGCGGGCAACGATGGACGCACCTCGCTGCGCGTAGGGATGGGGCTTTCGCAGATCGGCGAGTTTTCCTTCATCATCGCGTCGTTGGGGATGACCCTGCAGGTCACCAGCGATTTCCTCTATCCAGTCGCGGTCGCCGTCTCGGTGTTGACCACTTTGCTGACGCCGTACCTGATCCGGGCTGCCGACCCGTTGTCCGTCAAGTTGGCGACGGTCATGCCCCAGCGCCTGACGCGGGTGCTGGGGATGTACGGCGAATGGCTGCGTAGCATCCAACCCCAGGGTGAAGGGGCGATGGTGGCGTCGATGATCCGGCGAATTTTGCTGCAGGTCGGCGTCAATCTGGCGCTGGTGATTGCGATTTTTGTCTCGGGTGGTTTTTTCGCCGAGCGGATGTCGGCTTACCTGCAAGCATGGATCAGCGACCCGAGCTGGCAGAAAGCACTGATCTGGGGTGGGGCGTTGCTGCTGTCGCTGCCGTTCCTGATCGCCGCGTACCGCAAGCTCAAGGCGCTGTCGATGCTGTTGGCGGAGATGGGCGTGAAGCCGGAGATGGCTGGGCGCCACACCCAGCGTGTGCGTCGGGTGATCGCAGAAGTGATCCCGATTCTCTCGCTGCTGGTGATTTTCCTGCTATTGGCAGCCTTGTCGGCCAGCATTCTGCCGACCAACAAGGTGCTCGTACTGATCGCCGTGGTGGCGACTGCCGTGGCGGCGCTGCTCTGGCGCTGGTTCATCCGCCTGCATACGCGGATGCAGGTGGCCTTGCTTGAAACCCTGGACAACCACAAGGAGTCGTCCGGGCATTGACCGGCGACGGGTCAGCTTTCCAGCCAGACGTCCCGGGCCCAGTGCCAGACCGATTCCCAGGTTTCCTCGGCGATCAGTTCTTCTTCTGCCTGCCACAGCACTACCGTGCCGTCCTCTTCGACGCAGTAGTAATCGTCACCGTCCTGGCAGATCGGGACCAGGCTGCGGTCGACACCGGCATCCCAGGCGTTGGCGGCCACGTCCGGCAGGTAGGTGTGGGATTGTGGATCGGTGACGGTCACCGGCTCCAGGCTGCCGTAGACGACATCGCTGACGGTCAGCAAAAACTCCCTGAAGACGAATGGGATATCGATGAACAGCTGCTCTTCGATCTCTACCAGCAAATCTTCGTCGGGCAATTCCAGCGGGACCGGTACGGGTTCGTTGGCTTCACGCAATTGTTCGATGATTTCTTCCACGTCCGGGGATCCTCTTTCTCGATGGCGCGGTTTTATATGAAGCGGTTTATACAGTAGCTCGCTATAGATGCAACCGCGAAATAGAAAACCCCGGCCTGGGCCGGGGTTCTTTTATTTCAACATGCAAAACGGTCAAAGGTTCAACCGTTCTGGCGGATACCTGCCACCAGCCAAGGCTGGTCATCGCCCTGGGCGCGTTCCATGTTCCAGCTTTCGCTGAACGCTTCGCCCTTGTCGAAGCGAGAATCCTTCGACACACCGATGAAGGTCAGGGTGGCGATGGTCTTGTCGGCGCGATCGTCGACACCGTCCAGTTGCACCTGCAGGTTATCGATGTAGGTGGACTGAAAGCCATCACCCAGCTCGGCTCGCTCGCGCTTGAGGAACTCCAGCAGTTGCGGGGTCACGAACTCGGCGATCTTGTCCATTTCGTTCGCGTCCCAATGCTGCTGCAGGGCCATGAAGTGGTTGCGCGCGGCTTCGATGAAGCGCTGCTCGTTGAACCAGGCCGGCGCATTGATGACCGGACGAGCGGCCGCAGGCGCTGCCGAACCACCGAAGATCGAACCACTGGCAGGCTGCTGGTTGAACACTTCACGCTGCATCGGCGCGTGGCCGGCTGGAGCGAATTGCTCCTGCTGCTTGCGACGACGAGCGGCAATGAAGCGGAAGACCAGGAAGGCGATGACCGCCATGATCAGGATGTCGAAGATCTGCATGCCCTGGAAGCCGTCGCCCATGAACATGGAGGCGAGCAGGCCACCGGCGGCGATGCCGGCCAGGGGGCCGAGCCAGCGCGAAGCACCGCTGGCCTTGGTGGCAGCGCCTGCGGCACCGGCCGCGCCTGCGGTGGCAGCGGTGGAGCCGGCGGCAGAGGACGGCGCCATCTGGCTGGTCTGGTGAGTCGGGGCTGCCCCCGAGCTTTTACCACCGCCAAAGCGCTTGGCAGCATTGGCATCGATGGCCATCGTCAGGCCGATGCACAACGCCATGGCGACGCTAAGAAAACGTTTCATATAAAGGCATTCCCATTTGTGGATAGCACGCGGGCCATGTTGCACAGGTGAACTGTTGCTGGCTAGCGGCAGAGTGTTTCCGGCTTTTGCGTGACAGGTTAGGTTCAGCTTCAACCGCGTAAGAGGGCTTGTTCGCTTTGGGCTGTAGGAAAGAGGAACAAGTTCTATCGGAAATGTTTCCCAGAACAACTGTGGGAGCGAGCTTGCTCGCGATAACGGTGTGTCAGTCAGCATCAATAATGACTGATCGACCGCTATCGCGAGCAAGCTCGCTCCCACAGGGGCCTACATAAATCTTTAGATCGCTTCCAGCTTGGCATACCCCAGCATCAGCCACTTGCTGCCTTCGCTGAAGTTCACCTGCACCCGGGCCTGGGCGCCGGCGCCTTCGAAGTTGAGGATGACGCCGTCGCCGAACACCGAGTGCCGCACGGTCTGGCCGAGGCTGAAGCCGGTTTCCGGGATGTCGCTGCCGCCGAACAGGCTGCTGCTTTGTTGCTGGCCGCCACCGAACGGTCGGCTGACACTGTTGGACAGCCGCACTTCCTGGATCAGGCCCTTCGGCACTTCACGTACGAAGCGCGACACCTTGTTGTAGGTCTCGCTGCCATACAAGCGTCGGGTTTCGGCGTAGGTCATGACCAGATTCTGCATGGCACGGGTGATACCAACGTAGGCCAGGCGCCGTTCCTCTTCCAGGCGTCCCGGTTCTTCCAGGCTCATCTTGTGGGGGAACAGGCCTTCTTCCATGCCCACAAGGAACACGTAGGGGAATTCCAGGCCCTTGGCGCTGTGCAGGGTCATCAGCTGGATGCTGTCTTCATGTTCGTCGGCCTGGGTGTCGCCGGCCTCCAGGGAGGCGTGACCCAGGAAGGCCGACAGCGGCGACAGGTCTTGGTCTTCTTCGGTGTTCTCGAAGTTGCGCGCGGCGCTGACCAGCTCCTCAAGGTTTTCCACCCGGGCCTGGCCTTTCTCGCCTTTTTCCGCTTCGTGGTAGGCGATCAGGCCGGACTGCTCGATGACGGTCTGGGTCATCAAGTGCAGAGGCATCTCCCCGCACTTGGCGGCCAGGTCTTCGATCAGGTCCATGAAGGCCTTCAGGGCGCCGGCGGCGCGACCGGTCACGCCTTTGTTGGTCACCAGTTGGCGCATGGCTTCCCACATGGACACGTGGCTGTGGCGCGCATGATCGCGAATCGCTTCGACGGTTTTCTCGCCGATGCCTCGCGTCGGCACGTTGATCACCCGCTCCAGGGCCGCGTCGTTGCCGCGACCTTCGAGCAGGCGCAGGTAGGCCATGGCGTTCTTGATTTCAGCACGCTCGAAGAAGCGTTGGCCGCCATAGATGCGGTAGGGGATCCGTTCGCGCAGCAACGCTTCTTCCAGCACCCGCGATTGGGCGTTGGAACGGTACAGGATGGCGATGTCGCTGCGGGCCAGGCCGGTTTTCAGCGCACTTTCGATGGTTTCCACCACGTAGCGGGCTTCATCGTGTTCGTTGAAGGCGGCGTAGAGGTTGATCGCTTCGCCTTCGCCGCCGTCGGTCCACAGTTCCTTGCCCAGGCGCCCGGTGTTGTTGGCGATCAGGGCGTTGGCGGCCTTGAGGATGCCGGCGGTTGAGCGGTAGTTCTGTTCCAGGCGGATGACTTCGGCGTCAGGGAAGTCTGCCGAGTACTGGTGAATGTTCTCGATCTTGGCGCCGCGCCAGCCGTAGATCGACTGATCGTCGTCACCCACCACCATCAGGCTGTCGCCGCCCTTGGCGAGCAAGCGCAACCAGGCGTATTGCACGGCGTTGGTGTCCTGGAATTCGTCCACCAGTACATGCCGGAAGCGCTTTTGATAGTGGGCCAGCAGGCCTGGATGGTCGCGCCACAGGTCCAGGGCCCGTAGCAGCAGCTCGGAAAAGTCGATCACCCCGGCACGCTGGCACGCCGCCTCGTAGGCTTCGTAGATGCTGCGCATGGTCGCCAGGAACAAGTCGCCGCTGGCCTGGATGTGCTGCGGGCGCAGGCCTTCGTCTTTCTGGCCGTTGATGAACCATTGGGCCTGGCGGGCGGGCCAGCGCTGTTCGTCCAGGCCCAGTTCGCGGATCACCCGCTTGACCAGGCGCTGCTGGTCGTCGCTGTCCAGGATCTGGAAGGTCTGGCTCAACCCGGCTTCCTGCCAATGCGCCCGCAACAAGCGGTGCGCCAGGCCGTGGAAGGTGCCGACCCACATGCCGGCGGGGTTGATGCCCATCAGTTGTTCGATGCGATGGCGCATCTCGGCCGCGGCCTTGTTGGTGAACGTCACCGACAGGATCGAATGGGGCGAGGCGTTCTCGACCTGGATCAACCAGGCGATACGGTGCACCAGCACTCGGGTTTTACCGGAGCCGGCACCGGCCAGGACCAACTGACGACCCACGGAGGCAGCTACGGCCTGACGTTGGGCATCGTTGAGGGAGTTCAGCAGAAGGGAGAGATCATCGCGCATCGGCGCATTCTAGGGTGCGGCGTCACCCCGGGCAAACCGAGCTTTGCATCAGCCGATAAAAGACCGCTGGGTGATGACCGGCGGGTCACAGGCTACAGGCGTTGGCGGGACTCGCTCCGGAGGGGTGCCACCTAATGAAATAGCGACTTTTTTCCTTGTTTTTATGAGCTGGGGCAGTGTGGGATGGCCCATGGCTTGTGTATGCTCGGTGCTCGTTTCGGGTTCTCCACGCTTGACTGAATAAGAACAAGAACAGTGCCAATGACCCTCAATTCCGATCCGGCGGGCCCCTGTGTGGAACCGCGGGTCATCTGCAAGCAGTACGCCACGGAGATGGCGGTCGAGCGCACACGTCTGTTGTATCAAGGCTCACTGCTGCCTACGTTGTTCATGCTGCTCAATGGTCTGGTCTGCGCCGCGCTGTTATGGGAGCCGCGGCGCTATTTCCTGGTCAGCGTCTGGCTCGTCTGGTTGTTGTCGCTGGTGGCGCTGCGGGTAATCCAGGTGGCGGCTTTCGATTCGGCGATGCCAAGCCGCCAGGCGCACCCGATCTGGTTGCGCATGTTTTTGCTGGGCTCGGCGATGACCGGCCTGACGCTGGCCGGGGCTGGCATCGCGCTGGTCCCGGCCGACAGCTTCCAGCAGCAGGCCTGGGTGTTCGGCCTGATTGGCGCGGCGGTGCTGTCGGCCAGTGTGGCTTATGCCGTGAGCCTTCCAGCGTTCCTGTCCTTCACCTTGCCCTGCCTGTTGCCGGCCATCGGTTATCTCTTCTGGGGTGGCGATGAGCAGCAACGTGGCTGGGGCTGGCTGGGCCTGATTGTGCTGGTTTCCCTGAGCGTGGTGGCCTGGCAAGTCAATCGCTTGATCCAGAGTGGCATGCTGCGACGCTTCCAGAACCAGGCCCTGATCGAGCATCTGCAGCAAACCCAAACCCGCAGTGCATTGCTCAACGAGGCGCTGGCCCGAGAGGTCGAGCAACGTCGTTCGGCCGAAGAGAAACTGCGGGCGGCCCAGGTTGGCCTGGAGGCGCGGGTTGCGCAACGCAGCCTTGAACTGGAGGTCGCCAGCCAGGCCCTGAGCAAGAGCGAGGCGCGTCTGGCCCTGGCCCTCAAGGCCAGTGAGCTGGGGTTGTGGGACTGGAACCTGCAGACTGACGAGGTCCATCACACCCAGCTCAAGGAGTTGTTCGGCCTGGAGCCCGAATACGTCACGGCGATGCTCAGTCACCTCACCCCGCGCTTGCACCCCCAGGACGTACCGGCGCTCAAGCGTGCCCTGGTCGAACACCTCAAGGGTCGCAGCGAGGATTACCAGATCGAATACCGTGTGCGTCACGGCGATGGTCACTGGGTCTGGATCGAAGATCGCGGCCGGGCCGTCGAGCGCAGCGCGAGCGGACGGGTGCTGCGCATGGTCGGCACCCGGCGCGACATCAGCGTCAGCAAGGAACTCGAGCAGCAACGCCAACTGGCGGCCACGGTGTTCGAGGCCGCCAGCGAAGGTATTGTGATTTTCGACCCCAACTACCTGTTGCTCGCCGCCAATCAGGCGTTCACGCGGGTCACCGGTTTCAATATCCAGGACATGCTCGGGCGCAACGTGGTCGACCTGCCGTGCAGCCGCGATGCGCGTCGGCACTACCCCGTCATTCGCCAGTCGCTCAAGCAGCACGGCACCTGGCAGGGTGAGTTGGTGGAGGCACGGGCCAACGGCGAGCTGTATCCGCAGTGGCTGCAACTGAACGTCGTGCGCGATGCTCGGGGAAATGTCAGCCATATAGTGGGCTTCTTCGCCGATCTTTCGGCGCGGCGCGAATCCGAAGAACGGATGCGCTACCTGACCCATTACGACGAATTGACTGGGTTGGCGAATCGTTCGCTGTTTCGCGAACGCTTGAACGAAGCGCATCAGCGGGTGCGCCAGGGTGGACGGCGCAGCCTGGCGTTGCTGCATATCAACCTGGACCGTTTCAAATTGCTCAACGACAGCCTCGGCCATGACATCGCCGACCAGTTGTTGCAGAAAATGGCGCGGCGCCTGATCAACGCGCTGCCCGAGGCGGATACCATCGCCCGGTTATCCGGCGATGAGTTTGCGGTGTTGTTCGATGCCTACGGCAACCTTTCAAGCCTGGCGCGGGTGGCGACCCGATTGGCCTCCAAGCTGCGCGTTCCGCTGACCATCGAGGGCCATGAACTGGTGCTCAGTGCTTCCATCGGCATCAGCCTGTTGCCTGACAACACGCGGGAAATTGCCACGCTGGTCAGCCAGGCGAACATGGCCATGCAGCACGCCAAGCATTTGGGGGGCAACAACTTCCAGTTCTACACCGAGAGCCTCCAGGCCAGCACGCTGGAGCGCCTGCAACTGGAAAACCAACTGCGCAAGGCCTTGGAAGAGCAACAACTGACGGTCTTTTATCAGCCGAAACTGTGCCTGGCGACCGGTCGCCTGAACGCCGCCGAGGCGCTGGTGCGCTGGGATCATCCGGCCATGGGACGGGTTCCGCCGGGGGATTTCATCGGCTTGGCCGAAGAGACCGGGTTGATCGGGCCGATTGGCGAGTTCGTGTTGCGCCAGGCCTGTTGGCAGGCGTGCGAATGGCAGCGCCAGGGGCTCGAGCCGATCAGGGTGTCGGTCAATCTGTCGGTGCATCAGTTGCGCCAGGGCAAGCTGGTCAGCCTGGTGCGACAAGTGCTGGAAGAAACCGGTCTGGCACCCCAGTACCTGGAGCTGGAGTTGACCGAGAGCCAGTTGCTCGACAGCGTCGAACACATCATCGCCACATTCCAGCAATTGCGTGACCTTGGGGTCAAACTGGCGATCGACGATTTTGGCACCGGCTACTCATCCCTGAGCTACCTCAAACGTATCCCGGTGGACTACGTGAAGATCGACCAGGCATTCATTCGCGGGCTGGGCGAGGGCAGCGTGGATACCGCCATTACCCGGGCAATCATTGCAATGGCCCATGGGCTGTCGCTCAAGGTAGTGGCCGAAGGCGTCGAGCGGCAGGAGCAGCTCGATTTCCTCAGGAACGAGCGTTGCGATGAGGTGCAGGGTTATCTGATCAGTCGGCCAGTGGAAGCTGATGGGTTGGCCGGGTTGTTGCGGATGCAGCACTTGACGGAATGAACCCGGTCCTCGATTGGAACTTCCCGCCAGACGCTTTTAGTGTCTGGCGGGAAGTTATTAACATGCGCTTAGTTGGTCACGAGTACTTCATCAATGTGATGCAGCAACTGCCCTTCGAAAAAAATGCTCACGCCGGTGACATGAGATTCGCCCGGTACTCTGTATTCGACGACTTTGTCGGTTATGACCGGCAGTGAAACTTCATTGGAAGATTCAAGTTCCAACTCCAGTCGAAGATCAAAGGACTTGTCCTGCATCGGGCTTCGTACCAGCTTTGGCGTAATGCCGGTGTGGGGGACGGTTACAGTGCCAAAGGTACGGAACGACGCGGCACCTGGCATGCGATCGATTTGTGCGTTCCAATCTTTAGTTGTGATTTTCATGATAGTAACTCCTGTAGTTAGTTGATTGCGTCCTGCGGGAGCCAATATATCGACTTTGACTTGATGGTGTCTGGGAAATTGCGATTGGGATTGTAAGAAGACGTTAGTTGTCGAGTGAGTTGCCAGATTTTCCGTGGGTCATATTATCGATGACGGCTGGAGTATGTTGTTGGGGAAGTAGTCAGTGATTGAATAGATGGTTTCCCCCAGCCAGAGGCTCAGGTCGCGTCTGGGGATCAACCGATCGGCAGCGCAGAGGGTTTGCGCCAAGGCCCAGGCTGCTACATCTGGCGATCCTCGGCCAAAACAAGGGGGCAGCGCGGCAATCCAGTTACGTTTTGGACGGGCAAAGCGCCAATTCTTGTAGTATAACTACAAGCTTGCTACATCCCGGCATTTGCCCATAACAAGAGTCCAGCGCCTTGAACCTGTTGCAACACATCGCCCAGTCACGCCACTTGCTGCGCAAGTCGGAGCTGAAAGTCGCCGATCACGTACTGCTTGATCCAGCGGCCGTGATGCATAGCTCCATGGCCGATCTTGCCCACAGCGTGGGCATCAGCGAACCGACCATCGTGCGCTTCTGCCGGGCCATCGGTTGCTCGGGTTTCCAGGACCTGAAACTCAAGCTGGCGCAAAGCCTGGCCGCCGGGGCGAGCTTCGGTCAGTTTGCGATCCATGAAGATGACTCGGTGGCGGACTACAGCCTGAAAATCTTCGACACCACCCTGCATACGTTGATGGAGGTTCGCGAGAAACTTGACCCGGTGGCGTTGCAAAAGGCTGTCACGGCCATGTCCCAGGCCCAGCGTGTCGAGTTCTATGGCTTCGGCGCTTCGGGCGCGGTGGCGGCCGATGCCCAGCACAAGTTCTTCCGGTTGCTGCTCACGGCGGCAGCCTATTCCGACCCGCACATGCAGGCCATGTCGGCAGTGACGTTGAAACCCACCGATGTGGCGATCTGCATTTCCCAGTCGGGGCGCTCCAAGGATCTGCTGATCACCGCGAACCTGGTGCGTGAAAGCGGTGCCTCGCTGATCACCTTGTGCCCGAGCCAGACGCCACTGGCGGAGCTGTCCACGGTGAACCTGGCCATCGACGTGCATGAAGACACCGAGATCTACACGCCGCTGACCTCGCGCATCGCCCACCTGGTGGTGATCGACGTCTTGGCAATGGGCGTCGCCATGGCCCGTGGCCCGAGCTTGGTCAACCACCTCAAGAGCGTGAAGCGCAGCCTTCGCAGCCTGCGGCTGTCGCCCAAGTCGGTGAAGGCGCTGGACGACTAAATCCCAAGTCAGTAGGGCAAGCGCTCTTGTGGCGAGGGGATTTATCCCCGTTGGACTGCGCAGCAGTCCCAAGCTGTCCTCAGGGGTATCTATTTGAAGTGGGGGCTTCTTGGGAGGACTGCTTCGCAGCCCAACGGGGATAAATCCCCTCGCCACAGGCTTACCCTCCAAAAGATCCAATCGCCGGAATTCATCGTTCTGTAACTCCCGCGCCGCCAAACGGTCATCGCGCGCCGTCATCGTGAAACTCCCGTATACGTCTTGGGAGTCTCGACATGACCCAGTCCTACGAAGAACGCAGCGCCGTCAAAACCCGTCGTCAGCAGGAAGATCAGCGCCGCATGGCGTTCCGTCGCGCCATCGAAGACCGCTATGAGCAGCGCCAGCTCCTGGCCGAGATCAGCGAATTTCCTGACGTGGCAGAATTCAATTACTGGCAGGCATCGTCGGCGGTTTCCCGTCGAAACGCTCAACCAGGCCAATGATCTGAGCGCGCTCGCCGCGCACGAACGCCAGGAAGGCATGGGCCACCGGTGACAGGCGCTTGGCCCTGGCCTGCACCAGGCACCAACTGCGGTACAGCGGCAACTCCTCCACCGGTAGCTCGATGAGTGCGCCGGACGACAGCTCCCGGCTCACGGCGTGGCGCGTCAACAGCGCCACGCCCAGCCCGGCCACCACGCATTCGCGCTGGGCTTCCGCCGACGCCACTTCCAGCGTCTGGGTGAAATGCACCCGTTTCTCCTTGAAGTATTCCTCGCAGGCCAGTCGCGTGCCGGACCCCGGTTCGCGCAACAGCAGCGTGTAGGGCTCCAGGTCCTGCAAGCGCAGCGGACCCAGGTGGCTCAGCGGATGATCGGGCGGCGCCACGGCGACGATCGGATTGTTGAGGAAGGGCAGGAACTCCAGGCCCATGTCCTGGGGCACCATGGACATGATCACCAGGTCGTCACGGTTGTCCGAGAGGCGGCGGATGACCTGGCCCCGGTTGACCACCGTGAGGTTCAGATTGACCTCCGGATGCTGGCGCTTGAACGCGGCGAACAGGTGCGGGACGAAGTACTTGGCGCTGGACTCCACCGCCAGCTTCAATTGGCCTTGCAGCGACCCCTGCATGTCCGAGAGCTGCATATCGAGGTTTTCCAGGCGCCCGAAGATGTCTCGGCTGGCACGTTGCAGGGCTTCGGCGGCTTCGGTCATGTAGAGTTTCTTGCCGACATACTCGAACAGCGGCTGGCCAATCAGCTCTTCCAGGGATCGGATCTGTAGGCTAACGGCCGGTTGTGTGAGAGACATTTCGTCGGCTGCACGGCTGTAAGACCTCAGGTCGCACACCTCGTTGAAAATCTGCAATTGACGCAATGTCATACGCATCAATGACTTACGCATTTTCTAGGCACTCTGGAGTGGGACGGATAATGCAACTATAAGTCTTTGCTTATGCACGACCCAATAATTATTCATTTTTGTTAATCCACAGCCAGGACTAGTGTGGAGCTGCGACCAATTGTTACATCTGGTCACGCGTCGGCCTGGACCTCAGGCCGTGGTATCACCGGCTCAAGGGAACCTCCAATTGATAACAAAGATCCTGATCGCCAACCGTGGTGAGATTGCCGTCCGCATCGTGCGCGCTTGCGCCGAGATGGGCATTCGCTCGGTCGCGGTCTACTCCGACGCGGACCGTCATGCGTTGCATGTCAAGCGTGCGGACGAGGCCCACAGCATCGGCGCCGATCCGCTGGCCGGCTACCTCAACCCGCGCAAACTGGTGAACCTGGCGGTGGAAACCGGCTGCGATGCCTTGCACCCCGGTTACGGTTTCCTTTCGGAAAACGCCGAACTGGCGGACATCTGCGCTGAACGCGGCATCAAATTCATTGGCCCGTCGGCGGAAGTCATTCGCCGCATGGGCGACAAGACCGAAGCGCGCCGCAGCATGATCAAGGCCGGTGTGCCGGTCACGCCAGGCACCGAAGGCAACGTATCGGGCATTGAAGAAGCGCTGACCGAAGGTGATCGGATCGGTTACCCGGTGATGCTCAAGGCCACGTCTGGCGGCGGCGGTCGCGGTATCCGTCGCTGCAACAGTCGGGAAGAACTGGAACAGGCCTTCCCCCGGGTCATCTCCGAAGCCACCAAGGCATTCGGTTCGGCGGAAGTGTTCCTGGAAAAATGCATCGTCAACCCAAAGCACATCGAAGCGCAGATCCTGGGGGACAGTTTCGGCAACGTGGTGCACCTGTTCGAGCGTGATTGCTCGATCCAGCGTCGCAACCAGAAGCTGATCGAAATCGCCCCGAGCCCGCAGTTGACGCCCGAGCAGCGCGCCTACATCGGCGACCTGTCGGTGCGCGCGGCCAAGGCCGTGGGCTACGAGAATGCCGGCACCGTGGAGTTCCTGCTCGCCGAAGGCGAGGTGTACTTCATGGAGATGAACACTCGGGTGCAGGTGGAACACACCATCACCGAAGAAATCACCGGTATCGACATCGTTCGCGAACAGATCCGCATCGCTTCCGGGCTGCCACTGTCGGTCAAGCAGGAAGACATCCTGCACCGGGGTTTCGCGTTGCAGTTCCGGATCAACGCCGAGGACCCGAAAAACAACTTCCTGCCCAGCTTCGGCAAGATCACCCGTTACTACGCCCCTGGCGGCCCGGGTGTACGCACCGACACGGCGATCTACACCGGCTACACCATTCCGCCGTTCTACGATTCGATGTGCCTGAAACTGGTGGTCTGGGCGTTGACCTGGGAAGAAGCGATGGACCGTGGCCTGCGAGCCCTGGATGACATGCGCCTGCAGGGGGTCAAGACCACCGCCGCGTATTACCAGGAGATCCTGCGCAATCCGGAATTCCGCAGCGGCCAGTTCAATACCAGCTTCGTTGAAAGCCACCCTGAACTGACCAACTACTCGATCAAGCGCAAACCCGAAGAGCTGGCCCTGGCCATCGCCGCCGCCATTGCCGCCCACGCAGGCTTATGAACAAGCAGCGGCGAGCTGCAAGCGCCAAGCTACAAGTGAGAGCGGATCAGCTTTTACTTGCAGCTTGTAGCTTGAAGCTTGCCGCTATGAGGAGCTCCTGAAATGTCCAAGAAAATCTTTGTAACCGACACAATCCTGCGCGACGCCCACCAATCGCTGCTCGCCACCCGCATGCGCACCGAAGACATGCTGCCGATCTGCGACAAGCTCGATAAAGTCGGCTATTGGTCGCTGGAAGTCTGGGGCGGCGCGACATTCGACGCCTGCGTGCGCTTCCTGAAGGAAGACCCGTGGGAGCGCCTGCGCCAACTGCGCGCGGCGCTGCCCAACACTCGCTTGCAGATGCTCCTGCGCGGCCAGAACCTGCTGGGCTACCGCCATTACAGCGATGATGTGGTCAAGGCGTTCGTGGCCAAGGCCGCGGTCAACGGCATCGACGTGTTCCGTATTTTCGATGCGATGAACGACGTGCGTAACCTGCGGGTCGCCATCGAAGCGGTGAAGGCCGCCGGCAAGCACGCCCAGGGCACCATCGCCTACACCACCAGCCCGGTGCACACCATCGAGGCGTTCGTGGCCCAGGCCAAGCAGATGGAGTCCATGGGTTGCGACTCGGTGGCGATCAAGGACATGGCCGGCCTGCTGACCCCGTATGCCACTGGCGAACTGGTGAAAGCGCTGAAGGCCGAGCAATCGTTGCCGGTGTTCATCCACTCCCACGACACCGCCGGCCTGGCCGCGATGTGCCAGCTCAAGGCCATCGAAAACGGTGCCGATCACATTGATACCGCGATTTCCAGCTTCGCCTGGGGCACCAGCCATCCGGGCACCGAATCGATGGTCGCTGCCCTTAAAGGCAGTGAGTTCGACACGGGGCTGGACCTGGAGCTGCTGCAGGAAATCGGCCTGTACTTCTACGCCGTGCGCAAGAAGTACCACCAGTTCGAAAGCGAGTTCACCGCCGTGGACACCCGCGTCCAGGTCAACCAGGTACCGGGCGGGATGATCTCCAACCTCGCCAACCAGTTGAAAGAGCAGGGCGCACTGAACCGGATGAACGAAGTGCTGGCGGAGATCCCGCGGGTACGCGAAGACCTCGGCTTCCCGCCGCTGGTGACCCCGACCTCGCAGATCGTCGGCACCCAGGCGTTCTTCAACGTGTTGGCCGGTGAGCGCTACAAGACCATCACCAACGAAGTGAAGCTCTATCTGCAGGGCGGCTACGGCAAGGCGCCAGGTTCGGTGAGTGAAAAGCTGCGTCGCCAGGCCATCGGCAGCGAAGAGGTGATCGACGTGCGTCCGGCCGATTTGCTCAAGCCGGAAATGACCAAGCTGCGTGGCGAAATCGGTGCGCTGGCCAAGTCCGAAGAGGACGTGCTGACCTATGCCATGTTCCCGGACATCGGTCGCAAGTTCCTCGAAGAACGCGACGCCGGCACCCTGACCCCGGAAGTGCTGCTGCCAATCCCCGAGGCGGGCAGCGTCAGTTCCGCCGGCGGCGAAGGCGTACCGACCGAGTTCGTCATCGACGTTCACGGCGAAACCTATCGTGTCGACATCACCGGTGTGGGCGTCAAGGCTGAAGGCAAGCGTCACTTCTACCTGTCCATCGATGGCATGCCGGAAGAGGTCGTGTTCGAACCGCTCAATGAGTTTGTCGGCGGCGGCAGCAGTAAGCGCAAGCAAGCCACTGCGCCGGGCCATGTCAGCACCACCATGCCGGGCAACATCGTCGATGTCCTGGTCAAGGAGGGCGACGTGGTGAAGGCCGGCCAAGCGGTGCTGATCACCGAAGCCATGAAGATGGAAACCGAAGTGCAGGCGGCCATCGCCGGCAAGGTCACCGCCATTCATGTGGCCAAGGGCGACCGGGTCAACCCGGGCGAGATCCTGATCGAGATCGAAGGCTGAGTTAACAGCCTCGATACAACGTTTTAACCTCGGGGGGGCATGTGCTCCCCTTTTTTTGCCCAATTTTCCGCAGTCCTTGTAGGAGCGAGCCTGTGGGAGCAAGGCTTGCCCGCGATAGTAGCGCCTCGGTACCAAGCTGGATCCGAGTCGCTTGCATCGCGAGCAAGCTTTGCTCCCACAGGGGGTGGTGGTGTCTGCCGAAAATGAGTCAGAACATCATCCGCCACTGCCCCACCAGCGCGCCGTTGCGATTGTCCTGGCCGCTTTCACCCTGGTAGCTCACCCCCAAGGTGTGTCGTGGCGAAACGGCCAGGTCCAGGCCGGCTTCCAGGAGCAAGCTGTCCCGGTCCAGCTCGATGCCTTCGACGGTATAGGTCTTGCCGCCGCCGACCAGACGTTGACGGGAGCTGCCTCGGACGTCGCCATAAAGGTGTTTCCAGCCGACATTCAGGCGCGGCGTCAACCGCGCTCCCTGGTCAAGAACGAAGGGGCGGGCGAGGTGCAGGCCCAGCTCGCTGGTGTAGTGGTCTTGGGTCTGGCTCTCGAACCGCAGCGCCGCGTCGCCACCTTTCTCCGTGAAGCGATCGCGTTGGTAGCGCTGGTAGCCCAGTTGGACATAGGGCTCGACATCGAAATACCCGACGTCCAGGTTGTAGCCGACTTGCCCGAAGACCTGCTGCGTGTTGGCGTCGTAACGACCTTTGAGTCGATCGCTGAAACCATTGAAAGCCACGTGGCGCTTGGTGCTGCCGTCGTGATCGCCATACACCGCGCCCAAGCGTAGCGCCAGCGGCCCATCCTGGCGCAAGGCATAGGCGCCGACATGCCAACTGTCGAGCCGGCCATCGAATCGATGACCGTCCAGCCGCGTCTCGCTCTTGGCGCCGATGACCCCCAGGCGCCAAGTCGGGTTGATCGCCCAGTCGGTTCCCAGCAGCAAACCTGTTGTCGAATGCTTTAGCGCGTAGTCGTCCAGATGCTTACCGACGCGGCCACTGTTGCCGATGGCCTGGACCCAGACCTGCCCATTGCCGTGGGCGCCCTGCGGAGTGTTCTGGCCCATGGCCGCGAGCATGCCGGTGCTGATGGGCGCGACACTGCTCAGGGTAGCGTTGCCCAGGTCGGCGGTGTCGTAGCCGCTCAACTGGTCGAGGCCATCGGCGGCGATGACTAGGTTGCTGCCGAGCAGGGCGTTGATGGCGGCGTTAGGCTTGGGGCCCGGTTGGGTGGTTTGCGCTTGGCTGGCGGGGGTGGGCGCGGCGCTGGCGATTTTTGCGGGTTCCGCGGGCTTGGGTGTGACGTGATGGGGTGGCGGCTCGGTGGCAGGCGGTTGTGGGGCTGTTGCCGTGACGACGGGTTCTGAGGCCGGCGCCAGGATGCTGGCTGCAAGTGCCTGGCCGTTATCAGTGGTCGCGGCCTGTTCGAGCGGGACATTGTTACGTGTGTAGGTCAGGCCGACCTGTTTTCCTGTGGTGTAGTCCACTGTAGCCGTCATGTACGCAAGGTCATTGACGATCTTCCCGAATTCCCCCTCGACCGTATCCGCGTCGATCACGATGTGTCTGCTCGTGTCGATGTATTCACCCGGTACGGCTGCGATTTTCAAGATGGCATTGTCCAGGATGGCGGTGCCGCCGACCTTGATCGTGGCGCCGCCTTTCTTTGCGTCGATCCCATAGACCAGCGTCGCGCCCTTGGAAAACCTGAGGTCGTTGACCACTGAAGGGGCGCCCATGTCAGGGCCGACTTCCAGCGAGCCCGCCACGTCCAGCGCGTCGACCGTCCCGTTGCCGCTGAACCTGGCCTTTTTCCCCACGAAGACCGGTCCGGCGACGGTGCCTTGGTTAGCGAACTCACCCAAAACGTGAACCGCACCACCGATACGGCCGGTGTTGATCAATTTGGCGTTCGAATCAATCAGGCTGCGGCTGTCGAAATCCTTGCCGTTCGACCATTCGCCTCGCTTCAAATACACATCCTGGATATTGCGTATCTCGCCTAACTCGCCGCCCTTGGCGATCTCCAGTTGCAAGACATTGGCGCCGCCGCCACCGTCGGTGAGCCCGACGAGTTCGCCTTGCCTGCTGACAATCACCAGGTCGTCGCCGTCGTCCTGCGACAGCGGCATTTCCTGGGCGTTGGTGACCCGCTTGATATTGATGTCCGGCGTAGCTGCGAACGCCTTGAGGCGAGTCTGCATTTCGGCGGTTGTTTCGTATGGACGGGGTGGCCCGTCAACGGACTGCGCCATCGAAACCTCGACACAGCCAAGTGCCAAGGCAATTGCCAACGCGAGATGCTGGGGCAGAAACAGGTGTTGGGTAGGCATCGAATGGGACCTCTGATGGAAGAGGTCGCACTTTAAAAATTCCACCTGGGCGGCGATGCCAGCCGTTTTCTCACCGCGGGCAAGATTCGGCGGATGAAATCTGTAGGCTGCTCGTGCTGTGATCAGCGTGGCGGTTCGTTGGCTTTCATGGTTCGAAGCTTTGCCTTACAGCCCCCACGGACCTTTCTATTTGACCGGCGTTTGACGGAGCAATACTCCACCACTCGGCACCTCGCCTAGGCTCGGTGCATGGTTAGGAATGAACGTGTTTCTCCTGTGGGAGCGAGCTTGCTCGCGATAGCGGTGAGGCAGTTTGCGGTGATGTTGGCTGTGCCGGCGTCATCGCGAGCAAGCTCGCTCCCACAGGTTTTTGTACCGGGCCATGCGGGTGAGTCATACCGGCAATTCTGGCAACAGCTCAGCGGTTATTCAGATACGCCTTCCCATAATGCCGCTCCATCCGCGCCTGGATCAGCTCCAGCGCAATGGACATCAACCAGTAAATGATCGCCGCCGTGGTGAGCATTTCGATGTAGCGATAGCTGGAACGACCATAGGACTGCGCCAGGAACATCACTTCCCAAACCCCCATCACCGAGATCAGCGAAGAGTCCTTGAGCATGGAGATGAATTGGTTGGTGGTCGGCGGGATGATGGTGCGCATGGCCTGGGGCAGGGTGACGCGCCAGAAGATCACGGTTTCGCTCAGGCCCAGGGCGAGGGAGGCTTCGCGTTGGCCGTTGGGAACGCCGAGGATGCCGGCGCGGAAGATTTCGCTCAGGTAGGCGCCGTAGTTCAGCGACAGGGCGATGATCCCGGCGGCGATGGCGCCTGGGACCACGCCCAGTTGGGGCAGGCCCAGGTAGATCAGCAGGATCTGGATCAGCAGGGGCGTGCCGCGAAAGAACGACGCGTAGAAACTGGCGATGCCGAACGCCACCGCGCTGCTGGACAGCCGCGCCAGGGCGGTGATGAAGCCCAGCAATGACGAGGCGACGATCGAGCACAGGCACAGGAACAACGTCAGCACCGCACCCTGCAAAAAGCCATTGGGCGCCAGGTGCACACCCAGCAGGTTCGGCAGTTTGTCGAGGATGATGGAGAACTTCAGGTCGAAGCTCAGGAAGAAGCTCGCGAACAGCACCAGCATGGCCGCCCAGGTCAGATACAGCCGGGTGCGGAAACCGAAGATTTTCTGCAGACGTGACTCAGCCACCGATGGCGGTGGCTGAGGGGGTGGAAAAGAAGTCATTGGGTGATGTCGGCGCCGATCCATTTTTGCGAGAGTTTGCTCAAGGTGCCGTCCTGTTTCAACTGGGCGAAGACTTCACGCACCTTGCTGTCCCACTGGGCGTCGCCTTTTTCGATGGCCACCGAGTTCGGTTCGGAATAGAGCGGCTCGCCGGCCAGCTTGAAGCGCTTGTCTTCGGTCAGGCGCGGCTGGGCCGTCACCAGGTTGGTCAGCACCGCGTCCAGGCGCACCCCGGCGCCCAGGCCCAAGTCCTGGAACGCCACGTTGTCGGTATCGTACGGGGCGACCTGCACGTCCTCGAACGGATAGCTCAGTTGGGTATCCTCGGCGCCTTCGATCACCAGGTTCTTGTTCAGGTAGCTTTCGTAGCTGGAGGCGCTGGTCAGGCCGACTTTCTTGCCGCTCAAGTCCTTGGCACCGTGGATACGGTCGTCCTTGGCGTTGACCACGATCACCGCGGGCGAAGCGTAGTACTGCACCGGGAAGTCGAACACTTCGGCGCGGGCCTTGCTCGGCGTCATGGAGCAGATGCAGATGTCATATCGCCCGCTCCAGTGACCGGCCGCGATCACGTCCCAGGACGGCGTCTCCAGGCGCAGCTTCACCCCCAGTTTCTGCGCCACGGCCTTGGCCACATCGACGTCGAACCCGTCGAGTTGGTTCTGATCGTTGAGGAACGAGAAGGGCGGATAGCTTTCCATCAACACGCCGACCAGTTCTTTTTTCTGTTCGATGCGATCCAGCGTGGCACCGGCAAACGCTTGCGAAGAGGCGGCCAGCAATGTCAGGCCCAGGGCCAGCAATGGTTGTGATTTCACGGAAAGTCCCTGGGTAGAAAAATAAGTTGTAGTTAACCGAATGGTGCGTATTAAATAGTTATAAGAACAACTCCGGTAGTGAGTATTTTTCATAAGCTTATGAGTGAATCGCATATGGGCGCAGCAACGACAGTCATTCTCGATGGCGGCATGGGCCGCGAACTGCAACGCCGGGGCGCGCCGTTCCGCCAGCCCGAGTGGTCGGCCCTGGCCTTGAGCGAAGCGCCCCAGGCAGTAGAAGCCGTGCACGCGGCCTACATTGCCAGCGGCGCCAACGTGATCACCAGCAACAGCTATGCGGTGGTGCCATTCCATATTGGCGAAGCGCGTTTCGCCGCCGAAGGCCAGGCCCTGGCCGCGCTGGCTGGCGAGTTGGCGCAACGGGCGGTGCAGGCCTCAGGCAAAGCGGTGCGCGTGGCCGGGTCGCTGCCGCCGCTGTTCGGTTCCTATCGGCCGGATCTGTTCGACGCTTCCCGCGCCAGTGAACTGTTGGCGCCCCTGGTAAGCGGCTTGGCCCCCCACATCGATTTGTGGCTGGCCGAGACCCAAAGCTCGACCGTTGAAGCGCGGGCGATTCACGCCGGGTTGCCGAAGGACGGCAAGCCGTTCTGGCTGTCGTTCACCCTGAAAGACGAAGACACTGATGAAGTACCGCGCCTGCGCTCCGGCGAACCGGTGGCGGAAGCCGCGGCAGTGGCGGCCGAACTGGGCGTCGAAGTGCTGCTGTTCAACTGCAGCCAACCGGAGGTGATCGGCGCGGCGATTGACGCTGCCCGCGAAACCTTCGAGCGCCTGGGCGTGGCGATCCACATCGGCGCCTATGCCAACGCTTTTCCGCCGCAACCCAAAGAAGCGACCGCCAACGACGGGTTGGACCCGCTGCGCGAAGACCTCGATCCACCGGGATACCTGCAATGGGCGGCTGACTGGCGCAAGCGCGGGGCCAGCCACTTGGGCGGCTGCTGCGGGATCGGGCCGGAGCATATTGCGGTATTGGCGCAGCAACTGGGCTGAGCCGTCTGGCGGGTGACTGCCCTCACGCCAGGCCGGCCCCACGGCCATCGATAGAGGGCGACACGTTGGATTACGTTTTTCGCCAGGCTGCCTAGCCACGCTATAAATATGTATGCCGTTTGGGCGGCGACGGCGCGATAGGGTCCGGATTCTTCAATCAGAACCGGACCATTCAGATGGCTATTTTCTCCAAAGGCGACCCGGCCAACGCCGTCGTCCCCCAGGGCGAACCGCTCAGCGCCCAGGCAAGGGTGCAACTCAGGCAACTGGAGTTGCTGGACACCAACCAGATTCAACTCACCCAGTTGTTTGCAGGCCTTCCCACGTTCGACGGGGTGCTTGGGAACCTGCTGGTCAACCTGCTCAAGGCGAAGATTCCCGCCGACAGATTCCGCCCATCGCTGCTTGCGGATATCGATCCGGATAACTGCTACGTGAACCGCTTTACCACGGACCAGGCCGGTGGCCGTGCCCTGACGTCCTCGGAGCGTTTCACCGATGTCCTGCGCAACGGTTTGCTCAGCGACACCGCGCCTGACTTCACGAACGGTGGCGTCGGCTTCTTCACCCGTCCGGACTCGCTGGAGGAGGCCGACAGCGTATTCGCCCGGCAACCGGATGCGCAGACGCTACGGACCTTGGAATCGGTGTTCCATATTTCCCGGCCCACGGCGAACGACCGGGTGAAAGGTCAGTTCCGTGACGAACTGGCGCACTTTCGCCTGGGCAAGAACCGGGGCGACGCCAGCGAGGCGAACGCATCGTCCACGGCAGAAGCGGTCCTTGCCCAATTGCTTTCCCAACGATTCCTGCACCTGTTCAATTTGTATAAAGCGGATCGGGATCCTGCCGCTCCACTCACCCAAGCCGCGCGAATCCAGCAGGCCGATGACGATCGCCTGCTGGACCTCATCACCACCCATCCTTCCCAGGCTGACAGGAACCGGCTGCTACGGGCGCCCATTCCCCATGTCTATACCGTCCTGCTCGACCAGGGCACGGATTCGCCGCAGAAATGGCCCGCGGCGATGGTGATCAAGTTCACCGACCGGCCCTCGTTGTTCCTGTATTCCCTGGAACGCGGGCTGCAGCGATTTCATTCTTTCCAGGACCTGGTCGACAACGTCCGTCCGCTCCACGAGGGCCAGGAACGCTCGATCCGGGATATGTCCCCTGAACTGGCCGGGCATGTGTTCGAGGTGGCGGCAGCGGACTTGCTGCAGATGCAAAGCGCTGCCCTGGATGCAGTACTGGATGCGCCGGACAACGCAACGGTGCCGGTGGACGTCTTTGCCCAACGAACGGAAGCTGCCCTTGGCCTGCCCATGTTGTCACTGACCGGGCCGCTGGCGGCCCGCCAGGAAACCTTGGTGGACAATCGTCGCCCGGGTTTCTACAAAGCCGCGACGCGGGCCGAACAGGCCCGCTATCGCCATCTCGAAGACCGGGTATTCCAGGCCGTCTACGCGTTGGGCAGCGGTGTCCCGACGCTGGTGCAGTTCACTCGCCAGGAGATCCGGCAATACCTTCAGCAAAGCATCCACCCGCGCATAGAGCCGGATCCGGACCGGACCATGGTCAGGCTGTTCTTCGGCGACCGGGCCAACCCGAGGCAGTCCCGGACCAGCAGCCTGACGCAGTTGATGCTCGATAATCTGCGTGCGCCGCAGTACCCGAACGCAATGAGAGAAGTGCTGGCCGTTGATTTGGTCGACCGGCATGGTCAACGTGTCCGGCACCCGGCAAGCGGTTTCCTGATCACGGTGACCGGGAGCGAACTGGCCCGGATGGCGTCGAGCATCGATGCCGGTGGCCGCTATGAAATCCTGCTTCGCGAACAAATGAACGCGCCGCACTACAAGGCGGCCTGGCAGGCGGCGTACCTGGCCAACCTCGAGTTCAAAGGTTACGCGGCCGGGCTCCGGGGCGACGATGTGTTCACGGCGACGGTGATCAATCCCGACACCAGCCCACCGAAGGCGCAGAAGCGGGTCGCGGCCTGGCTGGAGGCGCTGCTGCAATCGCCCACCGCCGCCAAGCGCCCATCGGTCGGCGGGCGCAGCGTGCGCGTCTACGGACTTCTCCTGGGCGGCACCGTCGGTTTGCAGCACGGCACCCTGGGCAACGCGATCAGTATCGATGGCGTGCTGATTCTTTCTGACCAAGCGGGGCCGCTGATCGAGGGAACCGTGGGCGTCTATTTCCCGGACAGCCCTCATGGCGATGACTTCCATGAATTTTCGGACCTGAGCGATGGCGTCACGGGGTTGCTGCAACAAGAAGAATGGCGCACGTATTTCCGTTCGCGCATGTCCACCCTCGACCCGGAGGAGATCAAGCGTGCGTTGGGGCAATATCGCGGTCGCCCCCTGGTTCGAGGGTTCCTGATCAGTGGCAACTTCCTCGAGGACTTTCACCGGGCCCACGTCAACTTCCACAGCGCCCATGCTGATCACCGCTCCAACAGCAACCGGGATATCAGTCACCAAACCGCCTTGAGGCTGGCGATGATGGTGGTGGAGCTGGTCATGGACCTGGCAGGGCTGCTGCTTATCCCCGGTTTCCAGATGCTGACGCGTGCGGTCAAAACGGGCTTGCTGGTGCTCAAGACCGGTGCCGTGCCCACGCACCTGGACACGCTGATGTTCGTGCACACGGTGGCGAACACCCGACGGTCGCCAGGCCTCGGCGGCGTGTCATTCAAGGTACGAGGCCAGGGGACTTTCCTGCCGGCAGCGGCTCGGCAGAACTCGACTGAAGCGCTGCTCGGATTGCCCCTGGAGGATGCCCTGTACCGCCGTTATGCCGTGACGGATACCGCGTTGCTCCGTGGGCTGTCAGCGGATACCCGGGGCTTCTATCGCCCCGCCATCACCGACGGCGCCACGGGCCGCGTCACGCGCCAGGTGTATGTACGGCAACCCGATGGGACGGTGTTCCGGGTGCACGACCATACGCCGCTCAACGCCACCGAAGCCACCATCGTCAACCCGGCCACGGGGTTTAGCATCCGCTCCAGCGGGGTGATGAGGAGCACGGTGGCCCGTGGGCCCGATGGCGAGTGGCGCGCCGTAGGCTCTGGCCTGGGCGGAGGCAAACGATCGTCGCAAGGCTCTCCCCAGCCGGGCCCTTCAGACCCCAAGCGACCGGCACCCTCGCTTCGCGCCGTTTCCGACCTGATCCGTACGCCAGGGGTATGGGACGTCCAGATCATGGAACTGGTGCCTTCCTTCATCACCCGTATTGCGAGTTGGCCGCGAAATCGCAGCTTGCTGATCATCGATCGACGCCATGGGCACCGGGATTGGACCGTGCGTTTCACCCCAGGGCAGTACGAAAGCAGCTACCCATCGGGCACGCATCCGCTCAGGTCAAGCACCGACGTGGTGTTGATACGCACGGAGGAAAACCATTACACCTTGAGGCTGGCTGACGATACGGACGTCATGTTCGCGGCCGACGGCGATTGCTTCTTCAACGCCCTCGCGCGGGGCTTGAACGAGGGGCAGGCGCAGCCGAGGTTTTCGATGCAGGGATTGCGCAATGAAGCCGCCGCCTACATCGATCAGCACCCGGAGCTCAACAATTACCTGGTGACGCAGCCCACCGGGTTGCAGCAGGCGCTCGTCGATAATGCCCGTCCCTTGGAGAACCTGTTGGGCGAGGGGGCGGTATTCGACCTGAGTCAGATTGTCTACGGAATGCGCAACCCGCATAACCTGTTTCAACCGCTGCTGAGGCTCTTGCACCTGCATGCAGACGACATGGCGCGCAGGGTGTTGAACCGGGCATCGGACGCTGCCTTGCCGCCGGAAATACTGCGCCACATCGGCAGCTTCCTATCTCACCGGGCTCCGGGGCGACCGGTGCTGAGCAGCATTCCCTACTACACCCAAAACGATCAGTCCTTGCAGAGCTTTTTCGAGGACACGCTGCTGGCGCCTGTCGAGCATACGGAGGTTGCCGAGCTGCTCAACAATGAATTCCTCATGTTCTCCCAGGACGTGCTCCATATCATGCTCGAGTACGGGGTCAAGGCCCGGGACCTGACCGATCACCACCCCAAGAACAGCATGGCGTACGTCCGCTACGACCAGGCCGTGCATGGCCATCTCACTGAAGACCAACTCGAAAACACGCTCAACGGTGCCTATCTGGTGGACAGTGGAGACTTGAAGAAGGTCGGGATAAGGTTCAAGGAGGAAACCGGCCGCAGCCTGTTCGACGATGAAGATCTGTTGGCGCAATTCATTCAATACGATCGGGCCGAGGACCTGGTCGACCTGCTGACTGTCGCCCTCCAACGATTCCCTATCTTGTCGAGGCGGGCGACCATCCTGCTCAAGTCACCCTTGATCGCTTCCAACCTGGGCGGGCTGTTCCCCTTGAACCTGCTTGCGCAATGGATACGCACCCCTGGCTTATCCGATGCGCGGCTTGAACTCATTGCCCGATATCTCACGGGCCGTTATGACGAATTGGAGCTGTACGGCAGCGTCGATATCCGTTGGATGCAGCCGTTCGATGATTGGAATCTGCAAAATCTGTTCACGCATCGGAGGGCCTTGCTGGCGTTCTCCGGCTTTATCCTGGAGGCCCGATACGTCAGGGACAGCGACTTGTCTGCTGTCGCCAGGTTGTTCAGTGCGCCGGGCCAGCCGTTTTCCAATAGCCGGATCGCGATCCTGTTCAACAGGCCGGACCTGTGGTCGTCCATTCTCGCCATGCGCGGGATCACGCGCGCAAGCGCCCGGAGCATTTGGCTGGATCTGACCGGGCCGCACTTCAGCAACGACAACATCCGGTTCGTGCTGGGCCGACCCGGTGCGCTCGACAGCGAGTTAACGTTCACGAGCGCCTTGATCGACAGCCTGACCCAGGATGAGGCCCGGGCGCATCGGCTGATTTTGGATGCCTACAGCATGAGCGACAGGCAAGCCCAGTACTTCCTCTACAACTTCGATTTTTCGGGGGGGCTTGCGGGGCACAGCCGGTTGGATTTCGCCAGTTATGTGAACGCCCATGGGGCCATACCGCAATGGGCCTGGCCGTTTGCCCGAAGAGGGGTGACGCCCGAGGTGCTCGAGCCATTCCTGGCCACGAGGAAACCGCCTGAGTCCTGACAGGCCAACCAACCCCCGTGGCGAGGGAGCTTGCTCCCTCGCCACGGGTTTTTGGCTTACAGCCAACCACGGGGCAAGTGTCCGGCATCGGACCTAGGACCGGCACTCCACCAAGCCGCGCACCTGCCCGTTCTCGCGCTGGTTCTCCTCGCTCAACCAGCGTTCGAACCCGGCGCCAATAGCGGGCCATTCCGAATCCAGCATCGAGTACCAGGCGGTGTCGCGGTTCTGGCCCTTGACCACCATGTGCTGGCGGAACACACCCTCGAACGTGAATCCCAGCCGTTCGGCGGCATATTTGGAGCGGGCGTTGCCGTTGTTGCACTTCCATTCCAGCCGTCGGTAACCCAGGGCGAAAGACTCCTTCGCCAGCAGGTAGACCGCCTCGGTGCTTTTCGGCGAGCGCTGCATCGGCGCGCCGAAGGTCACGTGGCCGATCTCGATGCGGCCCTGGGCCGGGACGATGGACATCAGGCTGAGAATGCCCTGCACCTCGCCGCTGGCGCGGTCGATCACGCTGAAGAAATACGGGTCGGTGTTGGCGGCGTGGTTGTTCAGCCAGGCATCGAACGCGCCGCGATCCTTGAACGGGCCATAGGGCAAGTAATCCCAGAGTTTCGGATCGGCCCCGGGCCCTTCGAGGGCTTGCCACAGGCCGTCGGCATGCCGCGCCGGATCGAGTTTTTCCAGGCGAATGAAATGCCCTTCGAGCAACTGCGCAGACGGCGCCGGGACACCTTTCCAATCAGCGAGTGAAGACGACATGGGGGGCTCCTTAAAGGGCTTTGCGAAATTGAATGAAGCCTGGGCGCTCGGCGATGCGCTCGTACAGCTGGATCGCCGTGGCGTTGGTTTCGTGGGTCAACCAGTGCACCTTGCAGCAGCCATCGGCCTTGGCGGTGGTGTAGACGAATTCGATGAGCTGGCGACCCACACCGGTGCCACGGCTCTGTTCTGTCACCAGCAGGTCTTGCAGGTAGCAGGAGTTTTCGATGCTCCAGTTCGAACGATGGTAGATGAAATGTACCAGGCCGACTGCCGTGTCGCCGTTCCAGGCGAGGGCACCGTGGGTTGGCTCGCGGTCGTCGAGCAAGCGCTGCCAGGTGCTTTGGCTGACCGCCTCCGGCAGCTCGGTGTTGTAGAAACGCAAGTAGGCCTGCCACAGCGGCAGCCACGCGGCGTGATCGTTGGCGCTGACGCGGCGGATTTCAATCTGGCTCATGTTCACTCCTTGGACGATGGATCAGGCATCAGCCGCGCGAGCGTCTGGTCCTGCGGGTCGGGGCTGGCGGCCAGGCCGTTGCGTACCCCGGCGACATCCGCGGGGCTGCGGTTCTGGCTGAGCTTGCGCTTGCCTTCCAGGCGCTGGATGGGCAGGGCGAAGCCGACGATGGCCTTGAGCATGCTGTCGATGTACTCCGGCGGTGCATCGTCGATTTTCCAGGGCTGCTCGCGAGCGGTTTCGTGGCGGTCGGTGAGGGCGCCGACCAGGTTGCGCAGGCGCTGCGCGTCGCTGAACACCTCCGCGCTGCCGTAGGCGTGTACGGCCACGTAGTTCCAGGTCGGCACGACTTTGCCGTGTTCGGCCTTGCTCGGGTAGAAACCCGGGCTGACGTAGGCCTCGGCACCGGCGAATATCACCAGGGCCTCGGCGCCGGCTTGCAAGTCGCGCCATTGTGGATTGGCCCGGGCCATGTGCCCGTAAAGGGTGCCGTTCGGCCCCTGTTGCGTGTCCAGCAACAGCGGCAAATGGCTGGCCTGCAAACCGTGTTCACCGTGTGTGACGAGCACGGCCAGGCGGCAATCGCCCATCATCTGGTGCAATGGGGGCAAGTCTTCGACGGCAAAGGCTTTGGGGTTGTACATGATGATTTTCCTTGGCGAATGCGAGCATCCTAGGCAGGCTATTGGTCTGTTGTAAGAGCCACTTCCGGCCAATTCGATAGGTCCATTCGTGAGGGCTGCCATGCACAACGTCGTGCCGCCACTGTCGTTCAACCCCGCCGGCATCGAACTGGACCGCCGCCAGGGGCTCAGCCGCCAGCTTTACCAGGCGCTGCGCACCCGGGTGCTGGACGGACGCCTGGCCAGCGGCACGCGCCTGCCGGCCAGCCGTGACCTGGCGGCGGCCTTGTCGATCTCGCGCAACAGCGTGGTGCGGGCCTACGACCAGCTCTACGCCGAGGGCTTCATCGAAGGGCGGGTAGGGGACGGCACCTATGTGGCGAAACTGTCCTCGACGACCCTGCCGCTGAAAAACATATCCACAAAAGTATCCACAGGGTTTTCAACAGGCTTACCCACAGCCTTATCCACAGATTGGCTGGATTTGCCTGTGGTTTCATCCAGTAAAGTTATCCACAGCGATGGGTTGAATCGGGTCGAAAACCACCATTTACCCCAGCCGCCCAGTGGCCCGCCGCGAGCATTCAGGGTCGGTGTGCCGGCTTTCGATCTGTTCCCTTTCGACGTCTGGGCCAAGCTGAACGCGGCTTTCTGGCGCAAGCCGGATCTGCAGCAGCTGTGTTATGGCGACCCCCAAGGGGATGCGCGCTTGCGCGGGCTGATCGCCGCTTACCTGCGCAGCTCCCGGGGGCTGCACTGCACGGCTGAACAAATTGTGATCACCAGTGGCGCACAGCAGGGCATCAGCCTTTGTGCACAGCTGCTGGTGGACCCGGGCGACGTCGTGGCGGTGGAAAATCCCGGCTATCGCGCGGCCGGGCATGCGTTCGCCGTCGCCGGTGCCGACGTCAGAGGCGTGCCGGTCGATGATGAGGGCCTGGATTGCACGGCGCTCGGTGGGTTGAGCCATTGCCGGCTGGCCTACGTCACCCCGTCTCATCAATACCCGACCGGGGTGGTCATGAGCCTGCCCCGGCGCCTGGAACTGCTGGCCTGGGCCGAGCGCAACAAGGGCTGGATCGTCGAGGACGACTACGATGGCGAGTACCGCTACAGCGGCGCGCCCCTGGCGCCCTTGGCGGCATTGGATCGCCAGGGGAGGGTGCTCTACGTCGGTACGTTCGGCAAAGTGGCGTTCCCGGCCTTGCGCCTGGGCTACCTGGTGCTGCCGCCGGGCCTGGTCAACGCCTTCGCCCGGCGTCGTGCCGTGGACGTGCGCCATTCCGAAGTCAGCACCCAGGCGGTAATGGCCGAGTTCATGGCCGCCGGGCATTTCCAGCGGCACATCCGGCGCATGCGGCGGGCCGCGCTGGTCCGACGGGACGCGCTGTTGGCGGGTTGGCCCAAAGACATTCCAGGGGTTGGCACCTTGCCGACCGTCGTGGCCGGGCTGCATGTCACGGTGCCGGTGGACAGCCTCGCCCGGGAGCGCGACCTGATTGCCCAGGCGACGGCGGCGGGGGTCGAAGTCAATGGTTTGAGCAGCTATTGGTTGCCGACCACGGCCTCGACACAGGTGCGGGCCGGGCTGGTGTTGGGCTTCGCGGCCGTGCCGCCCGCGGCGATCGCTGCCGCACTGGCGAGCCTGGAAAAAACCTGGGCACTTTAAGGGACCGGAGCATCGGCAAATGCCCCGGCCTTGGTTCATGAGCGGGCTTTATGAAAGAACACTTCCTTGGCCTGATCCACGGCAATTTCGCTGCGGTAATGGTCGACCAGTTGATGCTGGGTGAGGGACTGGGTGTCTTCGACGTCGAGGGCTTCTTGACCGGCTTGCTCGATGGTTTTCAAGCGTGCAGAAAGAAATGCGTAGGCGGGAACCCAGCTTTTCGAGTAACGGAAATCCGCGAACCAGAGGGTTTTATTGGTTTTCACGTCCTTGATCTCGTAGCGGTCGAGATAGCCGTAGGGTGGGGTCTTGATGCGTTGACGGCTCTTTTGTTTGCTGATGGAAATCTGGTTCCGGCTCTTGAGCCACAGGATGCTGCTCATGGTCGGCGGGCGTTGCTTGATGAGATTCAAGACCGTGTCGAAGCCCAGGATGTAAAGGGCGCTCGATTCCCTTTCGAGTTGCCCGCGCAAGGTTTCGGCCGCGCGCCGTTGCTCTGCCGGCAGTTCGAACGTTTCGTTGGAGGCCACGCCTTGCGCCTGGTCGAGTGCTTTTTTGATTGCCGCGCTGATTTTCTCCATCCTGCCGGCGTGGGCGTTGAGGATCATTCCGAGACCGGCGGGCGTTTGGTTGGGTTTTTTTGCGGTTTCTTCGATCTGCGCCTTGAACGCCGCCAAGCCATTGATCAGGTCGTTGCCCTTGGCGACGCTGATATTCAATGCCGGGACGGCAGCCGGTGCAGCATCGGGCTTTACGTGGGGGATCCATTCGCCGGTTTCCTTGCGGTGGAACGTGACGATGATTTCTCCCGAGAAAGGGTTTTTCACATCGACCCAGTCCGTTTCCTCCATCAACCTGGACAAGCGCGGCTCGCCACTGACCAGGCCCCAAAAACGCGCCCGGATGAATTTCTTCCTGGGCCTGGGCCGTTGCTCATAAGGCAACCCCGAGCTGCGCCGATCCTTTCGTTCATCCAGGGCCGCCCCCAGGTGGCGCAGCGTCCATTGCTCCAGCGTGGCGATCCCCGAGCGCAGTCGAGCCAGTTGCAACGGCCGAACGCTGCCCTTGTATTCGTTACCCAGGTATTGGAGGTGTTCATCGATGGCGGTGAACTGTTCGGCCAGGCTGCCAAATGCATCGATTCGCTCGTCCAGCCGGATCGCACTTCGTTCATCGATCGCGTCGCGCAAGCTCTGGAACGCCACCGTGGCGTTATCCACGACCTGGTTGACCGCCTCCCAGCCCTCGGGCATCGACTCGACGCTTTCCAGCGACAGGCAGAGATGGCGATACATATCCAGCTTGATCATACGAAGGTCGGCGCCCGTGTAGAGCGGCATCTTCTTGCGGTGCCGATGGACAAATTCGAAGCCTTCGTAGCCCACAGTCTTCAGCTCGGTGAAGCGCGTTTCCATGTAGTCCAGGCGTTCGATCATGTCGTCGCCGACGCTGATCATGCTCTCGGCCGCGTCGATGTGCTGTTGCTCCAGCACCTCGACCCCGGAGGTGATCATGCCCTTGGCCTTGTTCAAGGCCGGGATGAATCGTTCCTGGAGCGCCTCCATTTCGGCGAAGGTGAAATCGATCTGCGCGTTCAGGTAGCCGAGCCGGGTGCGAGCGTAGTCGGGCCGCGACTGGAAGAGTGGCCATTCCATCAATGTCCGCAACGCCTTCTCGTAGTGTTCCCGCTGTGTTTTCAGCAGGTCCACATATTCGTCGCGTTTTATTTCCTTGGCCGGCCCCGCAGCCTCGTTCATTTCCTTGGCTTGCATGGTCAGCAGTTTCTGGTTCTGCGGTTTCTTTTCTTCGAACCGGTTCAGGGAGGCCAGCAGCTCGGTCCGGCGCCGCTGCGCGTCGGCGATGACTTTTTGCCGGACGCCTTTGGAACCGCTGCCGCGTAATCGCAGGCGCGTATCGATATGCCATGTGCCGTGCGCATCGCTCATCAGGGGCGGGCCCTCGTGGGAGGGATCTTTCCCGTCGACGATAGAGACCGACTCGCCTTCGACTTTTACTTTGAACCAGCTCCCCGCCATTTTTGCGTACCAGTTCCCGCTTCGTTCGTAGAGCCCTTTTAGCGCGCCTTCGGCCTGGAGTTGCCCGGGCTCTGCGGGTTCGTCGATGCTCAAGGCGTCCAGGAGCCGGGTGCTTTCCCTCGAGCGTCCCATCAAGGCGCCACTGGAACGGATGGCCTTGTAGTGTTCGGTCGGCAGCGCCGTGCTCGACAACGGTTCGAGCTGTTCTATCACCAGTTGATGTTCGGGTTTTGGCAGGCTCTCGAGTTCGCGCACCTCCTTCGATGGCTGTGCCCGATTCGAATTCCTGACGGCCCTGGCGCGGTCGATGGCGTGGGTGATGATCGCCAGTGCGATGTTCAACAACAGATCGGCGAACGCCTCCCACTTGACCGGGCGATTGGCTTCGTCGTTGCGCTGCGACAGCTTGTCGATGTCGTCCATGATTTGCCAGAGCCAGGCCGCAGTGCCGACGGTGGTCCCGAGGTAAGGCAAGGCCAGGTTGAAAATCAGCCAGCCTGTCCGCTTGAAGGTTTCCCAGCGATTTTCACGGTTGGACACCGCTTGCCGATCAGCCAGTTCCACCAGCGCGTCGGCGTTGGCCTTGAACAACAGCGGCAGAAAATCCGCCCCGAGGGTCTTGTCGGTCAACCTGACGGGGCCGCTATTGGCCAATGAAGTCAACGGGGCGGCCACGAACGCCACGATGCTCCAAGGGGAGGGCAGCACGTCGGGAAAGACAAACCGGCCGTAATCGTCGCGCACCCCATCGGGCAACCACGCCAGCACCGATTGACGCAAAGAAGGGGTTTGCCGGATCGCGTACAACAGGTTGCTGAACGCCGGGTACTGGCTCAACTGCGGCTCCATCATGGGGCGATACAGCACGCAGGGCCCGGCGCTCGAGTCCTCGGGGCCGATGATGAACATGTTGGCCACGACATCCTCCGCGTCGCCCAGCTGTAGCTCGGGCACGAAGGCCAGTTTGCGCAGGACGATGGTTTTTCCATCCACCTTGCGATTGGCTTCTTCGGGCTGCATCAGTGCGGCGACGTAGCGGTAGCCTCGATCGTCCAAGTGACCCAGGCCACGGATCTTGCATTCCAGCGCGAGCATCGGGAGCTGGATGCGTAACTGGGACGTGTAGAGCTTTTCGCGGCGGCTCGACTCCGCCGGATCGTCGAGCAGCTTGTGCTTGATCAGCTCGGGGTAGACACGGCCGATGTCGACCTGAGTGATGAGGCTCTCGACGTACTCGACGGTCATCCAATCGGGCAACTCGGTGTCGTCCACGAACTTGACGATCTTGTCGCCAAGGGGAAGGGCGATGAGGTTTTGCAAGGCGAGCTCGACAAGGCTGAACCGGGTGGTCTCGATCTTGCCGGGCACCACGAAGGTGCCCCAGACCACGGGGCTGCGTACCTCGATCTCGATGGCGTCCAGGTCGAGCTTCGAGGCGTCGGCGTGTTCCGAGACCATCTGCTTTTTCAGCAGGCCGAGCGCATATTCCTTGAGGGGAGGAATCTCATCCAGGTAGGTTTTGCCGGCATGGACCTGGTTCAAGATCGACAGGTTCTTCATGTGTTGGGCGAACAGGATCTGGTCGGTCGGCGAGGCCCCCAGCAACCAATCGGGCATTTGTCTCTGGAACCAGGCCACGAGCGCATCGTCGTCCGTTTCTTCGCCGTAGGCCGGGGACAATGTGTTTTCGGAGGTCGGCCATGTTTGCGGAAAGGTCCCGAGGATCGTGACTTGCTCGGCGATTACCCCGCAGGCCTTGTGATCGAAAATATTGCCGTCGGGCTCGTACAGCCGCCATTGGAGTTTCCGGTAGCTGCCCGGAACGAAGTGGGACGGCAAGGATTTCCCCAGGGCCTGCCGTGAATCGAACTTCTCATAGCCGTTGTTGAGCGAGTAGGCCAGGATGACTTCCTTTCTATCGACCGTACCGATCAGCACCACGAGCGAGTTGTCGCCCAGGCGTCTGACCTCAGGGCCATCGACGTTATCGATGTCGACCAGGTACGCGTGGCTGTCATAAGGGTCGTGGTCCTTACGGTCCTTGCGGTCGGGGTGAAGGAACAATTGCCTGGCCATGGCGCATTCAGTCGCTGTCCAGCCCTTGACGTGCCCGACGTCCCAGGCCTTGCGCAGGGTGCTGGAGAGTTCATGCCAGAGTGGGCCGGACTCGCCCTGCGGCGCATTCCAATACGCCAGTTGCTGCTCCTGACAGGCGGTCAGCATGGCCGGCACCAGTTCGTTGAGCAGGCGCCCGATCTGGTCGATGCGCACCGGCAAATGCACTTCGGGCTCGGTGAGCGGCAGCTGGGTGAGGAAGTGCAAGCCTTCGATCAGCAGCAGCGGGTCGCTTTTTTCGTTCACCAGCCCGGCCAGCATCTCGCTGAGGGTTTCGTAGCGGGTCGGGCGCCGCACGATTTCGTCATCGACTATGTCCCAGGCCGGCTCGCCGACCAAGGTATTGTGCGGATCGAGGTTGAGCGTGGGGTAGAGCTTCTTGAGGCCATCGCTCAGGAGCACGGCCGCGACCTCTGGATAGGTGGGCCCTGCGAGCAACTGGTTGTACACCGCTTCCTTGGGGTCGGCTTTGGGCCTGGTGTTAGACGTAGATGTCATCTGAGTCTCCCTGTCTTGTGATCCATGGCGTTCCCGGAGCGAAACGCTCGGGGTTTTCCATGCTAGGGCGGCTCAAAACGGGGAAGGTGGTAACTATGTATGGGACGGGGATAACGCCTGTGGGAGCGAGCTTGCTCGCGAAAGCGGTGTATCAGGCGCCGGTGATGTTGAATGTGCCGGCGTCTTCGCGAGCAAGCTCGCTCCCACAGGTTTTCTGTTTAGCTTGGCGGTCTCACTGACCGGACTTGATCCGCGTCCAGGCCCGCGTCCGCGCCCGTTCGGCATCCCGTGGCAACGGTTGCAAGGTGTAAAGCGTGGCCATGGCCGCTTCGGTCGGGTACAGGTTGGGGTTGTTGCGGATCGCCGGGTCGACCATCTCGGTCGCGTCCTTGTTCGGGTTCGGATAGCCGACAAAATCACTGACCGGCGCGATCACCTGCGGTTGCAGCAAATAGTTGATAAAGGCGTAGGCGTCCCCTGGGTTGGCGGCGCCTTTGGGAATGGCGAGCATGTCGAACCAGATCGGCGCGCCTTCCTTGGGCAGGCGCATGTCCACCGTCACGCCGTTCTTGGCCTCCTTGGCGCGGTTGGCCGCCTGGGAAAAGCTGCCGGAGTAACCCACCGCCACGCAAATGTCGCCGTTGGCGATGTCGGCCATGTACTTGGACGAGTGGAAATAGGTGATGTGCGGGCGAATCTTCATCATCAGCGCTTCGGCCTTGGCGTAGTCCGCCGGCTTCTTGCTGTTGGGGTCCAGGCCCAGGTGCTGCAAGGCCAGGGGCAGGATCTCCGACGGCGAATCCAGCAACGCCACGCCGCACTGCTTGAGCTTGCTGATGTTCTCTTCCTTGAAGATCAGGTCCCAGCTGTCCACCGGCGCGTTGTCGCCCAGGGCGGCCTTGATCTTGTCCGGGTTGAAGCCGATCAGGATGGTGCCGTACATGTAGGGCACGGCGAACTTGTTGCCCGGGTCGTTGGCTTCGATCAGCTTCATCAGCTTGGGATCGAGGTGGTTCCAGTTCGGCAACTTGCTGCGGTCCAGGGGCTGGAACACCCCGGCCTCGATCTGCTTGGCCAGGAACATGTTGGACGGCACCACCACGTCATAGCCGGAATTACCCGTCAGCAGCTTGGCCTCCAGGGCCTCGTTGGTGTCGAAGATGTCGTAGACCAGCTTGACCTGGCTGTTCTGCGCCTTGAAATCGTCCAAGGCCTTGGGCGTGATGTAGTCGAACCAGTTGTAGACGCGCAAGGTGCGCTCCTCGGCCTGGGCAGCGCCGCAAAGCAGCGCGGCGCACACGGCTGGAGCCATAAAACGCTTGAGTCTGTTCATGCTGTGATTCCTCATGGGGCGCTTTGGAAACCTTCAAGAACGTTCACGGCATTGATGCCGATTTCTGCCACCGCGTAGCCGCCTTCCATCACGAACAGCGTCGGCTTGCCGAGCGCCGCGATGCGCTTGCCCATCGCCAGGTAATCCGGGCTGTCGAGCTTGAATTGCGAGATGGGGTCGTCCTTGAACGTGTCTACACCCAGGGACACGACGATGACATCGGCGTCGTAACCCCGGATTTGCCCGCAGGCCTGCTCCAGCGCCGCGCTCCAGGTGTCCCAGCCGGAGCCGGCCGGCAAAGGGTAGTTGAAATTGAAGCCCTCGCCGTCGCCCTCGCCCTGCTCGTCGGCATACCCCAAAAAGAACGGAAACTCCGCCTCGGGGTGACCGTGGATCGAGGCGAACAACACGTCGCTGCGCTCATAGAAAATCGACTGGGTGCCGTTGCCGTGGTGGTAATCCACATCCAGGATCGCGACCTTCTGATGGCCCTGGTCGAGAAAGGCCTGGGCGGCGATGGCGGCGTTGTTGAGGTAGCAATAACCGCCCATCAAATCGCCGGCGGCGTGGTGCCCCGGTGGGCGGCACAACGCAAAGGCACTGCGCGCCCCGCGCTGGATGTCCGCCTGAGCGGTGAGGGCCACTTGCGCGGCGCTGTAAGCCGCCTGCCAAGTGCCGGCGGTAATCGGCGCGCCGCCGTCGAAACTGTAATAACCCAACTGGCCGTGCAGGCTCGTGGGGATGATCGAACGCAGCGTTCGCGCCGGCCAGGTAAAGGGCAACAAATCACCGTCGCGGTTGTACTTGGCCCAGCGGTCCCAGGCGCCTTTGAAGAATTCCAGGTACGCCGCACTGTGGATGCGCTGGATCGGCCCCAGGCCAAAATCCTGCGGCGCCTCCACCGGCCCCAGCCCCCGCGCCTTGACCCGCTCCAACACATGATCGGCCCGGGACGGCATCTCGAAGCAAGGCATCAATTGCCCATCCATCAACTCGCAGCGCCCATGGTGCAGGTGGTGATCGTCTGAGTAGATCGTCAGCATTTTTTTGTTCTCCGCTAGGCTGGTCGGTTTGAACACAGTCTTGCGGCGTGGGGCGTTTCAGAGAACGGCAGGAGAGGCCAAAAGGGGATCGAAATGGCCAATAAGTTTGACCGTAAATCGCCCCTTGTTGGCGCGGGTGTGCGCGGGGTTGGGGCAGCAGGACGGCAGCTTCGATGGCGACGCGGTGATTTTGTGGCGAGGGAGCTTGCTCCCGCTCGGCGGCGTAGCCGTCGCGGATGGGCGGGGCTTTAAGCCAATTCGACTTTTGGCAGAGGCTTGCGGACACTGTGGGAGCGAGCCTGCTCGCGAAGGTGGCAGCGGGGTAGATGCCTGCTTATGAGGTGTAGACAATCCGTGGCGAGGGAACAAGCTCCCTCACCACGGGATTGGTGCTGTAGCGGCTAGCGTGGATCGACGTTATCTAGCGCTCGGTTCGCCAGCAATGAACTCAGTTCAATCAGTTGCTGGATGCCGAGGGCGATGTGGCGGCGGGGGCCTTCCAGGTCGAAGGCCAGGTTGCTGATCATCGCGTCGGCGGATGCCAGGTTCTCGCTGAGATTGGCGAGCAGGCATTCGTTGTCGGCGTTTTTTGCGACGGTGAAGAGCTGCCCCGGTTTGGATGCATCTTCGGACTTTTCCGGTTTCGGTAGCAGGTAGTGATCCAGGGCGCGTTTGGCGGCTTCGTCGTGCCTTTTAGCCTCGGATCTGGTGTGCGGGGAGGTGCGGTCTGTCCCTGGGGGATTCGGTGTAGGCTTGAACATGTGCTGATACTCCATGGTTAAGCCGCAACCTCTTCCCTACTAAAAGAAGGGTGGCGGCTGTACGCAGGTTAGTAGACCGGGGAGATCAGCATTGCCGGCGCGCCGAAGCGCCCTGCGCACAGCCACCATCAAGGACAGGTTAGGAACCTGCTTCGATGGAGAGCTTGTACATCTTACTGACACAACCCCGGGCTACTAAACCCGACCACTGATGGGCAGTGGCAGGGAAACGATAGAACCCGGGGGCAAGGCGCACAAGCGGGCGGATTCTGGCGTAGTTGTAGGCAATGGCGCAAGGATTCGTAGCTGGGTGGAAGCGTTGCGAAGGGAGAATAAACAAGCCTTTGTAATGCCCAGGATTCGGGGCGAAGGAGCTCGTTCCCGCTCGGTGGCGCAGCGGTTTTTCTGTAGGACTGCGCCGGCCTTTTTGGGGCTGCTGCGCAGCCCAGCGGGGATAAATCCCCTCGCCACAAAATGTACGTCCACCGCCACCTCCTTGTGGGAGCGAGCTTGCTCGCGATGGCGGCAGCACAGCGGTCATGCCAGAGTGCAGTCTAAAGGTGTTTGAACAACCTGAAGTCAGGCCATTTGAGCTTCAATTTCTGCGAGCAAGCCTTGAATTAAGCCTGCCGCATAACGCTGTGCGCTAATGAGGTCGTCTTCATCTTCGCCGCCATGAAACCGTGCGTATGCGACTGCCCCCACCTTTTCAAAACCTTCGCTGAAATGATCATCGCCAAAGCGCCGGGCCAATGCAGCCAATCCATCGCTTACGGCCTCTCCATGCCTCCCCGTGCGAATTCGCTCGACAAAAAGCCTGGCAACATTTTCAAGTGAGCCTGAGTACCGAACTACATGGATGAGATCCGCTGCATCCTTGTTCTCTTGCCGCTGGTCAAGGGCAAGCGCTTTCAGAATCACGAATGCAGGCACGTCTGCAAAACGTATGATATCGACCGACATTCCTCCACTGTCGAGCAGTTGAGCACCGACCTCTTTTTCTTGATACCAGTCGTGCACGATTCTGGCGTGTTTAATGGTGAGTGCTGAGACCTGCTCACCGCTGACGCTTACGGCCTTTCCAGGTTGCTCGTCACCGGCATCACGCAGTAGCTCTACGACGACCTCAATATGCTCATCAACTTGTCTGCGCCATCTCCAAGACGTTGGTTTTCCATTCTCGACCCAACGTACAAATCCTCGCGCCTTCAACTGATCGGCAAGACTAACGTATTCGTCGCCGGTCGCTAGGACTTCCGGGTTCAGCACAATGTCTACATCAGACGTACCCGCATGCGTTGGCACATCTGGTGGCGCCTCTGGAGTCAGGTAGCGAGGCACTAGGCCGCCGACTAAACGCAATGTGTCCTTCAAATTACCAAACGCACTGAGTAGCGTAAGCAAGGTCCTCTCACAGGCGTGCGTCACATCAGCGTCGTACCCCGCAGCCGTGCGGGGTTTCAATTCCTTGCCCATTCAATCTCCAAAAAATTCCTGATGTGCTCAGCCAGCTCTTTGTTTCGCCCTCTACCATCAAGGAGATCAAGATACAGAATGTATGGGCTTGCAAAATATGCAGGGTATTCAGGGTGCGGCTGCCTGAACAGCAAGCTAGTGCCTTCACGCTCAGTGATGGTTACGTTCGACCCTTTTTTTGCGGGCTTGAGCCCGAGCATATCCGCCATGTCCTGCGTATACCCCTTAGGAACAATCAGGTCGACGGTGTCTGTGCTTGTGAGCAAGGGTGCGAATACGTTTCCAGCAGCGGTCCCTGTGAATGCCCATGGATAATCGACCTGCTTTTCGGCAACCGTTTCTGCAACCCGGGCAAGCAGGTGCTTTGAGCTTTCCACAAACGTATACCAAGTGGATGAGTTCTCACGTGCTCGCGCCTGCCATTGCTCGGCCCACGCGTCGAGTAAGGCTCCAGGGTTGACCAACCGTCTCCGGCGGGTCGGCCCTCCACCTACAGACTCGCACCATTCGCGCTGCGTTAGCTCTTGAAGCACCAGTGAGCAGGTGTACTGAGAGGTTTCTGCCAAATTCGATAGCTCGGTTCCCGTCAGCCATTCATGACTGTGCATTAGCAGCGAATGAATGACGTTTTCGCGAGCATCTGTAAAAAGCTGTATCGCTCGCCTTGAGGTGTTGGGTTTTGATGGCCGCTGTATATCAACTAGCCAGTGGCCATGTTTTAGGTAGAGGCTTCCACCTAGCTCAAAAAATGCGATGTCTCTCTCTTTCAGTTCTTTCTTTGCGCCAGGACTCAGCGATTCCGCTGCAATCATCCGGACACTATCCACATCGCGGAGGCGATTTCGTTCAAAACTGTCCAAGCGCCAGACTGCGTCTCGGATGTCTCGGGGGTAAGCACTGCCAATGACCTCGACGAGGATCTTTAGGTCTTTAGCTGACATGCTCAGCTCGATCACACCGTCGGGACTTGCGTTTAGGCCTTCATGCCCATGATAAAAATCCAGGCCTGAGTGCACTTTAACGTGTGCCTCGTGACCAAAGGCGTCAGTGAGACTGTGCTCTAAGCTATCCAAGACCTGACCCTCAAGCTTGGAGTCCCAATCATGATGTCGTTCCATATCTTAGCTCCAATCCCATCTTTAGCTGGCCAGCAAAACCTCTGCAAGAAGCAATACCTTAGCCCAAATTAGGTGTTTAGCTGAACAGCTAAATAAGCCGAATAAGCTAATCATAGATCGTTTTTTGACCTATGAGGATTCTGGGCGCATTAGGACGGGCTTGTAGCTGGTTGGCGACGGTGCTTGCTCCTCGCCCGGGGGCGGCTACGCCGGTCAAACGATTGAATCGAGATCCAGCGTATACGGTTCACCAATGGCGTACCCGTGAGCACCACGGATCAATTCACTGTCGTCAGCCCGAGCTGGTGCCATCGCCAGTTGCTCCACCTCCCTGTTTTCCGGGTGTGCCTGCCAGCGGGCCAGGTCTTGTGCCAGTTGCTCGGGGTGTTCCGACAAGCTCCCATAGACGTCTTTTTCGCTGACCGACGCAGTGCGCAACGTAGCCAGACGCGCGCGGGTGCTGTGCAGCTTGTCGACCTCGCGAATGAGCGCAATGTTGATGTCGCTTTCGCTACGTCCATTGGGCGCGCCTCGTCTCGCCAGGGAGCGCTCTTCATCACGCAGCTGTTGGGTAATCCGTGCCAGCGCATTGTCGATCCATTCATATTCGCGTTTTGTCGCCAGTGGGCTTCCGGTTATGTGCGCTTCCTGCCAACGGCGCAAGGTCGCCCAGCAAGCAGGGATGTAGCTGGGGAGCATGAAATGGTTGCCGGTTTGGATGAGTTGGGCCAGTAAGGCCGGGCGATCCGGCAGGCCATGTTTGTGCTCGAGGGCCACCTCGCAGGCGGCGTGTTGGGTGATGGTGTCGCAACGGGGCATCCACAGGATCGAAGAGCGCTCCTTGCGATCGAATTCTACTGGCAGGAAATGTCGCAAGATCCCGTGGTGTTCATACGATTCGCCCGTCCAGCGAGTGATGCCCGCGATGAACACGGAAAGGCCGACCGGTACGTTGGCGAATGCAAGGGCCAATCCTGTGCCATAAACGTTTCCCTTGGTATTCATCCAACTGCCGGGCACGCTGGGTATCGGGTCGTTGTGGTTGACCATTCGGTAATGCACCAGGGGGGCGGCGTTTTTTGTGAAGGTGGCATCGGCGGCGCGAGGTGCGCCATAAGTGTAGAGCTGGAGGGTGTAGCCTTCCGGTCGGCGCCGCAGCATTTCTGCCAGCAGCAATGCTACTGCGCCGCCCAGGCTGTGACCGCAGATCAGCAGTTTTTGCCCGGCGTAGAACCGGTCCAGATAACTCGTCACGAAGGCCGCAGTTTTTTTGGCGGCGCCATAGAAGCCTCGATGCACCTGGCCGACACCTTCCTCAAACGGCACTTGGCGTGCATCGGCGTCGCGCAGGAAGTCGGCGAGTTGCTGGGTGCCGCGCACGGCTATCAGGATCAGCTCGTCGTTGTGGGTGATGTAGGCCTGGGTGTCCGTGCTGTCTTCTTCGCCGGTGTCGTCAAGAAAATGGACTTTGGCGGGATGCTCTTGATGTATGCCCAATTCAGGATCGTTGACCGCGTAGAGGGCCGGGTCGAATGGCACGATCTCCAGGCGTCTGGAGTAGGGCACGTCTTCATACAGCGAGTAGTAGGGTTTTCTTTGCCCTGGATAGCACTCCCCGAGTTCCTCGGACTTGGCCAGTGCATCGGCGAACCAGTTACCCACACTTGGCTGTCGGGTGAAGCTCACCGCCGTTGTGATCGGAGCCTTGTCGGGTTTCTGGCCGAAGGAGCAATAGGTCAGTGTCGACATCAGGGCCAACTGGTACAAGTTGAGCGCGCAGAATGCTGAGGCGGTGGACAGCATGGGCCGCAGGGCACGCAACGGCCGTATTTCTAGTACCGTGTGTTTTTGCGGCATCACAGCCACGCCGAGCTTGCCATGTTCGCCCATCAGTCGTGCCGGCCCTGCCGGTTGCGGGTAATGGCGGTACACCTCGGGTGGCAAATGTGCGACGTGCTCGACCAGATGCCGCACTTCCACCTGGAAAAAGTCGTCTGCGCAGGCTTGTGCCGGGTTTTCCCGGGTGCGGGTGGCGTTTGGGTTCAGGTAGCGGGTTTGCTCGGCGCGAACTTGCAGTTCAGTGATCTTGAGGGGGTAGTGAGCTCTGCGTTGAAGCTCGATATAGAGTTTTTCCTGCCCTTGACAAGGTTGCTCAAAGGTAAGGGCAATGGGCCCGGCGTAATGGTTGGTGACCTTGCCGATACCCCTGGTATCCAGATTGCCCGAATATCTTTGTCCTTCCGAATCGGTAGCGACATAGGCCAGCCCCGCATAAGGCTCACCAGAGCCCCATTCATCGACGAGCTGAAAGCTGGTCCATCTACCCCCTACAGGGCAGGTCAGATTGCGGCTGCTCAGCCTTGATTCCAATTCCTTTTGAAACGACGTCATACGTGATCTCCTTATTCCGTACAACCGGGGTAAATAGTGCATTTGCGTCCGTCGGGCATCTGAAAACCGCTGAAGTCTTTGTGATTACCGAAACAAAATGCGTATGGGTCTTCGAAACTATCGCCCATGCAACGCTTCCAGCCGTTGGGCACCTTTATCCAGGTATCACCCATGTAGGGTCTCTCTTCGCGGGCCAAGTTGATCTTCATCCTCACGGTTCTACCCGGGAGCTGAGCAAGGGTGTACGCCGAGAAAGGACGCCCGCGCCCAAGCTCGCCCTGTGGGTTGGTTTTTTTGCAGTCGAGGAGTTTTCTGAGGATGCGAGGCTTGCCTGACGTGCGGAACAACCATTGGCATTGGCCGTAAAAAGTACTTTCACCCGCTTCGCTGAAAACACCTTTGTATTGTTCTTCCAGGGCATCGCGAATCACGATATTGGCCGAGTCCTGACTGATATCGCTCCAATCCTTGCCGTAGGCGGAGTGGATTTGGAGTTCGATGCGATTGATCACCAGCGGGCAGCCCATGCGGGTGCGGCGAATGACGATTTCGGAATCAGGTTTGTAGGCCTCGCGCCACGCCCTGTTGAACACCGGTGCTTTGTTATATCGGGTCTCGACGGTGCAGGTTTCGCCTGGGGCGGGTACGTAGTACACCGCCGCACGATAGGCAAAGTCAGGCGGCAAATCTGCCGTGAAAATAAACGTGTTCGGTGGTTTGTCGGCACAACCTGTCGCCATCGCCAGGCAACCGTTCAAAGCCGCAATTCGCAGGGCATGTTTCATCGCGGCGCGTCTCCTTGGCAGAACGCCGCCATCAGGCGCACCCGCTCAAAATGCTCGTCGGGCTTTTCTGCTGGGCGTACTTGCCAGTACGACGCCCGACTATAGGCGGGAGCTTGCAGGCCTTGGGTCAGCAAAAACTCCAACTGCTCAGGCGTCTGCCAGTGCCATGCCCCAGCCTGATCGAGCGTGGCGCGCAACCACATTTCCGGGTCCTGTTGTTCGGCAAGTGTGGCGAAGGCCTGGACATGCTCGGCCAACAGGAAACGGCGGGCATTGAGCAGGCGAGCTTGCGTTGCTTGTTGCGGGGTAGCAGGCACCTGCAACCAAAGAGGTGAATCAGGCACTGGATATGTCCCAGGCGCCGGGTTGCCCGTGCTTGCCCAACCCGTGTCCTGCCAATAGCAAACACTGAGCGCCGGTCCGAGGTAAGCCGGATAGGCTTCAACGGGCAAATGTTTGAGCGCCCGGGCCAGGACTCGATTGTCATGGAAGCGATACAGCACCTGATGAGGACGTTCTCCAATGATCAACCGCTCACGCCAGTGCTCCACCAGTTTTGGCAGGCCACCTTGGGGAACGCTGGCAAGCCATCCCCAGTGGCTGTCCGGTCGGTTGAGCAATTCATTGATAGGTTCGTCGCCGGGCCGCTCGACGCTGAACACAAAGGGCCCGGCGTCACCCAGCTCGGCAACCAGGGTTTGGGCGTAGATGCTCAGGTATTGGTCGGGACGACGGCTCTTGAGCAGTGTCTGGCGCATGGGGTGCTCATTTTCTGAGTCCAGGACGACGCACAAGGCATGCCCGAGACGTTGCTGCTCGATCAGCCATCGGTGCGGGAATGAGCGAGTCATGCGGCGGCTTCCGTTGGGCAGAAACCCTCACGGCAAGCCTCGCAGACAGGGCAGAAATCCAGTCCCGCTGCTTTGCTGGCCGCTATCAGGGCACGTTGGGTGGGGGCGAGCTCCGGCGAGGGATCCGTGGAGCCTGGCGTGAACGACGATGCGGTGATACTGCCCATGGGCGCGCCGCCGAGCTGGATTGCACTGCTGCTGTAGACACCGCTGTGGTCGATCACGATGTGCTCGCCACCGGCTTTCAAACTGAGGGTCGCACCTGCTTCAAGGACCAGATGGGCACCCGCCTTGATATGCACGTGTTGTCCGGCCTCGACGACCATTGTCTGATCGACGCGGGTGTGTCGGTTGGTGACGCGCAGGTAATCATTGCCTTTGACCTGGACTGATCGGTCGGCGGCCGTGGTTCGATGCTCCTCGGCGTGCAGCACGGTGATGCTGTTGCCCTTGATGGTTTCCCGCCGATCGTTGCCAATCTCCAGGCGGCTGTCGTTCTCGATTTGCTGTTCCATGTCGCGCTGGGCCCGCAGATAGATCAGCTCCTGACCTGCGCGATCTTCCAGATGCAACTCGTTGAAGCCTTGGCTGCCCGGCGAGCTGCAAGAACGAAACACCGTGCGGGTCTTGTGTGCCGGCAACGGGTAGGGCGCGGCATTGGCGCTATTGGTCAGGCACCCGCTGATCAAAGGCTTGTCAGGGTCTCCTTCCATGAAGGTCACTAGCACCTCCATGCCCACCCTCGGGATCGTGGCGCCGCCGTAGCGGTTGCCTGCCCAGTTGGAGGCGACTCGCAACCAACAACTGCTGCCGTCGTCGAAGTGTCCCGCACGATCCCAGAAAAACCGGACCTTGACCCGGCCATACGGGTCGCAGTGAACATCTTCACCCTTGGGTCCCGTGACAATTGCCGTCTGGCTGCCCGATATACGTGGTTTTCGATAAACCCGCTGCGAGCGGAAGATCGCGTTCCAAGGCGTGGCAACAAAGCGATTGCGATAGCCCTGGTTGAAGTGGTCTTCATGTCTACCTGTGTCGCAAGGGGCCATTTCCTCCAGCACCTGCGGCTGCTTGCCTTCGTGATGCACCTGGGTCAGGAGCCATAGGTCATTCCATTCCTGGCGAGGGTGCTCACTCAATGCCAGGAAGTGTCCCGTCGTCAGTGCCGGCTGATTGCTCTTTCCTTCAGCCTGGACGTAGTCGGCGCGATGGCGCTCCAAGGTCCTCTGGCTCAATAACTTGCCGCGTTTTTCCTGGGTAAAGTCACCCGGATATACATAGGCCTCCACCTCTGGCCGGACCGCTTCGAGGCTGGGCTGGCAACTGCTCTCCAATAGGCGTGTCGACTTCCTGAAGTCGTAGTCACGACGCGTGACGCGGCTGGTTCGGGGTTCCAGCCGCAGGCCAAACCGATGGATAACCGGTTCGTCGTAAACCATCCCGTTGTCGTGTTTATAAATAGTGTGCTGTTCAAGTCGGGGAAATACGGTCTGGTCATCACCCAATACCAATTGATGGCCCGACTCATTGTGCTGAAAATGGTAATGCAGGCCTTCTTCGTGACACAGGCGTTCAATGAAGTGCAAGTCGGATTCTCCATATTGCACGCAGTAATCACGAGGGGGATAACTTTCACTTAATTGGAAACGATGAGCATCCGTGAGAATGCCGTGCTCCTTGAAAATCGTTGTGATGATTTGCGGCACACTGGTTTGTTGAAAAATTCGCTGATTGGTGCGGTGTTCCAAATAAGCCAGTCGTGGCATTAATCTTACTTTGTAGTAAGTCAAGCGATTGCAGGTGTCGCCTTGTGCAACGCGATAAATCAGGCCGTGGACACCGCGTCCCTGTTTATCGAATGTTAGAAAGGCTTGCCTGTTTAATAAATGTTCCAGATTCATGTCGCTTTGTTCGCTTACAAGTTCAATATCGAACGAATAAGGTGCGCTGATGGCTTCGTAACCTTTGAAGGCCACGACTTGGAGATCATGTTTGAGATCAGTAATCGTGAGACGGAAGCTGGGCAAATCAAGGGTATGGAACATGCGAACGTCCTTGGGCTGTGGCTTTGACTCCTGCTCTCATTGAAGCAGCCTTGCTGGATGCGCGCGCAGGCGCTGGTAAAAAAAGAAAAGGATGTAGGACTTTTCTCTGGAAGAGAAAGAGGTTGCGAATGAAATAATTCGAAGTGGTTTTCGTTGCCTGGACTGGAGGGTCAAACGTTGTCAACGACCGTTTCGTCTTCGGATGTTTCAGCGAATGTCTATTTGCATTTATTTCTTTGAAAAAAGGAAAGCTCCTACTTTTTTATCCTGAAAACCTTGGCATTCTTCGCAGCGTTCGGCTGGTAAAAAAGTGGTGTGAGTTCAGGAGGAAGTGGCTGGATTATGTTTGGCGAAACTTCCTACAAGCGAAGCTGAATATTTACCACTCAATAACCATGTCGTCCAAACAACCCATGCCACAAACCGAATTGTCTTAGCAGGGGCGTGAATGTCGTATTCCGAAAAACTGTCCGTCCATTATCTGGCGCTCGCCGAAACTCCTGTGTCCAAGGAAAGTTTTGCGGGTGCGGATGTGCGTTTTTCAAATGAATACGAAGCCTTGGAGCGCGAGGTAAGCAAAACCCAGTCAATGCATGAAAGTGGCCATGTCGACTGGCCGAAGGTTCTTGAGGCAAGTGAAGCGTTGTTGCGCACCCAGTCGAAGGATCTGCGGGTGGTGGCCTGGCTGGTGTGGGCGCTGTATCAGTGTGAGTCGTTCCAGGGGTTGCTGGCGGGTCTCGGTCTTTTGCAGCACTTATGCAAGCACCATTGGCTGGACATTCATCCGCTCAAAAATCGAACCCGTGCCGCCAGCATCAATTGGTTGATGCCTCGCCTTGAGCAAGCGTTCGGCGATGACATTGCGATCAAGGAGCAATTGCCGATATTCCGTCATCTGGCGGCGCAACTGGAAGGCCTCGACGCTGCTTGCACCGCCCACTTGGGTGATGACGCGCCTCTACTGCTGCCGCTGTGTCGGCGCCTCAACACCATGATCCAGCGGGCCACCGAAAACCTGCCGCAAACGGGTGCCATTGGAACGGTTGTGGCCCAGGTAAAGCACGTTGCCACCCAGCTGTTCACGCCCGGCACTCCGATCGAGAACGAAAAAGAAGCCCACAAGGCCCTGCGCGTCCAGCAGGAAGGTGCGCGGCCGTTATGCACCTGGTGGCTCAAACAAAAAGCGACTGACGCTCGTGCCCTGCGCCTGAATCGCACCATGCTCTGGCTGGCCATCGATGTATTGCCCGAGCGCAACGCCGAGCGGGTCACCCAGTTGCGTGGCCTGCCGGCGGACAAACTCAAGGCTTATCAGGACCGTCTCCAGCAGGGCGATTACGCAGACCTGCTTGTGGATATCGAGGCGAGCCTGGCGACGGCACCGTTCTGGTTCGATGGCCAGAGGCTTGCCTGGGAATGCCTGCAAGGGCTGAACGCCGAATTGGCCATGTGTGAAGTGGAAATCCACTTCGCGTCATTCATCCAGCGCCTGCCGGGCATTATCGAGTTGCGCTGGCATGACGGTACGCCGTTCGCCGACTCGGCCACCCGGGGTTGGATCGCCGTCCAGGTCATGCCTCACCTGCAAAGTCCCGGCGGGGCCCCCACAGCCGATGTCACCGACAACCAGGCGCCTTGGGAACTGGAGCTGGAGGAGGCCGAGGCGATCCTGCGCAAGGACGGTCTCAAACCTGCCGTTCAGTTGCTCCGGCAAGCCATGCAAGGCGCCCATGGGACACGCGAGCGATTCCTCTGGCAGTTCGCGCTGGCTCGACTGTGCTTCTCAGCCAGGAAATACGAACTCACCAAGGTTCAACTGGAGGCACTCGATCAGACGCTACGAAACGCAGGTCTGAACGCCTGGGAACCCCTCCTGGAACTGCAGGTGCTGCACCTGTTGCACAGTTGCTGCGAGTTGTTGCCACAGAACCACTCTGTACGTGAGTGCAAGGAAGAGACCCATCGCAGGTTGTGTCACCTCGATCTGGAACGGGTCATTGAATAGGTCTCAGAGTCCCAAACTGTAAGGAGAAAGTCATGGCCAAAGAAGGCTCGGTCGCCCCTAAGGAACGCATCAACGTCACCTTCAAACCCGCCACCGGCGGTGCTCGGGAGGACATTGAACTGCCGTTGAAATTGTTGGCGCTCGGTGATTACACCCACCGCAAGGACGAACGCAAGGTCGAGGATCGCAAGCCGATTGGCATCGACAAAATGACCTTCGACGAAGTGTTGGCCAAGCAAGCGCTGAGCCTGACCCTGAGCGTACCGAATCGTCTCCAGGCACAGGACAGTACTGAGGAATTGGCGGTACAGCTGCGCTTGAACTCGATGAAAGACTTCAACCCGGCGAGCCTGGTCGAGCAAGTACCGGAACTTAGCAAGCTGATGGCGTTGCGCGACGCGTTGGTGGCGCTCAAGGGCCCATTGGGCAACGCGCCGGCGTTTCGTAACGCCATCGAAGGCGTACTCGCCAATGACGATTCCCGCCGTCGCGTCCTGGATGAGCTGGGTCTGGATACCACCGCGAAGAGCGCTTGATTCTTTCAGCCAAGGAAGCCGAAACATGAGTACCCATGCAGTACAGCAGCAGAGCCAGGACAACGCGGATTACAGCATTCTGGAACGCATCATCGCCCAGACCCGCCTGACCCCGGACGATGAGGCCTACGACATTGCCAAGCGCGGTGTATCCGCGTTCATCGAAGAGTTGCTCAAGCCGCAAAACAGCGGCGAACCGGTCAAGAAAGCCATGGTTGACCGCATGATCGCCGAAATCGACGCCAAGCTCAGTCGCCAGATGGACGAAATCCTCCACCACCCGCAATTCCAGGCGTTGGAGTCGGCCTGGCGCGGCTTGCAGTTGCTGGTGGACCGCACTGACTTCCGTGAAAACATCAAGATAGAAATGCTCAACGTGTCCAAGGACGATTTGCTGGATGACTTCGAGGACTCGCCGGAAGTCATACAATCGGGCCTGTACAAGCATATCTACACCGCAGAGTACGGCCAGTTCGGTGGACAGCCGGTGGGTGCGGTCATCGCTAACTACTTCATGTCCCCAAGCTCGCCGGACGTGAAATTGATGCAGTACGTGTCCAGTGTCGCCTGCATGTCCCATGCGCCATTCATCGCCGCGGCCGGTCCGAAATTCTTCGGCTTGGAGAGCTTCACCGGACTGCCGGACCTCAAAGACCTGAAAGACCATTTCGAAGGCCCGCAATTCGCCAAGTGGCAGAGCTTCCGTCAATCGGAAGACGCCCGTTATTTCGGCCTGACCGTACCGCGCTTCCTGTTGCGCAACCCATACGACCCCCAAGAGAACCCGGTCAAGTCGTTCGTCTACAAGGAAACCGTTGCCAACAGCCACGAGCACTACCTGTGGGGCAACACGGCGTATGCGTTCGGTACGAGGCTGACCGACAGCTTCGCCAAATTCCGCTGGTGCCCGAACATCGTCGGTCCCCAAAGCGGTGGCGCGGTCGAAGACCTGCCGTTGCACCACTTCGAAAGCATGGGCGAAATCGAAACCAAGATCCCCACCGAAGTGCTGGTGTCCGACCGTCGCGAATACGAATTGGCCGAGGAAGGCTTCATCTCCCTGACCATGCGCAAAGGCAGTGACAATGCCGCGTTTTTTTCCGCCAGTTCCGTGCAGAAACCGAAGATCTTCGGTAACAGTTCCGAGGACAAGCATGCCGAGCTGAACTACAAACTCGGCACCCAGTTGCCGTACATGATGATCGTCAATCGCCTGGCTCATTATTTGAAGGTGCTGCAGCGCGAGCAATTGGGATCCTGGAAAGAGCGTACGGACCTGGAGCGTGAGCTCAACAACTGGATCCGCCAGTACGTGGCCGACCAGGAGAACCCGAGTGCCGAAGTCCGTGGCCGCCGTCCATTGCGTGCGGCGAAGGTCATTGTCAGTGACGTGGACGGTGAGCCGGGCTGGTACCGCGTTGGCCTCAACGTTCGGCCTCACTTCAAGTACATGGGCGCCGATTTCACGCTGTCGTTGGTTGGCAAATTGGACAAGGCGTAAGCACCCATGACTTACGGCAGCCTTTTCGAGCGCCTGGCCGGTGATTCTAAAAAGCGCGCGGGTTTGAGCCGCGAGGTCTGCATCGTCACATCAGTGGCTGCGCATCTGGCCAAGATGCTCAGCACCCGGGCGGGTAGCGTGCAGACGCTCGTGGATTACGGGCTGCCGGACCTCAATGACATGCGCTTGAGCCTGCACGACGCGGGGAGCCAGGCCCGCAAGGCGATCGAGACCTTTATCAAGGCCTACGAGCCACGTCTGCGCAATGTCTGTGTCGTTTCAATGCCAAGTAGCGCCGATCAGCTCCACCTGTCCTTGCGCATCGACGCCTTGCTGGATGTGGAAGGGATCAAGCGGCAGGTCAGTTTTTCCGCGTGCCTGGACGGCAGCGGTCAGGTCAAGGTCAAGGATAGCCATTGATGTCGTTCAATCATTACTACCAGAGCGAGCTGACGGCGCTCCGCCAACTGGGTCGACATTTCGCCGAGCGTAACCCGGCGCTGGCCCCCTTCCTGGGACAGGCCGGACGGGATCCGGATGTGGAACGGCTACTGGAGGGGTTTGCATTTCTAACCGGGCGACTGCGCCAGAAGCTCGATGACCAGTTGCCGGAGCTGAGCCATTCGCTGATGCAGCTGTTGTGGCCGAACTACATGCGGCCATTGCCAGCCTTCGGCATTTTACAGTTCGATCCGCTGCAGCGATCCGGCCCGGCGCTGCGGGTCGAGCGCGATACGCCGGTCGAAAGCAAGCCTGTCCAGCAGGTGCGTTGTCGTTTCCTGACGTGTTACCCCACGCAAGTCCTGGCGCTTGATCTGACTCGGTTGAGTTACTCCGTGAAAGGGGAGGGGTCGCTGTTGAGCCTGCATCTGGAGATGTGTTGCGACGGTCATTTAGGCGAGCTGCAACTGAGCCGTTTGCGCCTGCACTTGACCGGCGAGCGCTACATCAGCCAGATGCTCTATCTCAGCCTGTTACGTAATCTTGAGGTTATCGAGCTGATCCCGCTGGACGGCACCGGTGTGGCCCTGCGGGCTGCGGATGGCAGTCCAATGACATTCAGGCTCCCCGCCGACCGTGTGCAGCCGGTAGGGTTTGCCGAAGAGGAAGCGCTGGTCCCGTATCCTCTGAATACCTTTCGCGGCTATCGCTACCTGCAAGAATATTTCGCTTTCCAGGACAAGTTCCTGTTCGTCGACATCGATGGCCTGGACGTGATCAACGCCTTGCCGCACGGCAACATCGAACAGATACGCGGCCTGGAGCTGCGCTTCGATATTGGCAAAAGTGGTATCCAGCGGATGCGCCCGACGCTGGATAACATAAAGCTGTACTGCACGCCGATCGTCAATCTGTTCAAGCATGACGCCCAGCCGATCCGCCTGGACGGCAAACAGGATGAGTACTTGCTGTTGCCGGCCGATTACGACCAGGCGCACTGCGGCGTGTTTTCGGTCGAAAGCGTCACTGGCTGGAGCCCCGGAGGCCTGGGTTATCAGGCTTATGTGCCGTTCGAGTCTTTCGAGCACGATTCAAGCTTCGATGTGCCCCACAGCCGCCCCTACTACAGCGTTCGTCAGCGACCTTCGTTGTTGCACGGCGGTCTGGACACTTGCCTGGGCTTTGGTGTCCGACACACTCACCCGCATGAAACCCTGTCCATCGAGTTGATGTGCACCAACCGGAACCTGCCGCGTCAGCTCAAGCCGGGTGACATCGACCAACCCGGCGAAAAAAGCCCCGAGGGGCTGAGTTTCCGCAACATCGGCCCCGTCACGCCAAGCTTCGCGCCGCCACTCAATCACGACTTCCTCTGGAAGCTGATCAGCAACATGTCTCTCAACTACCTGTCACTGGCAGACGTCAATGCGCTCAAGGTGATTCTCGAAAGTTACGATTTTCCGCGTTACCACGACGAGCAGGCAGAGAAAGTCAGCAAGCGTTTGCTGGAGGGGCTCAAGTCTATCCGGCACCAGCACGTCGACCGCCTGCACCGGGGCTTGCCGGTGCGTGGCTTGCGCACCGAACTGACCGTCGACCCGCAGGGTTATATCGGCGAGGGCGACCTGTTCGTCTTCGCGTCGGTCCTCAACGAGTTCTTCGCGTTGTATGCCAGCCTCAATTCGTACCACGAACTGCGGGTGAACAGCACACAGGGAGAGGTGTACCAATGGACACCCCGCATGGGCCAACAGCCGCTTCTCTGAGCGTGCTGACACGAGGAATACGCGAGTACTCGTTATTCCAGGCTGTGTTGCTGGTCATTGATCGGCTGCGCGAGGCTCACCCTGGGCTGGATGATGAAGCGCTGTACGACCGGTTGGAATTCCAGGCCAACCCAAGCCTGGGGTTCCCGGCCAGCGACATTGATCGTGTGGAGTTTTTCGAAGAACACGGCCAGGTGCGGGCGCGTCTGTGCTTGAACCTGATCGGACTGGTCGGGGCGGGGTCGCCGCTGCCGGCGTTCTATGGTGAGCAGGCCCTGGGAGAGGAAAAGAACAACCCGACACGGGACTTCCTTGATGTCTTTCACCATCGTCTCCAACGGCTGATGTTGCCGATCTGGCGCAAGTACCGTTACTGCGCAAGTTTCCAGAGCGGTGCCCGAGATCCATTTTCCGAACAGTTGTACGCGTTGATCGGTTTGGGGGGCGAAGAGATTCGCAAGGCCAGCCAACTGAACTGGAAACGTCTGCTGCCATACCTGGGCTTGCTGAGCCTGCGTGCCCATTCGGCGGCGCTGATCGAAGCCGTACTGCGTTATTACTTCAAGCACGCCGAACTGAACCTCGAACAGTGCATCGAGCGGCATGTGGATATCCTTGAGGAACAGCGCAATCGCCTGGGAGGCGCCAATAGCCTGCTCAGCCAGGACCTGGTGCTTGGCGAGCGGGTGCGCGACCGCAGCGGCAAGTTCCGGATCCATGTCTGCGAGCTGGACTGGCAGCGTTTCCACGAATTCTTGCCCATCGGAAGCGGTTACCAGCCGTTGTGCTCGCTGGTGCGATTCACCCTGCGTGACCCCCTTGAATATGACATTCGCCTGGTCCTGCGCCAGCAGGAGATTCGTCAGCTGTGCATCGGTGAACAGAACACCTGCCGCCTGGGATGGACCAGTTGGCTGGGACACGAGCGCGCCGATGGGATGGTGACCCTTGGCAGCAAAATTCATTAGGAATGGATGACATGATCAACGTAGACCTTCAACAATTGATCCAGGCATTGGACGCCGAAACCAGGCGTGATCTGGAGCGCGCGGCCGAGCAATGCGTGGCCCGTGGCGCAGACAAGGTCCTGGTGGAGGACTTGATGCTGGGCTTGTTGGAGCGTCCGCAGGGGCTGCTCGCGTGTGCCTTGCAGGATGCCCAGGTCAGTGCCGGCGAACTGAGCGCGGCCCTGCAACCGCGGATGGGGCACAGTGCTTCGCGCAACCCGGTATTTGCCCCGGAACTGGTGCAGTGGTTGCAGGATGCGCTGCTGGTGGCCAATCTCGAACTCGGTCGCAGTCAGGTCGGACAAGCCGCGTTGATCCTGGCATTGCTGCGCAATCCACTCCGCTACGCCGGGAGTGCTTACCTGGCGCTGCTGACCCGACTGAACGTCGATCGGCTGAAAGCGTTCGCCTTGTCGCAACAGGCTCAACCGGTTGCCGGCCAGTCCACCACGCTGGACGACTCCCTGCTGGCGCGCTTTACCCATGACCTGACCCGACAGGCCCGCGAAGGCCAACTCGACCCGGTGCTTTGTCGCGATGACGAAATCAGGCAGATGATCGATATTCTCGTTCGTCGCCGCAAAAACAATCCAATCGTGGTCGGTGAAGCAGGGGTGGGCAAGACCGCCATCGTCGAGGGGTTGGCGTTGCGCATCGTCGCCGGGAACGTGCCCCCGGCGCTTGAGGGCGTTGAACTGCTTTCGCTGGATATGGGGCTGCTTCAGGCCGGTGCCAGCATCAAAGGGGAATTCGAGCGTCGTCTCAAGGGGGTGGTCGACGAGGTCAAGGCTTCGTCCAAATCCATCATCCTGTTCATCGACGAGGCCCATACCTTGATCGGCGGGGGTAACAACGCCGGGGGCGCCGATGCGGCGAACCTGCTCAAGCCAGCCTTGGCCCGGGGCGAGCTGCGTACGATCGCGGCCACCACCTGGACCGAGTATAAAAAATACTTTGAAAAAGACCCGGCCCTGGCCCGTCGTTTCCAACCGGTGCAATTGCACGAGCCGACCGTCGGTGAAGCGGTGACCATCCTGCGTGGCCTGGCCCGTATCTACGAAAACAGCCACGGCATCTACCTGCGTGATGATGCGGTGGTCGCGGCGGCGCAATTATCGGCCTGCTACCTGGCCGGACGTCAGTTGCCGGACAAGGCCGTCGACGTGCTCGACACCGCCTGCGCTCGCGTGCGCATCAGCCTGGCCGCTGCTCCGCAAAGCCTGGAGCGATTGCGCGGCGAGCTGGCCGAAGGCGAGTGCCAACGCCGGGCGCTGCGGCGCGATGCCGAGGCGGGCCTATCCATTGACCTTCAGGCCCTGGAAACGTTGGAGGCAGGTCTGGCGACCATCGAAGACGAGTGCCAAGCGCTGGAAATCCAATGGACCGAGCAACGTATCCTCGCGGAGCGTTTGCTGTCGCTGCGTCAGCAATTGGCCAGGGCTCGGGAAAGCGCAGTGGATCAAGACCTCAGTATTGAAGCCCTGGAAGCGGCGGTGGAGCAAACATACGGCACGCTGGTGGCTGCGCAAACCCAGGAGCGTCTGGTCAGCTTCGAAGTTTGCCCGCGACTGATAGCCGAGGTGATCAACGCGTGGACCGGTGTACCGCTGGCGCAATTGGCACGCGAGCACAATCTGAAAGTCGCCAGTTTCGCCACGGACCTGCGTGCGCGTATTCGTGGTCAGGAACCGGCTGTGCAGGCCCTTGATCGTGCGATGCGCGCCGCCGCCGCAGGCTTGAACAAACCCGATGCCCCGGTGGGCGTATTTCTGTTGGTAGGCCCCAGTGGCGTTGGCAAGACCGAAACGGCACATGCCCTTGCCGACCTGCTCTATGGCGGTGAGCGTTTCATCACCACGATCAACATGGCCGAGTTCCAGGAAAAACACACCGTTTCCCGGCTGATCGGCGCGTCGCCGGGCTACGTCGGTTTTGGTGAAGGTGGCATGCTCACCGAAGCCGTGCGGCAAAAGCCCTATAGCGTGGTGTTGCTCGATGAGGTTGAAAAAGCCGACCCCGATGTGTTGAACCTGTTCTACCAAATCTTCGACAAGGGCCTGGCCAACGATGGGGAAGGGCGGGAGATTGATTTTCGCAACACCCTGATTCTGATGACGTCGAACCTGGGCAGTGAACGTATCGACGCACTGTGCGAAAACGGCGCACAACCGAGTGCCGAGCGCCTCGAAGAATCCATTCGCCCGATCCTCAGCGAGCATTTCAAGCCAGCGCTGCTGGCCCGCATGTGCGTGGTCCCGTATTACCCGGTCAGCGGGCCGGTGTTGCGTGAGCTGGTGGAAATCAAACTCGACCGCCTGGGTGAGCGGTTGCGTCGTCGGCAGTTGGGCTTCAGTTATTGCGGACATCTGGTGAGCCATCTGGTCGAGCGCTGCAGTCGCAATGACCGTGGTGCGCGGCTGATTGACCACCTGCTCGACCAGCACCTGATGCCGCTGGTGGCCGACCGCTTGCTCACGGCCATGGCCGGTGGCGAACCGCTACGGCATGTACACGCGGTGCTCGAGGGTGAAGCCAGCGTCGCGTGCGAGTTCTCCTGAAGTGGGCGCCATGTTCAAGACGCTCTCGCAGCCGCTGGACTATGCCGAAGCACTCTTGGCGCAGTTCTTCAGCCTCTCACGTTTGGCGGAGGGTGCGGTGTTGGTGGGGAATTTCCTTCAGGGCGTGGCGCGGCTCAGCGGCTGTGAGTTGGTGCAGTTGTACGTGCTCGATGCCACCGGTACCCGCCTGGAAATGAACACCGAATGCCTGGAAGGCCAGTTGCAGTTTCGTGACCCGCAAAGCCTGCCTTCCGATTATCGCGCTGAGCAATTGCTGCAGTTTTCCCTGGGCCAGAACCGTGTGGTGTGTCTCGGCGCGTTGGGCGACAGCGTGCACGAAACCCGCTTCCTGCCAGCCCGGGCCACACCCTGGCAGTCACTGCTGTGTGTACCCCTGGTCGACCCGCAGGGTCGTGTCGGGGGCCTATTGCTGTGTGCCAGCGATCAGCATCTCGACCTGCATGGGGTTGCTGAATCCCTAGGACAGCTCGGGGCTTTTGCCCTTGGCCAGATGCATCTGCTGCAACGCCTGCAGCGTCCTGTCACCGAGCCCGTATCCGTTACCTCAAGCCTGCCGAGTGGCATCAGCTATGGCCTGATCGGCAAGAGCGTGGTGATGCGCAAGACGTGCTCATTGATCAGTAAAGTGCTGCACAGCCCCTATACCGTCTTGCTGCGGGGTGAGACCGGCACCGGCAAGGAAGTGGTGGCCCGGGCCCTCCATGACCACGGCCCGCGTCGATCCAAGGCGTTTATCGTGCAGAACTGTGCGGCGGTTCCCGAGAATCTGTTGGAGAGCGAGCTGTTCGGCTATCGCAAGGGCGCGTTCACCGGTGCCGACCGGGATCGTGCCGGGCTGTTCGACGCGGCCAACGGTGGCACGCTGTTGCTCGATGAAATTGGCGACATGCCGTTGTCCCTGCAAGCCAAGTTGTTGCGAGTGTTGCAGGAGGGCGAAATTCGCCCATTGGGGTCCAACGACACTCATCACGTCGATGTACGCATCGTTGCCGCCACTCACCGCGACCTCAAGCAGCTGATGGAGGAGGGTAAATTCCGCGAAGACCTGTATTACCGCCTCGCACAATTTCCGATCCAATTACCGGCGTTGCGTCAGCGCGACGGCGACATCATCGAACTGGCGCGGCATTTTGCTGACAAGGCTTGCACGCTCCTGCAGCGTGATCCTGTGCGTTGGTCAGACGCAGCGCTCGATCACCTGGCTGCCTACGGTTTCCCGGGCAACGTCCGTGAACTCAAGAGTGTCGTGGAAAGGGCAGTGCTCCTGTGCGAGAGCGGCGAACTGCTCATCGAGCATTTTGCGCTGCACATCGAACCCCCCTCCGAGCGCGGCCGAATCAACCTGCGTGAGCGAATGGAGCAGATTGAACGAGGTTTGTTGATCGATTGCCTGCGCGAGCATTCGGGTAACAAGACCCGCGCCGCCCGTGAACTCGGCCTGCCGCTGCGCACATTGATCTATCGCCTCGCGCGCCTGAACGTCCAGCGCAGTGATTTCAATGATTGACCCTGTCCTCGCCCTATTCGTAGCCGTTCCAGCCCGATCCTTTCATTCCTGGAGACTTTTCGATGCCTGTTTTTCCCTGGCAAGCCGTCCTGTTGACGGTTTTCGTGTCACTCACTCTGGGCGGATGCAGCGCCAATTACACATTCAACGACAGTGGTTATCGCCCTTTGGGTGATCCACAGGCGGTTAATCGCGGCAAGTGATCCCAAGGAGCCTTTGATAGATGGAACTTGTTTTCGAAATACTGAACGCCAACCAGTTCGTCCCGCCACGGCTGTGCCAAAAGACCTTTGGGCCCGCCGGTGGCGTGATCGGGCGGGGCGAGGGCTGCCACTGGGTCATCCATGACCGCGAGCGCCTGCTGTCCAAGCGTCATGCGCAGGTCAGTTTCCGTAACGGTGTATTTTTTCTGACCGACACCAGTGGCAACGGTACGACGCATCGCCAAAGCGGCGCGCGTCTACCCAAGGGCGAGCCGGTACGGATACAGGACGGAGAGGCCTACATCATGGGCGATTTCGAGGTCCTCGCACGGCTGGTCTCCAGGCCGGCGGGCCACCTTGCCGAAGCGAGCCGTCCGATGCCGATCGACAGCCTCATTCCGGATGACGCCTTTCTGGAACTCGATCCGCTGAAGGCGCTGGATCAGCAGGAGCGGGGCGTGCTGGACGTCGATGAGCTGATAAATCCCGCTGTCGTGCCGTCGGATGCCCTTGGGCGGCCGGATTATGCGCGTATCGACATGGAAAGCCTGCTCTGGCCGGAACTGGTCGAGGAGCCCCCACTTGAACCAGGCCCGCCGGCCGACGTTATTGATCACCCTCACGACGGCTTTTGGCAGCGCTTCGGTACCGCCCTGGGCATGGATCTCGAAAGCCTGGATGGCGAGGCCCGCGAAGCCCTGGCGATCAATGCCGCGCTGCTGCTCAAGCAAAGCATCCAGGGTTTGCAACAGAGCCTGCGTACTTGTTCGGAATTGAACAGCGAATGGCACCAGGCCCAGACCTATGAAGAGCGGGTTCGCTTGATTGCCGGCCTGCAAATCGACCACCACGGATGATGTCCATGCCGCACTGCACGATGCACTTATCCAAAATTTTGCCGGCGTTAGCCACGACCCTGCTGCTGGCCGGTTGCTCCGCGTTATCGCCCTTTTCGACGATGACCAAGCTCAACCTCACCCTGACGGCCAGTGATCAACTCAACCCCGACCTCAATGGACGGCCATCACCCGTGGTGGTGCGGTTGTTCGAACTCAAGCACCCCGTGGCTTATGAAAACGCAGATTTCTTCAGCCTCTATGAGCGCGCGAGGGAAACACTGGCACCTGATCTGGTTTCCAGCGAGGAGCTGGAACTGCGCCCAGGCGAAACCGTCGAGCTCAGGCTCGCTATCAGCGGGGATGGCCGTTACGTCGGCATACTGGTGGCGTACCGTGACCTGCCACGCGCCCGCTGGCGCTACACACTGCCGGTGGCGGCGACGCAGTTGAATGAAGCGAACCTGACACTCGACGAGGATGGGATTGCCAACACGCTTGAGCGACTGGCCAAGGTGGATGACCGATGAATCACGATAAGGTCATCTGGCAGGAAGGCATGCTATTGCGCCCGCAACATCTACAACACAACGATCGCTACTTCGATCACCAGTTGAAGGTTCGCACTCGGTTGCTGGCCAGCTACGCCTGGGGGTTCCTGGCGCTGGAGATCGATCTGCAATTCCTCAACATGGGGCAACTGGTGGTCAGCCAGGCCAGCGGGGTCCTGCCGGACGGCAGTCTGTTCGAGCTGGGTGGCAACGCCGAGCCGCTGGCCTTGGAAGTACCGTCCAATACCCGCAATACACCGATCTACCTCGCGCTGCCATTGGTGACCGGCAATCACATCGAGTCCCGTCGCCCGGAGCAGTCGGATGTATTGGCACGCTACACCCTCTACGACGCGCAAGTGACCGACTCCAACGCCGGGGATGCCGGTGCAAGCCAGATCAGTTGCGGCCGCCCGGACCTGCGCCTGCTGTTGGGCGAACAGCAGAGCGACCATGCGTTTGTGAAGCTCAAGCTCTGCGAGGTGCTCGATACCACGGCCGATGGTGTCATCAGGCTCGATCCGAACTTTGTGCCGACCTTCATCCAGGCCCGCTCCTCCCATTATTTGCTGGCGTGCCTCAAGGAGATCATCGGCATGCTTGCCCATCGGGGCGATAGCCTGGCCGAGCGGGTCCGCTTCAATGGCAAGGCTGGTGGTGCGCAAGTCGGCGATTTCATGATGCTGCAACTGATCAACCGCAGCGAACTGTTGCTGCGTCATTACCTGGACCTGGAGCAGGTGCACCCCGAAACACTGTACCGAGCGCTGCTGGCCTTGCTGGGTGACTTGGCAACGTTCTCCGGTGACAGCAAGCGTCCACCGCTCAACAACCGCTACCGGCACAGCGATCAAGGCGCGTGTTTTCGAACCCTGATGCAAGCGATCCGCCAGGTTCTATCGATGGTGCTCGAGCAGCACGCTATCGAGCTGCAACTGCAGCCGCGCCAATACGGAATCATCGTCTCGCCGATGCAGGATCTGACACTGCTGGACACCGCTTCATTCGTACTGGCGGCAAGTGCCCACTGTGAAGGCGAAGAGCTGCGCCATCGATTGCCGGCGCACCTCAAGGTCGGTTCGGTGGAGCGTATCCGCCAGTTGGTCAACCTGCATCTACCCGGCATCAAGATCAGGCCTTTGCCCGTGGCCCCTCGGCAGATTGCATTCCATGCCAACAAAACCTATTTCATTCTCGAGCCTAACGCCGAAGACCTGGCGCAACTGAAGCGCTCCGCAGGTTTTGCGTTCCATGTCAGCGGTGATTTCGCCGAGCTTGAACTGAATTTCTGGGCCATCAGGAACTGAACCAAATGGATAAGGAAAGTCCTCAGGACGAAAAAACGGTCCTTCTCGACCACCATGGACAACGCCCTGTTTCAGGGCCCTTGACCGACGCTGCCGCACCACCGCGTTTCGAACAGTTGCAAGAGCGAATGATCTACGCCGCGCACCTGCCGCAGCCCCAGGTATTCACGGTCAGCCTCAATCCGCTGGTGGCGGCGGCGTCCGGATTGCTGTCGCACATGGTGCAGCTCAAGCACGGTCGCGAACGCGAGGACCTGCACGCCCTTAAAGGAGAGCTGAAGCGGGGCCTGGAGCAGTTCGAAGCCTGTGCCTTGCAGGGGGGTGTTGAAAACAGTCAGTTGATCGCCGCGCGTTACGTGCTGTGCACGGTGATCGATGAGGCGATTGTCACCACGCCGTGGGGCCACGGAGGTGGTTGGTCACAGATAAGCCTGCTCAGCACCTTCCACAATGAAACCTTTGGCGGCGAGAAAGTCTTTCAATTGCTCGAGCGCTTGTCGAAGAACCCCATCAAGCACCTGCCGATGCTTGAGTTGTTGTACCTGTGCCTGTCCCTGGGTTTCGAGGGTAAATACCGGATTCAGGCCCGTGGGATGCTCGAACTCGAAAGCCTGCGCGATGCCCTGTATCGACTGATTCTCCAGACCCGCGGCGACACCCCGCGTGAACTGTCGCCTCACTGGGAAGGCTTCGACGGTGCGCGACGTCGTCCGGTGCGCATTGTCCCGACCTGGACGGTGGCGGTGTTCACGCTGGCCTGCCTGGGGGTGATGTACGCGAGTTTCGCCTGGGTATTGGACGAGCAACGCAAAAGCGTATTGCAACCTTATCAACTGTCAGAACCGGTCGCTGCCCAGCCGCTGCCGTAAACAGGGACGTGTCATGAAATTGCTTTTCAGGAAAGCCGGCGCCTGGGTGCGCCAGACTTGGGTTTGGACGCTGTTGCTGGTGCTGTGTATCACGCTGTTGGTGTGGTTCGCCGGGCCACTCGTGGCCGTCAATGACTACAAGTTCTGGGCGAGTCCGACGGCGCGATTGCTGACCGCCAGCGTGCTGGCGCTGGGCTGGGGCCTGGGCATGGTTTTCGTCCATGAGCGCGCCGCTTCCAACACCAACTCCCAACAAAACGTCCCCGACCAGGCTCGCGCCCTGCACCAAGCCAGGATCGACGATGAGCGTCGCGAAGTGCGGTCGCGCTTCAAGCAGGCCTTGACCACGTCAAGGTCCTCGAACCTTTATGCCGGCCGTCGCGATGTGCCCTGGTACCTGCTGATAGGCCCGCCTGCCAGTGGCAAGACCCATCTACTGGAGTGCTCGGGCCTGGAGTTTCCTCTCAACAGGCTAGATCACAGTCCTGTCAGCGACGCATCTGGCACTCGGTATTGCGATTGGTATTTTGCCGAGCACGCCGTGCTGGTCGACACCGCCGGGCGCTACCTGACTCAGACGGACAGTGAGGTCGACGGCCGCGGCTGGGCCGTACTGCTCGAACTGTTGCGCAAGCGTCGCCGCAGTCGTCCGTTGGGCGGTGTACTGGTGACGGTGTCGGCCGAGCTTCTGCTGCAGGGCAGCGAGGGCGACGTGACCACGCTGGCCCGTCAGATTCGTGGTCGCCTGCAGTCGCTGCAACAGCGACTGCACATTGATGTCCCGATTTACCTGGTCTTGAGCAAAGCGGACAGCGTGCCTGGTTTCAATGAGTTCTTTGATTCACTGACGCGTGAGGAAAACGACCAGGTACTGGGGGCGAGTTTCAGCCGGGACCCACGTGGCAGTGGCATCACCATGTTACGTGCCGAGTTTGAGGCGTTGCTGCAGCGGCTCAATAGCCAAATGATCATGCGCATGCATCAGGAGCGCGACACACTGCGTCGCAGCCGTATGCTTGATTTCCCTCATCAACTTGGACAGCTCGGCACCAGTCTGTGCCTGCTGGTCGAGCAGGTGTTCAGCGGTAACGTCGGGACGTTGCGTGGTTTCTATTTGACCTGCGCATCGTCGCCGTACCGGGCGGCGACCTCGACCGCCGAGCCCGGCTACAAAGGGTTGGCGGGCAGCCATACCGCACCTGGCCGGCGCTCGCGGTTCATTCATCACTTGCTCAGCCGGGTGATCTTTCCAGAAGCCGATTTGAGCGACCTCGTTCAACGCGAGCGCCGTCGCATCCATTGGGGGCAGCGGGCCTTGTACCTTGGAGCGCTGACGGTCGTTGGCCTGTGCGGGCTGTTGTGGGCGAAGGGGTTTTCAGTCAACCACGAGCGCCTGGACAGCTTGCGTACGCTGGCGCAACGCTGGGACCAGCAGCAATCGACCCAGCTGAATGCTGATGACTGGAGTGCGCTGCTTGAATCACTGGATACCCGTTTCGAGGCCACTCGGGTTTTCCCACCCTACAGTGCGGTGCCGTTGTATGAGCGTGTCGGCTTGTATCAGGGGGAAGCGATCAAGGCTGCGGTGACCGACGCTTACGAGCGTGAGCTTCAGGCGCAACTGTTGCCGAAGATTGCACAGAGGCTGGAAGAGCATGTCCGCAACAACCGCGCTGACCGCGAGCAACTGCTCAACAGCCTGCGTGCGTACTTGATGCTGGGCCTTAAAGAGCGTCGCGATATCGCCTGGCTCAAGGACCGGGTGGCCAACGACGAATCGCTTCGTTACCCCGGCAACACTGTGCGGCAAGAGCGCTTGAATGCCCACTTCGCGCGCCTGTTGGAGCTGCCCTTCATCCATGAGCTCAACGAGCCGCTGGTGGCCCAAGCTCGGGAGACCCTTCGCCGTGAGTCCTTGGCCGCCGTCGTGTACAGGATGCTGCACGAACAGGCCAATCATCTGCCGCTCTACCGACTCAGCCAACACCTGGGTTCACAAGGTGCGCTACTGGTTGGCACCGACCGTGTGATCCCCGGTTTCTACACCCGCCAGGGTTACGAACGCTACTTTTCGGTCCAGGGCGTGGCCCTGGTCACCGAATTGTTGCGGGACAACTGGGTATTGGGTGAAGGCGACGGCCTCAGCGGCATGGACATGCGTCGCCTGATGGTCGAACTGGAACAGCTGTATTTTCGTGATTATGCCGACCACTGGAGCGAAGCCGTCGGCCAGGTCGCCCTGCAAACCATCAGCCATCCGGGTGAGGGCGCCGAGCAACTCGCGGGCCTGACCTCGGCACATTCGCCGATTCTGCGGCTGCTGGTACAAGTGCGCGAGAACACTCGACTCCAGGGGGGGGCCGAACAACTCGACGATCTGGCGCCAGCGGCCGGGAAGGGTGGACAAGCCGTGACAAAGCTCGTCGCCGTGGCTGGGAAAGCCGCTGCGTCTCTGACCGAGCATCTGCCGGACACCGCGCAAAAATCCTTGCGACGGCGTTTCGAACCGCTGCATCGCCTTCTGGATGGGGATGGCGGCCCCACGGCTGATCTGCTCCAGGCCTTGAGGGCCCTTGATGAGGTGCAATTGCAACTGGCGAACCTGGCCCGGGCCAGTGCACCGGAACACGCGGCGTTCGAATTGGCCAGGCATCGCATGAGCGGGCAGCGCGATGCGCTGAGCAGCCTGCGCGACGCCTCCGCCCGGCTTCCGCGACCGGTCAAGGCATGGTTCAACGTGCTGGCCGAGGATAGCTGGCGCTTGGTGCTCAACGACTCGTACCGCTACCTGAACCAGCGTTATCAAAGCGAGCTGTACAGTTTTTACGGCAAGGCGATCGACAAGCGGTATCCGTTCAGCGCCCACAGTGCCAGCGACGTCGCGCTCAACGACTTCCGGGAGTTTTTCAAGGAGCAGGGCATCGTCGATCGATTCTTCGAACATTACATGCAGCCCTTCGTCAGTGGCCCTGCGGGACACTATCGCTTGCGTAGCATCGACGGCCAGAGCTTGCCGATGTCCCGGGTCTACCTTGAGCAGATGGTGACAGCGCATACCATCCGCCGGAGCTTTTTCGCCGAAAACCCGACCGAGCCGCAAGTGCAGTTCAAGCTTGAACCGTACACCCTGGATCCGGCGGTGAGCCGTGCTGAATTCCGCTTTGGCGACCAGACGCTTGAATACCGCCACGGTCCGATCCTACCGGTGGCGTTTACCTGGCCAAGCGACGCGCAGAATGGTCGGACCGCCCTGGTGCTGGACAAAATGATCGGTCGCGGCGTCGGCATCGAGAAGAATACCGGGCCGTGGTCGCTGTTTCGTTTGTTCGACCTGATGCAGAGCGAATACCTGATCGGGCGCGATGTCCGTGTATTGAAGGCGGACCTGGGTGGCCTGCGCGCCAACTATTTACTGACGAGCCAGCGCACGCCGAACCCTTTCGACATGAGCGTGCTGCGCACATTTCGCCTGCCGGTGCAGCTTTGAAACAGGCGCCGGGCCCCTGGCGCAGCGCCGCGCGCACGGACCCTGGCAAGACCCGGGCACGTAACGAGGACGCCTTTCTCGACTGCCCGCGACAGGGAGTGTGGGCGGTCGCCGACGGCATGGGCGGTCACTCGGGCGGCGACATCGCCAGTCAGTTGATCGTTGCCAACCTGACGGAACTGCCCCTGTACCAGGACTTGGATGAACGTTCGAAAGCGGTGCGCCAGTGCCTGCGCTGGACCAACCGCCGGCTGAGTCAGGAGCTTACCGTCACTGAAAATCATCCCGGCATTACCGGCAGCACGGTGGTGGTGCTGTTGCTGGAGGGGAACCGTGGGGTTTGCATCTGGGCGGGCGACAGCCGTTGTTACCTGTGGCGCGGTCGTCGGTTGTACCAATTGACCAAGGATCACTCACTGCAACAACAACTGATCGATACGCAACACATCAGTCGCGATGAAGCTGGTGCCCATCCTGCGGCCAAGGCATTGACTCGCGCGGTGGGCGCTGCACCAGAACTGACGTTGGAGGTGCTGGAGCTGGATGTTCACCCGGGAGATACATTTTTGCTGTGCAGTGACGGTCTGTACCAAGGCCTTGGTGCGCAAGCCCTTGGCAATGCCTTGGGCCTGGCATCGCCACCTAGGGTGTTGGAGCAGCTTTTCGATGACGTCTTGCGTGGCCCGGCGCGGGATAACCTGACGGCCGTAGTGATCCGACCATGAATGAAGAGGCTGGTCATCCCACGTATTTCGCCTTCGCCAACGCGGCACCCGCTGTGAAATCCAACCCGCGTTGCGCCAGCGAAGTACCGGACATACTCGCAGGGCGCTATCGCCTAGAACGCTTGCTTGGGGCCGGCGGCATGGGTGTGGTTTACCGCGCGCTAGACCTGTTGCACGAACAATACGCCGATCCCGATCCGTACCTTGCGTTGAAGATGCTCAGTGAGGCATTCGATGAGTCAGCCGATGGGAGTGCGCTGCTCTACAGCGAGTTCGCCCTGACGCGGCGATTGCACCACCCGAATATTTTGCGTCCCTACACCTTCGAAGTGGATGTCGGTCAACGGCGAGCGTTCATCACCATGGAGTTGATGCGCGGCTTGACCCTGGACCAACTGCTTTGCGAACGGCCTCTGGGGCTGCCTTGGCCTGAACTGAAGGCGATCGCCGTGCCGCTGCTCGATGCCCTGGCATACGCCCATAGCCGTGGCGTACTGCATGGCGACATGAAGCCGAGCAACGTCATGTTGAGCGAGGAAGGCCTGCGTCTGTTCGATTTTGGCTTGGGCCTGGCCGAGGGAGGGCCCTCGCAGCACCTGCCGAACCTGAACCGTGAGCGCCTCAACGCCTGGACGCCAGGTTATGCGGCGCCTGAACTGCTTGAAGGTGCGCACCTGTCAGCGCGGGCAGATGTTTATGGTGTGGCATGCGTGCTGTATGAACTGGCGAGCGGCCAACACCCGTTCCGACGGTTACCCGCCACCCAGGCTCGCGATGCCCGGTTGGAGCGCGGGCTCAAGGCACCGCGCAACCTGCCCAGGCGTTGCTGGCCGGCGCTGCGAATGGCGTTGGCGCTTGATCCGGAGCAGCGGCGTATTGGTGCGGCTCAGTTGCGTGATGCCTTGGAGGGGTGGCCCTTCTGGTGGAAAAGGACATGCTGAATCCGCCGATTCTTGATGCTTGCCATTTATTTTCAGCGGGCCATAAAAAGCCCCTAGAGCTAGTGTGAGTCGATTTGATATTTATTTTTGGTCACTGTTCCAGTTGTTGCTCCCTGAGCAAAGACTGTGTCGTTTTCTCAATGTAATCGAACACTTCGTTCGGGACTGAATACTGGTACTGCTTACGACGGTGCTTTGAAACGGTCCCATTATTCGTCAAACACATCATCACGAGGTTTGCCAGATCGCTACCGCGCACGTCATAGGTCTCGTTGACTGCTTGAACGATCCGGTCGTAGTTCTCAAGGAAAATGGTTTCTTCACGAAGCTCGATTTCAATCGCGCGTTTTGCCATTTCCAAGGTGAAACGGACCCCAGGTGTCGCATCCCAAAAGCGGTAGATGGCGGGATCGCCGATGAAATCGAATGTGAATTGGCCGTGATCAATCCAGCGGACATCCCAGAACTCTCGTGCCGGTCGGGAGAACTGCTCCAGCGTCTCCAGATACAACCGCTCCTCACGTTTCATGGCGACAGATACGGGCAGGAGCAGCCCGTTCTCCAGAGCGCCGGCGCGGCACAACGTTTGGTGAATCAGGAAGCGGGAAAGACGACCATTCCCGTCCATGAACGGATGAAGGAAGACGAAGCCAAATGAAATGATGCCGGCGGCTACCAGAGGATCAATACGTCCCGGTGCGTTGTTACCCAACACCATGAGTTGTTCCATCAACTCTCGGCAGAGGGCGGGGGGAGGGGGGACGTAAGTAACTCCTGCCGCACCGTGTAGTGGACCCGCCAAATGGTTCTGCGCGTGGCGAAATGCAGCAGCCATGTCGAGCGGGTTTGAAATTGTCGCATTTTGAAGGTGGACCAGATAATCCTCGCTCAGTGGAATACCCTCATGGGCCTGTCGCAGCAGCTTAATGAATTTTCGCGCCTTGTCTTCGCTTGGCGACTCCTTCTCTATCGCAAACGAATCCCTGGTTTCGTGGAGATAGGCCCAATTGATGGTCCGATCCATCATTCCCGACGGCAGATTTTGAATGAAGTCTTGAGCGCGAGCCAGGATGTCGTATTCCAAGAGCGCGACAATCTCAGGGGTACGTTCAACGGTGGCGCAATACTCAAGCGATCCAATACCGTTGAACTCCACCCTCCAGCGGGAATTGCGCTCCCCGGGCATTGTTACGTAGAGCTGTGGATCGAATAGCGGAATGAACGCTCCACGCACCGACGACGACTGGTTCAGTTTTTCTCCGGTGAAGGCTTCACGTAGAAAACAGGCTTTTCGGATGTAGATACCGTTAGGGGCTCTTTCGAACTCAGCCTCCAAGGCCACAGCCGGGATCTGTGGAAGCGCCTGGGCCAAAATGGCGAGATTGATACCCTCATGTTTGAGCGCAAATAGTAGGTGCCCTAGAAGATCATCCGGTGCTGGGGCTGTATTGGCCGGTACCGCCAAGGTTTCCCCGATCTGCTCGATACGGGTTACGGGTTGTACCCGTGCCGGTCGGCGTAACGGGAAGCTTGAAAGTCGTAGAGACTCCTGTAGCCAAGCGTATCCAGCAGAGTTCATGGCAAATCCTTAATTTTTCTGCACTTGGCATAAATTTTTTTCAGGGCACCAAGAAAATCTTGATTTGAGCCAATTATGCGGATTTTTTCTTAACTCGCCAGCGTCACATATTAAGTGCCTAGCTGAGCGCCCGCGGATAGTTTTTGGGCAATGAAGGTTACGGAGAAGAGGAAGGCATATCGATTGAGTCGATATGCCTTTTTTGGCTCTGGTTGCAGAATAAATAAGGCATTCGTAATACCTGGAATTCCGGACGAGAGAGCTTACTTTCGCTCGACGGTGCGGTGGCTGTTCTGTCGGAGTGCAACTTTTGTGGGCGGCTTCGTCGCCCCACGGGAGTGATGGCGAGGCCGCTATTGGGGAACGACGTGATTCAGCATCCGGTTGCCTGCGATGAACTCAGTTCGATAGTGGTTGGATGCCAAGGGCTGAGCCGTCATAGCGAGAATTCTTAATTTTCTTCCCTTGGAATAGGATTTTTTTTAATGCGCCAAGAAAATCTTCAATTGAGCCTATTTTTCTGATTTTTTCTTAACTCGCTGGCACCCGTCAGATGGCTAGGCAGAGCTACCGTGAAAATTCTCTTGGCCAGATAGGAAAAGGCATATCGATTGAACCGATATGCCTTTCCTTTGACCTGGTTACTAGCGTGGATCGACGTTATCCAGCACTCGGTTCGCCAGCAATGAACTCAGTTCAATCAGTTGCTGGACGCCGAGGGCGATGTGGCGGCGGGGGCCTTCCAGGTCGAAGGCCAGGTTGCTGATCATCGCGTCGGCAGATGCCAGGTTTTCGCTAAGGTTGGCGAGCAGGCATTCGTTGTCGGCGTTTTTTGCCACGGTGAATAGCTGGCCTGGTTTGGATGCCTCTTCGGACTTTTCCGGTTTCGGTAGCAGGTAGTAATCCAGGGCGCGCTTTTCTGCCTCGTCTTGTTTCTTCGTTTTGGATTGAGTGGGCGCAGAGGTGCGATCTGCTTCGGGGGGATTTGGTGTGATTTTGAACATGGTGGAGCTCCTTTCGTAAGAGGAACCATCACCGTCTGCCGCCAAGCAGATGGGGTGACGGATTACACAAGGTTGGCGGACCGGAACGAAAGAAACCCGGCATCCCCGAAGGGATCCTTGCGCAACCCGCCATAACATAGGAGTGCCAATGCCAGAGGCATCGCAAATCCTATTGAGGGGCTGTTGCGCCTTTCGTGTACCGGGCCGCCAAGCCCGACCACTGATGGGCAGTGGCAGGGAAACGATAGAAGCCATGGGCAAGGCGCACAAGCGGGCGGATTCTGGCGTAGTTGTAGGCAATGGCGCAAGGATGCGTAGCTTGGTGGAGGCGTTGGGGTGGGAGAATAAACAAGCCTTCGTAGTGCCCAGGATTCGGGGCGATGGAGCTTGCTCTCGCTCGGTGGCGCAGCGGTTTTTCTGTAGGGATGCGCCCGTCGTTTTGGGGCTGCTGCGCAGCCCAGCGGGGATAAATCCCCTCGCCACAGGTTGATGGTGTGGCGGCTAGCGTGGGTCGACGTTATCGAGCACCCGGTTCGCCAGCAGTGAATCCACTCTCCCTTTTGCGGGACTCGATCTATGGCAAAGGAACTGGCCCCCGTTCGAACAGCAGGAAAGACCAGCAGGTGCTTGAGTTTTAATCATTGACGGCTATACCAGTGATGGCGACATGCTATTTCTTCATGTCCCACGGAGGCGTATGGACTTCAAGATTTTCATCTCTCTTTTCCCCGCTCTGGCGCTTATCGGAGGGTGCAGTGCTTCCAGACCGGAGTCGGGCACGATGCTCAAGACCTGGTCGGAGAGCGTGGCGAACCTGGGTGTTCGAGCGGTCTATCCGTTGCAGGAAAGCTTGTATCCAGGAAATTTGCTGCTGGTTCCAACCTACCCCGGAAAAAGTCGGTCTGATGAAAAGCCTTCGGAGTTTTACACCTATTACCCCGTGCCAGTAGGTTCGTTGGACCTGTGCAAACTGTATGTGTCGATTCGCAGTGCCCCGGAGCTACCGCAAATTTCTGGCTACCCGGCCAAGGGCGGGGAGCCGGCAGGGGAGAAGCCTGAAGCGCCTTGGCAGCCGACGGCTATCAACTATTCGAACTTCAAATGCAGTGACTACAAAGACGCGGACTTCAGAGTCAACCGCGTCACGGCATTCCCGGCTTTTCAGTTTGGGTCACGTGTCGAGTCGGGAATGGGCGCAAATGTGATGGCGGGCACGGTGGGGGCGAAGGGCAGTGTGGTGGGCAAGGATGAGTACCTTATGACGGTCTCGGTGCCGAGTGTCACGGTCATAAGGGTAGACGTTTCTGAGCTTCTGAGCGCCTTGGGTGGCGACGGCTTCAAGACAAAAGACGGGTTTAGCGACTTACAAAGCGTTGTTACTCGAATGATGAAGCTTCAAACCTTCGTCGACAAACAGGGCAATAGCTCGAAACCGGAGCTGCTGCTGGTTTCGGAAGTGTATTACGCGAACGCGATCGATATTTCCGTTACAAGCTCAGCGGGCCAGGCGGCGCAACTCGCCGTTAGCACTCAGGCTTTGGTCGAGCGGTTTGAAAAGCTGGCAGGTTTGCGTGATCAGATGAAGTCGATGCTGAAGGAGGCTCCGGCCACGCCAGGCAATAGCCAGGGCCAGTCGAATTCGCAGACTCAGCAAACGGCCATGAAAGAGCTTGCCCGGGAGATTGGCGAAACCGAGGCCGAGGTGGACAAGCTATCCAAAGCCCTTTTACCGGATGCGCCGGGGGTTACAGGTGCTGTGAAATCTGTCTCCAGTTCGGGCGTAACGCTGACCCAAGTCTTTCCGCGCCCAATGGCGATTGGGTATCGGGCCATAGGGCTTAACCCAGATCAGTTGTTGATTCGTAAGTGACGTGACGCGGTAAAAAAAACGGGTAGAGCGCCAGGAGCTTAGCTCTGCCAGCGAAATGATGCGGTTTGTCTGGAGGCGTGCGCCGGCCTTTTTGGGGCTGCTTTGCAGCCCAGCGGGAGCAAGCTCCCTCGCCACGGGGATTTGTGCTTAACCTGCGTGGCTGTACAAGATGTTGTAGAACGCGGTGTGCTCATCGTTGATCAAGGCAAGATCCTGCCCCGTGGGAATTTTTTCGAACAGCGCTTTGTCGACCCCCATCCGACGCCGGATGATCACCTCCAGCAATTGGCCAAACAACGCTTCATCACGGACGTGTTTTTTCAGTTTTAGAACGTCGCGAGGTTTGTCTTTCAGGATGTGGAAGGCGTAATTCATCACAACCATATTGGAGACGAACAGGTTTGCCGTTGACTGAAGCGGATTGACCGCATCGATCAACGCATCAAATATTTTTTTCGGGTCCTGAGCGTACGTGAGCAGAAATACATCGGGGTACATAAGCTCGCTGTGCCGATCATTGATCGCGAAGCGGTAATGAGTCTCGTCGGGCTCGGTGAGTAATCTGACGGTGCTTGTTTGAAAGGTTTTCAACGTCCTGAGCAGTTCATGCTCTTTCCTGCTGTCGGCCTTGATCGTTTTGTAGACCCGATCAATCACCTCCAGAAAAGCCACGGGCCCCAGCCCGTCGGTCGCCATCATCAGTTGATCGCCTTCGATGCTGAACCGGCGATAAGCCTCGTCATCAATGCTCAATTCGAAAAGCAGAAACCTGAGCATGTAGTTCCTCAGGTGCGCGTCCGCATCCAGGGCGCTGTTCTTCAAGCTGATCAGTTGGATCAGGTAGAAGAAAATAAAGTATTGCTTGTTGGTTCGTTGACGGTTGTCGATTTCAAGCAGGTAGCCAAAACGCGACAGGACCAGCAGCAGGGCGTAGCAGTCGGGTTCCGTGAAGCCGTTCTTCAACATGGCTTTTTCGAAAGCGCTGACGGAAAACAAATCATGCCAGCGGCTAACGCTGAAGGGCGCGCCATTGTGTTTTCTGGCGACAGCGGTCAGCAGCGCAGGCTCGTCTTCTTCGTAAAAAACAGCACCCAACGCCTTCGGATACGGCCGGACGTTCAGGAAGTTTTCAAGCTTGTAGGAGAGAAGATCGAATATGTCCATCTGGCGTTATCCGCAGGTCTTCCATTTTCCGTTCGGGCCTTTTTTCTCGACACGAAATGACGTAATGGTTTTATTGAATTTATCCAATAATCGGAAACCGATGCCTCTGGCCTTGGGCTCATTCGTCTTGGACAGCACGCCATCTTTCAGGCCCGTCTCTTTATAGTCAACGGTAGAGATGTCCTTGTGATTATTGAGCATGCTCACACCTTCGTTATTGACGGTGGCCACTACCCGATACTTCTCATTGCCTGGGTTGAATCCAGGGTTACTGTCCTGGTTGACCCACACCGCTTTCTCTCCTCGGATATTCGGAACCAGGCCACCTTTGCCTCCGTTGGCAGCCTTGGACGAGACGGTTTCGCTTTCGCCCATGTACCGGATAATCTCATTCTCTTTGAGCCCCAGCGGGTCGATCCAGGTAAATGGATTCGGTGCGTAGCGATAGAGATTCAGGCTTGCCGCCAGGCCCAACGGGTCGGGCGTGGTAAAGCGGCCTATGTCGGGATCATAGAAGCGGAAGGTGTTGTAGTGCAGGCCCGTTTCCCGGTCCAGGTACTGCCCCTGAAACCGCAGGTTCTGTTCTTCGATGTAGTACGGTTCACGGACTTCATCAGTGGTGTTGCCCCATACCTGGTAGCGAGCGTGCCATAGCGGATGGCCGTCACTTTCCGTCAAGGCTTGTGGCAAACCATTGGGGTCGTTGTGGTAATAGCGGATGCGTTGATGTTCATCGATGCCGTCGACGCGGGCCAAGGGTTCGTGACTGTCGCCGATGTAGAGGTACAGACTGGTCAGGCTATTTTTATGTTCCTTGAGTAGTTGCAGGCCATCCCAGTCGAAACGCGTGCAGGCGATGAGACGTCCGTCGTCATCGTGTTCGGTTTTCTCGATCCTTCGGCCCAACGGGTCGTAGCGCATCCTGACGATGCTTTCACCGTCGGACTTGTGCGTTCGAACTTCAACCAGCCGATGGTCCGAGTCGTAGCTGAAACGCTGCAGGCCATGCCGGCTGCTGCGCTTTTCAATCATTCGGCCAAAGCCATCGTAGCGATAGTGCTTATCCTGATAGCGCTTGAGTTGGTTGTGCGTAACCCGCCCACCTGTACCCGGTGAACTGTCGAGGAGATTGGCGGCGGCATCGAAGGAAAATGTTTCATTCTGGCCTTGCCGAGTGCCCTGGCTTGCCAGGATCCGGCCCGTCACATCGTAGTGCAGCAATTGGCGTTGTTGACCTGTTGGCAGCCGCTCAAGACGCCCCACCAGGTGGTCACCAGGATCAAACTCGAAATGGGTCTGATCGGTGGCAGGGATCAACGCCGGTTGGCGGGTATGCCGACGTTGGCGGCTGCGTAAGCGCCCGCTACGGTCGTATTCACTCCGTGTGCTGATTTGGCCTTGGGTGCGCAGCACCTCTCGATGCAGCCGATCGCGTTCGAAGTCGCTGATGACGTGGCCGTCGAGGTTGATTTGGTGCAGATGACCACTGCCGTAGTACAGACGGTTGACCCAACGGCCATCAGGTAGGTGGGTCTGGATCAGGTTGCCGAGTTCATCGTAGTGATGCTTCAGAACACCTGCTGAACTCTGCTCCTCAATCAGATAACCCAGAGCGTCATAAGCAAAGCCCAGTCGTTGTTCGTTGCCGTCGTTATCGACAACCGTGGCTTCGATTAACTGATTCAACGGGCTATAGCTGTACCGCGACTGTCCATCCGGTGTGATGCGGGTTGTCAGCCGGCCAATGGCATCACGTTCTAACTGATGAACAAGGGGCTTTTCACTGGGCTGATGACCACCTCGCGACGCGGCGACGGTTTCGACTCGCTTTACGTTGTTGAGGGCGTCGTACGTGTAGCCTTTGGCGCTGCCATCAAGGTTGCGCTGTTCGGCCAACCGATCCCCTGCATCCCAGGCAAACCGGTAGCTTTCACCATTCTCGTTGGTCAGTGCTTGCAGCCGGCCGAAGCTGTCGTAGACAAACTGCACCTGCCGGCCCTGGGCGTCGGTGCGTTGGCGGACTTGGCCGCGGCGGTTGTGTTGGTAGAGCGTGGTGTGCCCGGCCGGGTCGGTGTAGCCGGTGAGTTGGCCGGCGGTGTCGCGTTGGTAACGCTCGATGCGGCCGTCCGGCAACTGGCTGCCGAGCAAACGCCCCTGGGCGTCGTAGCTGAATTGGGTGCGCTCGCCGAGGGCGTCGGTGATGGTCTGCAGGTAACCGCGCGCGTCGTAGCTGAAGCGCGTCGGGTAACCCGAGCAATCGACGTGTTCCACCAATTGGCCGAACGGGTTCCAGCGCAGTTTTTTGCTTTTGCCGGTGGCGTCGATGATTTCCACGACCTGGCCGTGGGCGTCGTAGCGGTAGCGGGTGACGTGGCCCAGCGGGTCGATTTGCGCCGTGCAGTTGCCGCGTTGATCGTAACGGTATTTCCAGCTGTGGCCGGCGGGGTTGGTGTCCACCAGTGGCAGGGCCCAGTGTTCGAGCCAGAGGGTGGATTCGCTGCGGCCCAACGGGTCGGTTTCGCTGATCAGGTTGCCAGCGTCGTCGTAGTTGAATTGGTACTGGCCGCCTTGTGGGTCGGTGGCGCTGAGCAACTGGCGTTCGTCGTTCCATTCGAACAGCCAGGTCTGGCCGAGGTTGTCGGTGTAGTGGGTGATCTGGTGTTGGCTGTTCCACTGCCGGGTGCTGACGCGTTGCAGGCTGTCGCTGATGCGGGTGATGCCGGCCTTGAGGTCATAGTCGAACTGGTAGGCGTCGCCTTCGTCGGTCCAGTGCCGGACCACGCGCCATTCCTGGTCGTCGATCAGGGCCCATTCGTAGAAGCAGTGCAGGCCGGTGGGCAACTGGTGCTCGACCATCCGCTGCCCGGCGTCGTAGCGGAAGCGCCGTTGCACCTGGCCGCTGGCGTCGCGCACTTCGGCGAGGGTGTTGGCCGCGTCGTAGGCGTAGCTGACCAGCACCTCCCGCGTTTGGTCGGGGTAGAGGCGCTCGATGTGGGTGACGCGTTCGCCTGCGCGGATCAGTTCGACTTGCACCAGGTCGAAGGTGTCGCGCAGCCGCACCAGGCGTCCGGCGTCGTCGTAGTCGAGGTGGATGCGGTTGTCGTTGCGGTCGCCCAGTTGGCTCAGGCGCAGGTGTGAGGGGTTGGCGGATGAAGGTTCGAACAAACGGTACAGGCCGTCTTCGCTTTCGATCAGCAGTTGCCCATTCACATGGCGGCGCACGGCCAGGCCTTCGCCGGCGCTGAACACCGCGCCGCCCAACGGGATGGAGCCCATGTCGATGGGCCGGCCCTGTTCGTCGGTGTAGACCAGGGTTTCGCCGCCCTCGGGGTGGGGCTGGATTTCCACTTGGACTTCGTAGGCGACGCTCCAGCCGGCGCCGAACAGACTGTCGCGGCGTTCGTCGCGGCTGTTGTAGACGCGCTGCCAGTCAATCGGCAGGATGCCGGGCAAGACGAAATCCAGGTCCTCGTCAGCGCCCAGCACTTTGGCCCCGGTGGCGGCATGCACCGGGTTCGACGAGCCCATGGCGGCGTTGGCGGCCGCGTTCGCCGCGCTGCTGGCGGCCATGGACACCGCGCCGCCCACCAGCATGCACGGCAGTTTGCTGAAGAACTTGCCCTTGCCGCCCTTGAGCATCAGCAGTGCGGTGACTGCCAGGCCTACGCCCGGGGTCTTGCCGCTGCGGATCTCGCGTACCACCACCGAACCGCCGCCAATGGTCACGTTGGGCGAAATCAGCCCGGCCGACACCACCGTCGCATCGCAGGTGCTGCGGTCGCCACTGCGCACGGCGGGCTGGCCGTTGATGGTGACCTTCTCCGAACCTTCGGCCATGAACTGCGGTGGCATGGGCGGGTGCTTGGTGCAGATCACCAGGTCTTCCGGTCGGGTCTCCGTACCGGGGGCGGGCGAGGCGACAGTGGGGCGCCACATCTGCGAGAAGAAATTCCCGGCCATGTCCAGGTAACTGGGTTCTTCTTCCGGCTCGGGCATTTCCAGTTCGGTGCCGGCCGGTGCAACATGGGAAACCACCGCGCCGGCGGCCCGGGCCGAGGGGATGTTGTTGGTGAAGGTGTCCTTGGAGCCGGTGAGGATGTTGGCCTGCACCGTGGGCGGAAAGAAGGCGTTGCCGATGCCCTCGCATAAATCGCTCAGGCCTTTGTCGGCCCCGGTCTTGCTCATGGCCAGGCCGACGATGGTGCCCACCACCAGGCCCAGGACGAAGCAGCCCAGGCCGCCAGTGACCACGGTGATGCCCGTGGCCGCGACCACGGCAGCGGTCGCCAGGGCGGTGATCGCGATGTTGGCCGCCACCTCCAATACGCCGCCCAGGATGTCGGCCATCATCGAGGTGTGGTTGAGTGCATCGCCCAGGCGGGCGGCCCAGAGCGCGTCAGACATGCAGGTTGCTCAGGCGGGTAGGGTGGCTGGGGAGCGTGTGTTCAAGCAGTTGGATGCCTTCCATTGCATCAGTCCTTGTGGGTTAGGGCATGCTCATCAGGGCCATTCTCAGGCGCTTGATCAGTTTTGGGGTCTTGAGGCAATCGGCCGGGCGTTTGTTACCCAGGGCGGGCACGGTCTGTTCCAGCCACCATAAGCCTTCCTTGAGCCCCCTTTTGCCGTAGAGCACCACGGCCATGTCGAGGTTGTCATCCATGGCCTTGGCCAGCGCGCGGGCGTTGTCGTCGAGGTAGTCCTCTTCGTACAACCGCACGAAATGCTGCCAATCGGCATCGCCGACGTATTCGTCTTCCAGTCCCATTTTAAAAACCTGCAAACGAAATCAAGTTGCTGCCGGTCGGGTTTCGCGCCGACGGCGCCAGGATCCCATCATAACCATTAGCCTTGGCCCAGGCGCCGATTTGATGGGTCTGGGTGTATTTGTCGCCGGTAATGCTCTTGAGGGAGACCCCCAATTGTTTGCGCACATCGGCCCGGGTCAGGTCCAGGACGTTGTTGAGCTGCACTTTCTTGCTGACCAGCACGCGTGTGGACAGGTCCACGCCCCAGTGATTGACTTCGCCCATGGCTGTCTTGCGTGAGTTGGCGCCATAGACACCGCCCAGGCCGGGGGCGGTGTAACGGTGCCTGGAGGCGACGTTCCACTTGTGCGCCGTCCAAGTCGTGCTGATCCGCCCCGGCTCTTCAAAGCGATACACCGTTCGGTTGACCTTGCGACCCTTGGGCGGCGTCGAGCATTTCATCAGCCCGAAGGGGTCGATCCAACTCACCGGGTTCGGCGCGTACTGGTAGAGGTTCAGCCCACCGGCTAAGCCGATCGGGTCTGGTGTGGTGAAGCGGCCGATGTCCGGGTCGTAGAAACGCAGGGTGTTGTAGTGCAGCCCGGTTTCGCGGTCCAGGTATTGGCCCTGGAAGCGCAGGTTCTGCTCTTCGATGTAGTACGGTTCGCGCAGCTCTTCGGCGGTGTTGCCCCACACTTGGTAACGGGCTCGCCAGAGTGTGTGGCCGTCGGCTTCCGAGAGCTGTTCGGGCAGGCCGTTGAAGTCGTTGTGGTAGTAGCGGACCTTCTGCTGATCGCCCAGGCCGTCGACCCTCGCCAGGGGTTCGTGGCTGTCGTCGGCGTAGATGTAGAGGCTGGTCTGGCTGTCGCGGTGTTCCTGCAAAAGTTGCAGCGCATCCCAGGTGAAACGGGTGCGGCTGAGCAGCGTGGCGTTGCGGTCGTACTCGGCTTTTTCGATGCGTCGACCCAACGGGTCATAGGTCATTTTTACGACTGAGCCGTTATCGTTGCGCACTTCCACCAGGCGTTGTTCGGCATCGTAGCGAAAACGCTGGACGCCACGTCGGGCGCTGCGTTTTTCCACCATGCGACCGAAACCGTCATAGCGGTAGCGCTTGTCCTGGTAGGTCAACAAGCGGTTATGCGCGACCTGGCCTGTGCCCAGGCCGTCCAGCAGGTTGGCGGCCGGGTCATAGGCGAAGCTTTCACGCTGGCCTTGAAGGTTGTCCTGGCTGGCAAGAATGCGGCCGGTGGCGTCATAGTGCAGTAACTGGCGATGGGACGCTTCGGGCTGGCTGTCGAAGCGCTCCACCCGTTGATCGCTGGCGTCATAGCCAAACAGCGATTGCGCCACAGGCTGCAGCAGCGTGGATTGACCCTGTTGCCGCCGCTGGCGGGCCCGCAGGCGGCCACTGCGGTCGTATTCGCTGCGGGTGCTCTGGCGCCCCTGGGTGCGCAGCACTTCGCGGTGCAGGCGATCGCGCTCGAAATCGCTGATGACCTGGCCGTCGAGGTTGATCTGGTGCAGGTGACCGCTGCCGTAGTGCAGGCGGTTCAGCCAACGACCGTCGGGAAGCAGCGTCTGGTTCAGGTTACCCAGTTCGTCATAGCGATGTTCGAGGTTCCCCGCCCAGCCTTGCTCGGTAATCAATTGCCCCAGGGCGTCGTAACGCAAGCCCAGGCTTTGTACTTCACCGGTCTGGCTGGTGAAGGTGATCGTGTTGACCTGGTCGAGCGCGTCATAGTGGTACTCGGTGCGCCCGTCTGCGGTGACTTTCGCCACCAGTCGCCCCATCGCATCGCGCTCCAGCTCATGAATGATGGGGGCTTGGGGGGCGAGGTCCAGGTCGGTGCTGCCAGGCACCGCGAGCGCTTCCACGCGGGTGACGTTGTCCAGCGGGTCGTAGGCGTAGCGCTTGAGGCTGCCGTCCAGGCTGTGTTGGGCGGTCAAGCGGTCGGCGGCGTCCCAGGCGAACCGGTAGCGCTCACCGTTTTCGTTGGTCAGGGCCAGCAGGCGCCCGTAGTTGTCGTAGCTCAGCTCCACCCGGCGACCATGGGCGTCGGTGCGCACCCGCAGTTGACCGCTTAGGGTGTGTTGGAAAGTTGTCGTATGCCCGGCCGGATCGCTATAGCTGATCAATTGTCCGCTTGCGTCACGCTGATAGTGCTCGGTGCGCCCGTCCGGCAGTTGCTTGCTCAGCAGTCGACCCTGGTCGTCGTAGCTGAAAAGCGTCCGTTCTCCCAGTGCGTCGGTGCTGCTGAGCAACAGCCCTCGCTCGCAATAGCTCAACCGTGTGGTGTAACCGGAACAATCGGTGTGTTCGCTGAGTTGCCCAAGCGCCGTCCAGCGCATGCGCTTGCTTTTGCCGGTGGCGTCGATGACCTCCACCACTTGGCCGTGGGCGTCGTGGCGATAGCGGGTGACGTGGCCCAGCGGGTCGGTTTCGCGAATGCGGTTGCCCCGCGCGTCATAGCGGTACTGCCAGGTATTTCCCGCGGCATCGGTTTCAGCCAGGGGCAGGGCCCAGTGTTCGAGCCACAGGGTTGACTCGCTGCGCCCCAGCGGGTCGCGGGTTTCGCAGAGGTTGCCCGCTTCGTCATAGCTGAACTGATGTTGTCCGCCGTTGGGATCGGTCGCCCCCAGCAACTGGCTTTCGTCGTTCCACTGGAAGGTCCAGGTGCGACCCAGCGCGTCGGTGTTTTCGGTAATCTGATATCGGGTATCCCAGCGACGGGTGCTGATGCGCTGCAAACCGTCGGTGATGCGCGTGGTCCCGGCGGCCAGGTCGTAATCGAAGGTGTAGGCGTCGCCCGCGTCGGTCCAGTGGCGAACCACGCGCCATTCCAGGTTTTCAACCAACGCCCATTCATAGAAACAGCGAAGCCCGGTAGGCAGTTGGTGTTCCACCATTCGCCGCCCGGCGTCGTAGGCGTAGCGACGTTTTACCTGGTCGTTGGACTGACGGACCTGCGCCAGATCGCCCTGGCCGTCGTAGCCATAGTGCATCAGCACTTCCCGGCGTTGATCGGCATAGAGGCGGTCGATCCGGCTGACCCGTTGTGGCCAGCGCTCGTCATACGCCAGTGCGATGCGGGTCAGGTCGAAGGTGTCACGCAGTTGCGCCAGGCGTCCGTTATCGTCGTATTCCAGGTGGATACGGTTGTCGTTGCGGTCACCCAGTTGGTTCAGGCGCAGCAGCGCTGCATTGGCTGGCGTGGGTTCGAACAAGCGGTACAGCCCGTCCGCGCTCTCTATCAGCAGCTCGCCGTTGGCATGCCGGCGCACGCTGAGGCCTTCACCGGCACTGAACACGGCACCGCCCAGGGGGATCGAGCCCATGTCGATGCGTCGGCCCTGTTCGTCGCTATAGACCAGGGTTTGGCCGCCGTCTGGATGGGGCAGGATTTCGACGCGCACCTCGTAGGGCACGCTCCAACCGGCACCGAACAATCCGTCGCGGCGTTCGTCGCGGCTGTTGTAGAAGCGTTGCCAGTCGATCGGCAAGATGCCGGGCAGGACGAAGTCCATCTCCTCGACATCGCCCAACACTTTGGCCCCGGTGGCGGCGTGCACGGGGTTCGACGAGCCCATCGCGGCGTTGGCCGCGGCGCCCATCGCGCTACTGACCGCCATCGACGCCGCACCGCCGACCAACATGCAGGGCAGGTTACTGAGGAATTTACCCTTGCCGCCCTTGAGCATCAGCAGCGCCGTGACCGCCAGCCCGACGCCCGGGGTCTTGCCGCTGCGGATCTCGCGCACCACCACCGAACCGCCACCAATGGTCACGTCAGGTGAAATCAGCCCGGCTGATACCACGGTCGCATCGCAGGTGCTGCGGTCGCCACTGCGCACGGCGGGCTGACCGTTGATGGTGACTTTGTCCGAGCCTTCGGCCAGGAACTGCGGCGGCATCGGCGGGTGTTTCATGCAGGTGATCATGTCCAGCGGCTTGGGCACGGCACCGGGCGCGGGCACGGCGACGGTGGGACGCCACATCTGCGAGAAGAAATTCTCGGCCATGTCCAGGTAGCTGGGTTCGGCTTCGGGTGCTTCAAGTTCGGTGCCGGCCGGCGCGACATGGGACTCGATCGCCCCGGCGGCGCGGGCGGCAGGGATGTTGTTGGTCAAGGTGTTGGTGGAGCCGGTGAGGATGTTGGCCTGCACCGTGGGCGGGAAGAGGGCGTTGCCGATGCCCTCGCAGAGGTCGCTTAGCCCCTTGTCGGCCCCGGTCTTGCTCATGGCGAGGCCGACCACGGCGCCCACCACCGCGCCGAGCAGGAAGCAACCCAAGCCGCCAGTGGCAACGGTAATGCCCGTGGCCGCGACCACGGCAGCCGTCGCCACCGCGGTGATCGCAATGTTCGCGGCCACTTCCAGGACGCCGCCGAGGATATCGGCCATCATCGAGGTGTGGTTCAGCGCGTCGCCTAGCCGAGCGGCCCAGAGTGCGTCAGACATGCAGGGTGCTCATCAAGCCAGAGCGTCGAACAGCAGCGAACCCTTGATCGTTGCCCAATGCGCCGCTTCGGCATCGCCCAGTTTCTCGGCTTTCACGTAGCTCAGGGCAAGCATTTTGCGCGTGCCGGGCAGCACCAGGGCCAGCTGGAACTGGAAGACCTTTTCATTGCCCTTGTTGAACTGGCTGCGCAGTTCGATGGCTTCGACTTCCTGGTTGGCGCCTAAGCGCACGGTGGCGCCCGGTTGGCAGCGCAGGTCCTGGACCTGTTTTTCCAGGCGCTTGAGCTGGTCGTCGAGGTTGCTTTGCAGGGTCTCGCCCTCGGCCAGCAAGCTGCGGCTGACGATCAAGGACGTGCCCAGTTCGGGGAACTTGAGGATGTTGATTGTCGCGTCCAGCAATTCGCTGGGCGGCAGCTGGAACTGGAATTCATTGAGGCGGTAAGTCATGGCGCGAAAATCTCGAGGTTAGCCCTTGGGTGCAGGGAACGCGGCTTGGATGTTGGCATCGATGCTGCCCTTGACGCCCTGGCCGTCCGGCGTGGCTCCGGGGCCGCCACCGTTGTTCAGGTGCAGCACGCCGCCGGTGTTGAACTCGGCATCGCCGCTGGCGTAGAAGCTGATCTGTACGCCGGTCAGGTTGATCTGGCCGCTGGCGTTGAGCTCCAGGATGCTTTCGCCACATACCAGGCGCAGGTTTTCGCCCACTTCAATCACGTAGCTCTGGCTGATGCTGTCGGTCTTGCGCTGGCCGACGGAGAGGATGTCCTCCTGCTTGACGATGCGCAGGCGGTTGTTGCCGATGGTCACCGTCTCGTTGTGGCCGATGCTCTTGTTGCGGTCATGGCCCACCGAATGGCTTTCATCCACCTCGACCACGATGTCCTGGTTACGCTCGGCGTGGATGTACAGTTGCTCGGCGCCTTTCTTGTCTTCCATGCGGATTTCGTTGAAATTCGCTGGCGTGCCGCCCTTGCTCGAACGGCTTTTCATGCCGCTCTGGGTGGCATTGGCGGGCAAGTCATAGGGCACGGTCTGTTCGGCGTTGTAGACGCGACCGGTGATGATCGGCCGATCCGGGTCGCCTTCGAGGAAACTGACGATCACTTCCTGGCCAATTCGCGGGATCTGCATCGAGCCCCAGTTTTTCCCGGCCCATGCCTGGGACACGCGAATCCAGCACGAGCTGTTTTCGTTGGATTGGTCATGACGGTCCCAGTAGAAATGCACCTTCACCCGGCCGAACTGATCAGTCCAGATTTCCTCGCCCTTGGGACCCACCACTAACGCAGTCTGCGGGCCTTTGACGATCGGGCGATGGGTGATGGGCAGTGGCCGATAGCTTTGCTGGGCGTCGATACAGATCAGGCTGCTTTCGAACTGCGCCGAAGGCGCGCCACCGCCGGTTTCGCCGCTTTCCTGGGAAATGTAGTAGCGGGCGCCGACGATCAGGTATTCGCGGTTCTGGTCCTGGCGGGTGAAGCCGGTGAGGCTGAACAGATGCCCCGAGCCCAGGCCCCGAGCGTTACCGGCCAGCTCGACCTGTTCGTGCTGGGTCTGCAAGGCCTCGATGCGGGTGCGGGCGTAGTGTTCGCCGTCCTGGCTCTGCACGTAGGTGCCAGGGTAGTCGTACAGGGGATAGTCGCCGGCCGTGTGCGGGCGGGGCATGGCCGAGCGCACGTCGATGCGCGCACTCGGGCGCTGGAAGTCGTAGTCGTTGAGCTCCAGGGAGCCGGGCTGGACTTCCTGGGCCAGGTGCCAGTTGTGAATGTGGTCACGCTCGCGCTGCTGCTCGTTCTTCGGGTAGTACGGTACTGAGCCGTAGCCGGGGGCCGTGGTGTGGGCGCCATAGGCATCGGCCAGCACCAGCACATGCCGGCCCTGCTCATGGCGGAAGAAGTAGTAGATGCCTTCCTGTTCCATCAAGCGGCTGACGAAATCGAAGCTGGTCTCGCGATACTGCACGCAGTATTCCCACTCGCGATACGTCTGGCTCAAGGCGTCTTCGAAATCGGAAAAGCCCAGGTCGCGGAACACCTGCTTGATGATCTGCGGGATGGTGAGGTTCTGGAAAATCCGGCAATCGGAGGTGCGGGTCAGCAGCCAAAACCACGGGCGCAGGGTGGCCTGGTAACTGGCGAACTGGCCCTGGTCGACGTTCTGGCTGAAACGGGCGACGATGCCATGGAAATAACGCTCGCCACCGCCATCGAGTTGCAGGCTCACGCACATGGGCTTGCCGAGCACCTGATTGAGGTCGATGGCGTTGTCCAGCGAGTGCAACTGCAGCTCGTAGTTGAACAGCCGCCCCAGTTCTTCGCCGCCGCCCATGTCCTTGAGCAGCAGTACCTCAGGTCCCAGGGGGCTGGTGATCTTGGCCAGGCGTGAGGCTTGGTTGAATAACATCGCTCATCTCATCGTTGTAATGGCTGCGCCGCTGATTGCCTGAAGACACCGGATGCACTGTGGGAGCGGGCTTGCTCGCGAAAGCGGTGTGTCAGCCAACATTAATGTCGCTGACAGATTGCCTTCGCGAGCAAGCCCGCTCCCACACTTGATCCGGTTCCTATCAGGTCAGGCCGCGTCGCTGAAATCGTACTGCAATTCGTTGTCCACCGCGCTGATCCGCACCCCGGCCAAGGCCTTGCCTTCGAGCATGCGGGTCAGGAACTCGCGGCTCATGTCCGGCAGCAGACTGTTGGTCAGGATGGTGTCGATCATACGCCCGCCGCTTTCGGTTTCGGTGCAACGCGAGACGATCAAATCGATCACCGCGTCGTCGTAGTCGAAGGCCACTTTGTGGGTGCTCTCCACGCGCTTCTTGATGCGGTTGAGTTGCAGGCGGGTGATGGCCTTGAGCATCTCGTCGCTGAGCGGGTAGTACGGGATCGTCACCAGGCGGCCGAGCAGGGCCGGCGGGAAAATCTCCAGCAGCGGCTGGCGCAGGGCCTTGGCGATTTCTTCCGGCTCGGGCACGTTCTGCGGGTCTTTGCAGACGTCGGCGATCAGCTCGGTGCCGGCGTTGGTGGTCAGCAGGATCAAGGTGTTCTTGAAGTCGATCACCCGGCCTTCGCCGTCCTCCATCACGCCTTTGTCGAACACCTGGAAGAAGATTTCATGCACGTCCGGGTGAGCTTTTTCCACCTCGTCCAGCAGCACCACACTGTACGGTTTGCGCCGCACGGCTTCGGTCAGCACGCCGCCTTCGCCGTAGCCGATGTAGCCCGGTGGTGCGCCCTTGAGGGTGGACACGGTGTGGGCTTCCTGGAACTCGCTCATGTTGATGGTGATGACGTTCTGCTCGCCGCCGTACATGGCTTCGGCCAGGGCCAGGGCGGTTTCGGTCTTGCCCACGCCGGAGGTGCCGGCGAGCATGAACACGCCAATCGGCTTGCTCGGGTTGTCGAGGCCGGCGCGGGAGGTCTGGATGCGCTTGGCGATCATCTGCAAGGCATGGTCCTGGCCGATGATGCGTTTTTTCAGGTGCTGGTCGAGGTTGAGCACGGTTTCCAGTTCGTTGCGGGCCATGCGGCCTACCGGGATACCGGTCCAGTCGGCGACCACCGAGGCCACGGCCTGGTAATCCACGGTGGGCAGGATCAGTGGGGTTTCGCCTTGCAGGGCGGTCAGGCGCTGTTGCAGGTCCACCAGTTTCTCGCGCAAGTCGTGGCTGGCTTCGCTGCCGTCCTCGCTGTCCACTACGCCGACGCGCTCGCGCAGGGTGGCGCGGGTGGCGAGCAGCTCGTCCACCAGGGTTTTCTCTTCGGCCCAGCGGCTCTCCAGCTCGGCCAGGCGCTCGCGTTCGGTGCTCAGCAGGCTTTCGGTCTGGGTCTGGCGAGTGCCGATGACCACGCCAATGGCGTGCTCGCGGGCGATGATTTGCAGCTCGGTTTCCAGCGCTTCGATGCGCCGACGGCTGTCGTCCACTTCGGCCGGCACGGCGTGCAGGCTGATGGCGACGCGGGCACACGCGGTGTCCAGCAGGCTCACGGATTTGTCCGGCAGCTGGCGCGCGGGAATGTAGCGGTGGGACAGCTTGACCGAGGCTTCCAGGGCTTCGTCGAGGATCTGCACCTGGTGGTGTTTTTCCATGGTCGAAGCCACGCCGCGCATCATCAGCAGGGCTTTGTCTTCCGAGGGCTCGGCCACTTGCACCACTTGGAAACGGCGGGTCAGGGCCGGGTCTTTTTCGATGTGTTTCTTGTACTCGGCCCAGGTCGTGGCGGCCACGGTGCGCAAGGTGCCGCGGGCCAGGGCCGGCTTGAGCAGGTTGGCCGCGTCGCCCGTGCCGGCGGCGCCACCGGCACCCACCAGGGTGTGGGCTTCGTCGATGAACAGGATGATCGGCTTGGGCGAGGCCTGGACGTCTTCGATGACCTGGCGCAGGCGCTGTTCGAATTCGCCTTTCATGCTCGCGCCGGCCTGCAACAGGCCCACGTCGAGGCTGCGCAGTTCGACGTCCTTGAGGGCTGGCGGCACGTCGCCGGCGACGATGCGCAGGGCAAAGCCTTCGACCACGGCGGTCTTGCCCACACCGGCTTCACCGGTGAGGATCGGGTTGTTCTGCCGGCGGCGCATGAGGATGTCCACCAGTTGGCGGATCTCTTCGTCACGGCCGACGATGGGGTCGAGCTTGCCGCTGCGGGCCTGCTCGGTGAGGTCGACGGTGAAGCGCTTGAGGGCTTCCTGCTTGCCCATGGCGCTGGGGGCCATGGCGCCGCTGGCTTCGCCCGGCACGGCACCGGCATTGAAGCCGTCGCTGGCGGTCAGGGCGTTTTCCGGCGAGTCGCCGACGTATTCGTCAAAGCGCTCGCTCAGGGCTTCGACCTTGACCTTGTCGAACTCCGACGACAGGCCCAGCAACGCGTGGCGCAGGCTCGGTGTCTTGAGGATGCCCAGCACCAGGTAACCGGTGCGCACCTGGCTTTCGCCGAACATCAGGCTGCCGTAGACCCAGCCGCGTTCCACGGCTTCTTCGACGTGGGAGGACAGGTCGGTGATCGACGTCGAACCCCGTGGCAGGCGGTCGAGGGCTTCGGTGAGGTCACGGGCCAGGCGCGCCGGCTCGATGTTGAACTGGCGGATGATGCGATGCAGGTCCGAGTCCTGCAGTTGCAGCAACTGGTGAAACCAGTGGGCCAGTTCCACATAAGGGTTACCGCGCAACTTGCAGAACACGGTGGCGGCTTCGATGGCTTTGTAGGCCACGCTGTTGAGTTTGCCGAACAACGCGGCGCGACTGATTTCACCCATGCTCATGGCTCCTTGAGGTCTGTGAGGTGTTGGCCTGTTCGGCGTAATGCCGGGCCAGTATTAAATCGTTGGCATCTGTTTCGGGGCGACCCAGCCAGGTATTGAACCCCAGGCGGAAACGACCGTTGAGTTGCAGTGCCGGGACTTCGGGCTGTTCCAGGACCAGGTTCAGGTCCCAGTCCAACTCATGACCCAGGTATTCGGCGACCCAGGCCACCAGCTCGTTGAACGGTTGGTTGCCGGGCAGCATGCCCATGTAGTCGACGAGCTTGAGTGGCCCCAGGCGAATGCGGAATTTGTGCTGGCGATCCCACACGAAGCGGCCGAGGCAGAAGTCCACGCCTAGTCGGGCGTTGACACCGACGCGGCTGCGTTCGGGCAGTTCCAGCCATTGGCCGACGTATTCTTCGATCTCCACCGGCAGGCCGAAGTACTCGCTGAGGATCGCCTTCAAACCGTCCGGGTAGCGGGTCTGTGCCGACAGGTGGCCGCTGTAGTGCAGCTTCGCCGTGTCGGGGATCAGCCCCTGGTTGAGCAGGCTCGGCATGCCCCGGCCGCTGAGCGCCGCCAGGCGCGCCGACCAGTAGTCATCGTCCGGGCGGTCATGGCTGACGGTCGGCCGTGCTTCGGCCCAGGCCCGGTAGAACAGGCTGAGCAGGCGATGGTGAAACACATCGAGGAAGCGCTTGCTGGTGCTGTCGGCGTTGTTGCGCTGGCGTTCGCGCACGTATTCGGTGATGTGCAGCGGCATCGGGCCGTTGGGGCCGCCGAGGCCGAAGAAGAATTGCTCCAGGCGCGCCGGCGTACCGTCGCCGCCCGGTTGCACCGAGGCGAGGGTGGCCGGGGCGAAGGTGCAGTCGGCCTGTTGCCCGAGGCGCAACGGGTCATCGGCCAGGCGCAGGGAATGGCCCAGGCGCGGCAGCTCGGGAGATTCGCACTCGATGCGCCGCAACGCCTGGAAGAAGTCGTATTCCCAGGGCTCCTGGTGCATCGCCTCCAGGGTACTCACAGGGTCGGACGACGTCCGGGCTTGGCTTTCCATCGCATGATCTCGCCGCGTTCGGTGGTACGGATCACCGTCTCGGTAAAACTGTTGATCGACACGTAGCGTGCCAGGAAGCGCTCGAACACCGCACCGAGCAGGAACACCCCGGTGCCGCGAAACGCGTTTTCATCGAATTCCAGGGTGATCTCCAGGCCCCGACCGAACACGATCGGGCCGGGCATCGGCAAGCGTCGGGTGCAAGCCTTGCTGCTGACTTCCCGCAGGCCTTCGATCTGCAATTGCAGCGCCGCGTCGTTGCTGTCGCCGTACAGGCGCAGCAGTTCCCGCAGGGCGGCGGCGCCTTGGCCTTGTTCGCTCAACGACAAGTAGTTCAGCGACAACTGGCTGATCAGCCGCCAGGCCTTGGCATCGTGGGCATGGCTGGCCCGTGGGCGACTGGGACCTGCCACGCAACGCACGGCGCCAACCGGCGCACTGTCGGCCAGGGTGAAGTCGGTCTTGCCGTTGCCCACGCCCATGAACAGCGGCAGGTCGCGGTTGGTGCACAGCGCGGTCACGCCCAGCTGGCGCAGGTCGTGGCGGTAGGGCGCTTGCTGGCTGTCCACCAGGCTGACGAAGGTTTCGCTGCCGATGTAGGTCGAGCGCGGGCCGTTGCGTCGCTGGTCGCTGGACAGCACGCGCGGTTCGCGGCGCACGGTGTAGTAGGCCTGGTCGCGGCCATAGCGGGACGGATCGCGCACGGCGTAGAACGGCAAGAACGGCTGCTCCGGCCCGGTGCCGTGGCCGGTGAGGCCGCTGAGCGAATGTACTTCGAAATCCATCGGCCGGGTGCGGTCGGCGATCACGTGGTGTTCGTTGACCCGCTCCGACAAGTGAATGCGGTCCAGGCGCTTGGGGAACAGGTTGATGGCCGGGGTGCAGAACGGCAGGAACTGCGAAGCGCCGACGCTGCCTTCCAGGCTTGGATCGTGACGGTCGAACAGCACGATCAACTCCAGTTCCTGGCCGTCGCAGCGTTTGACCGCGCGGCTCAACTGGGTGAAGTCGACAAACAGGAAACGGTGGGGCAGGGCGAAGTATTCCTGCAACAGGCGATAGCCCTGGAAGGCCCGGGACACCACCGGCAGCGCGGCGTCGGCATCGTCGAAACCGCGCGAGCGCAACGCATCCTGGGGCAGACGCTCCACCCAGTCGCCCCCGGGCTTGCGGGCGAACACCGCGCAGGCATTGCCCAGCAGTTGTTCGTAGAGGCGGAAGGGCTGTTCGTCGGCGCCGCTCAAGTACAGTGGCAGGTTGTCCAGGGCCAGGCTGTTGAACGGCAGCTCGGCGCCGGTACGCAGCGTGATGCGCAGCCCGGCCTTGGCCTTGGGCTCGCTGGCGGCCAGGCGCCCGAGCACCACGGAAGGGTTGCCGAAGTATTCAGCCTGGCTGACCTGCAACGGCCACAACGTCACCGCGTGGGCGGTGCGGTACTCGCAGCAGGTCTGGGTTTCGCGACCCAGGGCGGCGCGCAGGACGGTATCGCGGGGCAGCGGGAAACCACTGCTCAGCGAGCCTTCGTCCGGGTCGGCCTGCATCTGCACCACGGTCATCGACGGTGTCGGCGCCAGGTAATGGGGGTAGGCGATTTCCAGCAGGTTGTGGGTGAAGGTCGGGTACTCGGCGTCGAGCTTGAGCTGCACCCGCGCCGTCAGGTAGGCGAAGCCTTCCAGCAGGCGCTCGACATACGGGTCGGCGCAGTCCATGCCGGACAACGTCAGCCGACTGGCGATCTTCGGGTATTCCTTGGCGAACTCCGCCGCGCTTTCGCGCACGTGGTGCAGTTCCTGGTTGTACAGTTCCAGCAGGCGCGGGTTCATGAGCGTCTCCGCTGGTCGGCGTTGACCACGCGCACATGGCCGGTTTCCAGGTCCAGATCGGTCTGCAGCATCAGGCGCAGGGGCACCGGCTGGGCCCAGAGGTCGCCTTCGATTTCGAAACTCAAGGCGTTGTGGTTCATCTCGGCCGTCGCCCGGGCCCGCACCCGCAGGGTGTGGCGCAGGATGCGCGGTTCGAAGGTGGCAATCGCCTGGTGGATCAAGGTTTCCAGGGCCGAGACATCGACGTTCGACGCGCTGTTGCCGGCCAGCGCCGGCAGGCCGAAATTCACCACCGACGTGCCCGCCGGGGTATGCAACGTGGCATCGGCGTCGAGCAATGACGTGGTGTTGAGCAGCCACGCCAGGTCACGCAGCACCGAGGCTTTCAATTGGGTCAGGGACAGCACGCGTTTGTCGGCGCTTTCCTTGGGGTTGGTCGGATCGTCGTCGGTCAACCGGTCCAATAGGGAGGGTTGGAGGCGATCGCGGGTGGCGATTTCGGTTACCAAGTGAAAAGGCCCGTGTAATTCTTCTGGTCACCTGTGCCACCCATGCAGCTGGCGTGGCGAGCGATTATCGAGGGTTCGAGTTGGCCATTGATCAGGCGTATGGCGCGGTACTCGGAGTGACATTGCGGACTGTTCTGAGCCGCGGTCGAGAAATGAAGAACAATGACAATAGGCACCTTGCCAAAGGTCTCGACATGCGACTTGCCTTGTCTGTCTACCGTGAACTGGCAGGGCCATGGCAGGTCGAGTGGCATTAGCGTCTGGTCTGGTTTGCGTAGCGCGCAGCGTTGTTGGTCATCGACCAGCGTCAACTGTTGCCCGCCCATCACGACGACTTGATTCACCGCTGCGGTTGAAGTCGCCGATGACGCTTGCTGCCCGGCACAGGCTGTCAGGCTCGAAAACAGGCCGCCAATCAATACAGCGCAACGAGCCTTGTTCATAAAAGCTCCCAGAACCAGATCGCCCTGGATCGATAGGACGGATCGTCATACCGGCTGGCGGTAAAGCCGCGGTTCCATAGATCGATATGGTCACCGGTGCGACCGTCTAAAGATTCCCCCAGTTGCTGGAAACAGTCCTTGAAGAAGATTAGGCCTCTTTTGTCCATCAGCTTGCGACGCTCTTCTGCGCCGCCTCCGAGAATCGTCGGACGACCTAGATGATGCTTCCACAACCAGTTTGCCAGTGATTCAGCACCCCGCGCATGGCCATGGGCACACTTGGGTTCGGTGTAGGTGGACTTGTTGACCTTGATGGTCAACTCGGTATTGAGTGTGATACTCATGCGAATCGCGCACTGGTTGGCCCACGGACCATCACAGGGTTTCGCGTCGGGGTAGGTCACCAGCAGATCGGAATACGCTTTCCACAAATTGATAAACGAAGGCTTGGCCATGACTCAGATACCACGTGGGAAAGAATTGGATTCGAGCAAGCACCAAACACCCCCGGCGCGTGGCACCGGGGGTATTTTCGATTACACCTTGACGTTCTGACGGATGTTCCAGCCGAACTTGACCGGACCGCCTTCCTTGGTGCCGTCGGCTTTCTGTGGCTGGTAGTCCACCAGCACCTTGGCGAAGTTCAGGGTGACGTTTTCAGTCAGGCGATCATCGCCGCCCGAGCCGCCGGTGCTCAGGGAAGTGACCAGCACTTCTTCCAGGTTGATGATCATGTACTCGACCTGGCTTTCACCGCCGGCCTTGCGCACGGTCAGCTTGACCTTGTCGATGTGCTTGCCGCTGGCGCAGTGCATCATCAGGTTCGGCGAAGCCTTGTCGACGAACTTGGTCAGCGACAGGTCCTGGACGTTGACCTTGCCCGCACCACCGCCGCTGCCCACGTGCATGTTGCCGGACTGGGACATGCCCCAGCTCCAGTTCAGGACGTCGATCTCGTCCTTGTGGGCCTTGTCCATGGACTCGCCCTTGATGTCGCCGATCTTGATGAAAATATCAACAGCCATGTTTTCTCCCTGTGTGGTTTCTAACCACATTGTGTTTTGTTGATCGTTCCCACGCTCTGCGTGGTAACGCATCGGGTGACGCTCCGCGTCACTGGGACGCAGAGCGTCCCGGGCGGCATTCCCACGCAGAGCGTGGGAACGATCACATCAAGGTCGGTGTTATGCGCCCTTGGCCGACGGCAGTTTCGATACCAGGCGCAGCGACACGGTCAGCCCTTCGAGCTGGTAGTGCGGGCGCAGGTAGAACTTGGAGTTGTAGTACCCCGGGTTGCCTTCGACTTCTTCGACGATCACTTCGGCGGCAGCCAACGGATGCTGGGCCTTGGTGGTCTCGGTGGAGTGCGCCGGGTCACCGTCGACGTAGTTGAGGATCCAGTCCTGCAACCAGCGCTGCATCTCGTCCTTCTCTTTGAAGGAACCGATCTTGTCGCGCACGATGCACTTCAGGTAATGGGCGAACCGGCAGGTGGCGAACAGGTACGGCAGGCGCGCGGCCAGGTTGGCGTTGGCAGTGGCGTCCGGGTCGTCGTATTCGGCCGGTTTCTGCAACGACTGGGCGCCGATGAACGCGGCGAAGTCGGTGTTTTTCTTGTGCAGCAGCGGCATGAAACCGTTCTTCGCCAGTTCCGCTTCACGGCGGTCCGAGATGGCGATTTCGGTCGGGCACTTCATGTCCACGCCACCGTCGTCGGTCGGGAACGTGTGGGCTGGCAGGTTTTCCACTTCGCCGCCCGATTCAACGCCACGGATGCGCGAGCACCAGCCGAAGTGTTTGAACGAACGGTTGATGTTCACCGCCATCGCGTAGGCGGCGTTGGCCCAGGTGTACTTGGAGCTGTCGGCGCCGTCGGTGTTTTCTTCGAAGGCGAAGGCTTCCACCGGGTCGGTCTTGGCGCCATAAGGCAGGCGCGCCAGGAACCGCGGCATGGTCAGGCCGATGTAGCGCGAGTCTTCCGATTCACGCAGCGAGCGCCAGCCGGCGTATTCCGGGGTAGTGAAGATCTTGGTCAGGTCGCGCGGGTTCGACAGTTCCTGCCACGAGCCCATGCCCATCACGGTCGGCGATGCCGCAGCGATGAACGGGGAGTGCATGGCCGCGCAGACTTTCGACAGCTCGCCCAGCAGCTCGACATCCGGTGGCGACTGGTCGAAGTAGTAGTCGCCCACCAGGCAGCCGTAAGGCTCGCCGCCGAACTGGCCGTATTCTTCTTCGTACATCTTCTTGAAGAGCGGGCTCTGGTCCCACGCGGTGCCCTTGAATTTCTTCAGGGTCTTGTGCAGGTCGGTCTTGGAGATGTTGAGCACGCGGATCTTGAGCTGCTCATCGGTCTCGGTGTTGTTGACCAGGTAGTGCAGGCCACGCCAGGCGCTTTCCAGTTGCTGGAAGTCGGGGTGGTGGATGACCTGGTTGACCTGGGCGGTGAGCTTGGCGTCGATGGCGGCGATGATCGATTCGATCGACTTGATGGCGTCGTTGGACACCAGGTCGGTCTGCGCCAGGGCCTGTTCGGCCAGGGTACGCACGGCGGTCTCGACGGCTTCGCGGGCGCGCTCGGTCTTGGGTTTGAATTCTTGCAGCAGCAGGGACGCGAACTCGCTGGTTTCTTCTGTCGCGCCGAGGTTCTGTGCGCCTTCGCGGGCTGTATTGTCAGTCATGATCATTGGTCCTGTGCTGGCTTCGGCGCGCTCGCCAGGGCCTGCAACAGCGCTGGGTCCTTGATCGCCTTCATGATGATTTCTTCGGCGCCGGTCTTGCCGTCCATGTAGGTCAGCAGGTTGGCCAACTGGGTGCGCGCTTCGAGCAGCTTGTTCAGCGAGTCGACCTTGCGGGCCACGGCCGCCGGGCTGAAGTCGTCCATGCTTTCGAACGTCAGGTCCAGGCTCAGGTTGCCTTCGCCGGTCAGTTCGTTAGGCACATGGAACGCCACGCGCGGCTGCATGGCCTTGAGGCGCGAGTCGAAGTTGTCGACGTCGATTTCGAGGAACTTGCGATCGGCCACCGCTGCCAGAGGCTCGGCGGGCTTGCCGGCGAGGTCGGCCATGACGCCCATGACGAAGGGCAACTGGACCTTTTTCTCGGCGCCGTAGAGCTCGACGTCGTACTCGATCTGCACTCGAGGCGCGCGGTTGCGCGCGATGAATTTCTGAGAACTTTGCTTCGCCACGTTGCTGCTCCTGGTCGCTTGAGCGACGGTGTTGGCGTCATCGGGGGTGCCGGTGACGTGACTGCGTGATCCGCTCGCTTTTTATTCGCTGTCTGGGCCGCGCAGGTTTTCAAATTGACTCATGCCGTCGGGAATCAGGTTGCGCACAATGGCCGCGAAATCGGCGTGCACCAGATTCTTGGCCCGGTTCAACAGCACCGGCAGCGGGCTGGAGGGCTCATGACGGGTGTAGTAAGCGAGAATCCGGTCCAGGCTGCGCAGCACATCGTCGCGGTTGTTGATGTCGCCGCTGACGGTGTTGGTATTACGCGGTGAGCTTGTGACATTTACATGTACATGCTCAGCGGGCGCTGCGCTGTGGTCGCCGACGGAATCGGCCTGGGCGTCGTCGCCACTCTGCGGGGCGAACTGGCCGAGAATCTGCAGGGCCATCTTCAAAGGTTGCTTCAACGGGCCGAGGTCCACGCCTTGGGCGGAACCGACCTGGTCGCTGACCTGCTGCTCGATGGCTTCGGCGGCGCTGCGGGCTTCGAGCAGGGCGGCGCGGGTGATTTCCAGCTGCTCGGGGTCGCTGTCGAGCAGGGCCCCGGCGAGCTGTTCGGCACCGAGGTTTTCATCCGGGAAACTTTGCAGGCCACTGGCGTTGGCGGCGGCGCGCAGGCTGACGGCACCGAAGGTCCGCGAACGGGTCAGGATGCTTTCGCGCAGCAGGCGAATGGTGACATCGGACGTCAGGCCGGCGAGGGCATTGATGCGCACGGTGGGGTCGTTATCGTCATCGGCGTCCAGGCGCGGATGCAGTTCGGCCCAGTATTGCTTGAGCAGTTCGCTGATCAGCGTCAGCACACGGGCCATGCCCGGCAGACCTTCGAGGGCCAGGGAGCTTTGCATCAGAAAATGGGTAATGCGCAGGTCTTTGCTGCGCTGCAGCAAGTCCAGGCTCTGCTGCTGGATGCTGCGCCATTCAGGGGGTTCGGCAGGCAGGATCGAATCACCCATGCTGCGCTCGGGTTGGCCCCGGGAGTCACGTTCCAGGCGCAGGAAATCCGCGTCATATTCCAAATCTTCACCACACGGCGAAGTCGCGGAAACGGCGGCGAGCAGCAAAGGCACATCCACTTGGATCGATCTCCCTATCACCCGCTTGATAGAAGTCGGGCAGTTCACACGCAAGTTTCGGATGAAACTTCACATGTTCCTTGACGGTAATGGCCCTTTAGATTCGTGATGATCTTAAAGTGCCATCATGTATATTCAAGAAGTTGTGCATTTTTGGTGTAGTACTTATCGCTTGTCAAGGTAAGCTATTTCGCCTGTGTATGCCCTATGTAACAGTTGTGATGCGCTTAACAGCCTGCCCGACCTGCCGGTCGAAGCGGCAACTGACGTGGGATTTTTGTCACGCAAGCCGGTTATGATCAGCAATCATGCTGGCAAAAAGCCGTTTTTTACGGTTGTTGGCAGGTTGCCGGCGGGTCGTCAGGGTCTGAACCCTCACTCCCGCCCGCGCGCGAAGTATTCAGCAAGGAGGCAAGATGCCGCTGTGTTTGACTATCACTAGTTATCACAAAATTACCCCAGGCCAGTGTTCTGAAAAGTCCATGGACCAGGGGGTGATGGCAATTGGCCGTAATTCCGATAATGACTGGGTATTACCGGACCCGGAGCGCCTGGTTTCCGGTAAACATTGCGTTATCCAATACAAAGATGGGCGTTATTATTTGACCGATAACAGCACTAATGGTGTGGAATTGGTCAAGGCCGGCGTTCGCTTGCGCAAGGGCAATAGCGAGCCCCTGCAAGACGGCGAGGTGATCCGCATTGGTGACTATGAAATCCAGGCCCGCGTCGATTTCAACCTGCCGGTCACCGACAGTAATCCGTTCGCCGAATCGCCCAGCAGTTTCGAGGCCTTGATGGGGCAGCAGAGCGCCGCGGCGCATACGCCGTCGCCGGTCCAGGTGGCCTCGCCTGCGCATTTCCAGGGCGTGTCGGCCATGGACACCCTGCCGGACCTGTTCGACTTCTTGGCCCCGAGCAGTGTCCCGCCGGCCACCCAGCCTGACCATGTCCCGGCCGAGCAGCACAATTTCCGCCCGCCGACACCAATTGCCCGGCCGAGCCCGCCACCCGTGGTCGAGCCGGTTGTACCGCCGGCTGCCTCGGTGATTCCGGACGACTGGGACCCGTTCAGCGACAAGCCGGCACCGGTGGCGGTTGCCCCGCTGCCCGTGGCCCCGCAGCCGGTGCCGCCGGTGGTTGAGCCGGTCGCGACCCCTGTTCCGCAGCCTCCGCTCGTCGACATCTTTGCTGAAATCAGTGCACCGCCGCCGCCCGTGCGTGAAGCGCCGGTGACCCGCGTCGAGACCCCGGTCGCACCTCCAGTTGCTCCAGTTGCTCCAGTTGCTCCAGTTGCTCCAGTTGCCCCGGCCGAGGCTGCCCAACCCGACTTGCTGCAAGCCTTCCTGCGCGGTGCCGGGCTGGATCAGTTGCGCTTGGACAAGGCCAATGCCGAAGCACAGATGGAAAGCATCGGGCGCAGTTATCGGTTGATGGTCGAAGGCCTGATCGATGTCTTGCGCGCCCGCAGCAGCCTCAAGGGTGAGTTCCGCATTCAGCAGACGATGATCCAGCCTGTGGAAAACAACCCGCTGAAGTTCGCCCCCAATGTCGATGAAGCCTTGCTGTTGCTGTTGCGCCACGGCAACCAGGCGTTCATGGCCCCGGACGCGGCGGTGCGTGACAGTTTCGACGACTTGCGGGCCCACCAACTGGCGGTAATGGCCGGTGTGGAAGCGGCCATCAAGCATTTGCTGGGGCGTTTCGAGCCGGCGCAACTGGAAGAGCGCATGGCCAAGCCCGGCGGGCTTTCGGGGATTTTCAGCGGCTCGCGGCAGGCCCAGTACTGGCAGCAGTTCACCGAGCTCTACAGCAACATTTCCCGGGAAGCCCAGGAGGATTTCCAGGACCTGTTCGGTCGCGAGTTCAGTCGCGCCTACGAAGAACACAGCACACGACAGCGACGCCGTTGAGCGGCGCTGTCCTATAACAATATTGATCGGCCAACAACGGATAGCTCAAACGTCATTGAGGACGCAGGATGATTCCCAGGTTTTTACTCGCAGTCGCCACCGCGCTTCTGCTGACGGCGTGCGCCAAGGATGCGGCCAACCCCCAGTCCGAAGAAGCTGAGGCCGACACCGCCGCCATCGAATTGCATTTCCATGCCATTGCCGGCCTCAACCCCGGCGCCACCGGCCAGCCGGCCCCGGTCCGGGTGCGCATTTTCGAACTGAAAAATGCCGCGACCTTTGGCCGTTCCGATTATTTCGCCCTGGCCGAACGGGCCCAGGCCACGCTGGGCGCCGACCTGATCGACCAGGACGAGGTGCTGATCCAGCCCGGCCAGCAACTGAGCCTGCAGCGCGACCTCGACCCGGCCACGCGGCACATCGGAATACTGGTGGGCTATCGCGAACTGGACCAGTCGTTGTGGCGCACGGTGATGAATGTCCCGGCGCGCGAATACACCGAATACCAGATCAGCCTCGATGTGCGCGCCGTGCGCAGTGCCGTCGTCGTTCCCCCATCCAGCCCTGCCCAATAAGCAATCGGAGCCCCCATGTCCTGGAACAATCGCGTGGTCTGGTCGGAAGGCATGTTCATTGGAACGCAGCACTTCCAACAGCATGACCGTTACCTGGAAAACCTCATCGACGCACGCAGCCGTCCATTGTCGGCCGGCGCCTGGGGTTTTTCCGAATTGCTGATCGACCAGGGCCTGCTGGCCCAGGGCAAGCTGGCGATCATCTCGGCGCGGGGCCTGTTGCCGGACGGCACGCCCTTCGACATTCCCCAGGATGACCTGGCGCCCACACCGCTGAACGTCGATGACAACCTGCGCGACGGCCTGGTGTACCTGGCTTTGCCGCTCAAGCGCGCCGGCGCCCGTGACACCGTGGACGAAGGCGAAGACCTCGGCGCCGCGCGTTATGTGAGCCAGGTGTGCGAAGTGCGCGACGACAACGCGCCGTTCGAAAACCGCGCGCCGGTGGCCCTTGGCTCCCGGGCCCTGCGGTTGTTGACCGAACAGGATGGCATCGGCGACTACGCCGCCATCGGTGTGGTGCGCATCAAGGAAAAACGTGCCGACCGTGCCTTGGTACTCGACGACACCTACATCCCGCCACTGCTGGATGTCATCGCCTCCAAACCGCTGGCGGCGTTTCGCAGCGAACTGCTGGGCCTGCTGCATCAACGCGGCGAAGCCTTGGCCGGGCGGGTGGTGGCGTCCGGTGCCGGTGGCGCCTCGGAGATTGCCGACTTCATGCTGCTGCAACTGGTCAACCGTGCCCAGCCGTTGATCCAGCACCTGAGCCAGTTGAGCCCGCTGCACCCCGAGCGCTTCTACAGCGAACTGGTGAGCCTGGCCGGGGAGTTCTCCACGTTCACCGCGTCCGGACGACGACCGCAGCAATACCCGCCGTACCAGCACGATGACCTGGCCCTCAGCTACGCGCCGGTGATGCAGGCCTTGCGCGAAGCCCTGTCGATGCTGATCGACAGCAAGGCGACGCCGATTCCGATTGTCGAGAAAGCCTACGGCATCCACGTGGCGATGCTGGCCGACAAGACCCTGCTCGACAGCGCCAGCTTCATCCTGGTGGTGCGTGCCGATGTGCCGGCCGAAACCCTGCGCAGCCGCTTCGGCCAGCAAAGCAAGGTCGGCTCGGTGGAGCACATCCGCGACCTGGTCAACCTGCAACTGCCGGGCATCGGCCTGCTGCCGTTGCCGGTGGCGCCACGGCAACTGCCGTACCACGCCGGTTCCACCTACTACGAACTCGACCGGGGCAGCGACCACTGGCAGCAGTTGAGCAACTCCGGCGGTTTTGCGTTCCACATCGCCGGCCAGTTCCCGGGGCTGAACCTGGCTTTCTGGGCGATCCGAGGATAAACCGCGATGAGCAATGACGATCGTACCCAATTCATGCCGACGCCCGGTGGCCGTGGCGCCGATCCATTCCGCCCGGACCCTGGCCGTCCGGACCCGGGTCGTCCACAGCCGGCGCCGTTGGCGATGCCGGCCGCGCCGGTCCTGACCGGCAAGGCCGAGGGCCTCAACCCGTTGGAAAGCGCCGCCGGCCCACTGTTGGCCCTGCTGACGCGCCTGCGCAACACCATCGCCCACCCGGCGCCAGCCAGTTTGCGCGCACAACTGCTGGCCTACCTGCGCCAGTTCGAAGAGCGCGCCGAGGCCGCCGGTGTGGTGCGCAACGATGTGTTGCTGGCCCGCTACGCCTTGTGCACCGCGCTGGACGAAGCGGTATTGAGCACGCCGTGGGGCGGCACCAGTGACTGGGGCAAGCAAAGCCTGTTGATCACCGTGCACAACGAAGCCTGGGGCGGCGAGAAGGTGTTCCAGTTGCTGGAGCATTGCCTGCAAAGCCCCCGCGAGCGCCTGTACCTGCTGGAGCTGTTGTACCTGTGCATGTGCCTGGGTTTCGAGGGGCGCTACCGGGTGATGAACGACGGTCGCAGCCAACTGGAAGCGTTGCGCGAGCGCACCAGTGCGGTGATCCGCAGCGCCCGGGGCGACTACGAGCGCGAGCTGTCGCCGCACTGGCGCGGTGTCACCGTGGCCCGTGACCGACTGGCGCAGTTCATGCCGCCGTGGATCGCCGTGGCCATTGGCGCGGCCTTGCTTCTGGCGCTGTTGTTCGGCCTGCGCATGAAACTGGCCTCCGATGCCGAGCCGGTGTTCAAGAACATCCACTTCCTGGGCGAAATCCCGGTGCAGACCATCGACCGCCCCGTGGTGCAGCCGAAAGTGGTCGAGCGCCCACGCCTGGCAGGCTTTCTGGCCGATGAAATCCGGGCCAACCGGATTGCCGTGGAAGACGCCGTCGACCGCTCGGTGGTGACCATCCGCGGCGATGAACTGTTCGCCTCGGGCAGCGCCAGCATCAAGGACGATTTCCAGCCGCTGATGCTGCGCATCGCCGATGCGGTGCGCAAGGTCAAGGGCCAGGTCCTGGTCACCGGCCACAGCGACAATCGACCGATCGCCACCCTCCGGTTCCCGTCCAACTGGGCGTTGTCCGAAGCGCGGGCCCAATCGGTGCTGCAAATACTTTCGGCCAAGACCGGCCAGCCCGAGCGCTTCAGCGCCGAAGGCCGCAGCGACACCGAGCCGTTGGCGTCCAACGCCACCCCAGAGGGGCGTGCGCGCAATCGTCGGGTTGAAATCACAGTATTGGCGGAGGGGGTCGAGTGAAGGCGTTTTTCAGTTTTATGACCCGCTGGGTCATTCCATTGCTGGGGCTCATCGCCCTGAGCCTGATCATCTGGTTCGTCGGCCCGCTGCTCGATTGGCTGGTGCCTGAAGGCCGCCGCTGGGCCTTGATCATCCTGGTGTTCGCGGTGTGGATCGCCTACCGGGTGTTCCGCATCATCCAGGCGCGCCGTCAGGCCGCCGAAGTGATGCGCAGCCTGGCCGCGCAAACCCCGCCCGACCCCACCAGCATCGCCACCGCCGAGGAGCTCGAAACCCTGCGCCAGCGCATGGACGAAGCCTTGGCCCTGCTCAAGAAAGCCAAGCTGGGCGGTGACGAGCGTCGCAACCTCTACGAGCTGCCGTGGTACGTGATCATCGGCCCGCCGGGTTCAGGCAAGACCACCGCGCTGGTCAACTCCGGGCTGCATTTCCCACTGGCCGCGCAACTGGGCGCCGGTGCCGTGCGCGGTGTCGGCGGTACGCGCAATTGCGACTGGTGGTTCACCGACCAGGCCGTCCTGCTCGACACCGCCGGGCGCTACACCACCCAGGACAGCGACGCGACCATCGACAAGGCTGCCTGGCTGGGTTTCCTGGGGCTGTTGAAAAAGCAACGGGCCCGACGCCCGATCGACGGTGCATTCATCGCCATCAGCCTGTCCGACCTGCTGCTGGGCAGCGACGCCGAGCGCGCCGCCCATGCCGCGGCGATTCGCTTGCGGATCCAGGAGCTGTACACCCAGCTGGGCGTGCGCTTCCCGATCTACCTGATGCTGACCAAGCTCGACCTGGTGCCCGGGTTCATGGAGTATTTCGATACCCTGAGCAAGGAAGAGCGCGCCCAGGTCTGGGGCATGACCTTCGCCCTGGACGATGGCAAGAGCAACGACAGCCCGCTGGCGCACCTGCAAAGCGAATTCACCGGCCTTGAGCAACGCCTCAACGACCGTCTGGTGGAGCGCCTGCAACAAGAGCGCGACCCGGCGCGGCGCGACCTGATCTACGGCTTCCCGCAGCAGTTCGGCGCCCTGAAGGATTGCCTGCAAAGCTTCCTCGAAGGGGTGTTCAAACCCAATGCCTTCGAAGAGCGCGTGTTACTGCGCGGTGTGTATTTCACCAGCGGCACCCAGGAAGGCAGCCCGATCGACCGCCTGATCGGTTCCATGGCCCAGAGCATGAACCTGGACCGTCAGCACCTGGCGCGCCAGACCGGCACCGGGCGCAGCTACTTCATCGAAAAACTCTTCACCGCCGTGGCCTTCGCCGAGCGCGGGCTGGTGGGCGTCGACCCGAAAGTCGAGCGTCGGCGCAAGTGGATCGCCCGCGGCGTTCTGGCCTCCACGGTGGTGCTGGTGCTGGTGGTCAGCACGTTGTGGTGGGTCAGCTACCGTGCCAACCAGGCCTACATCGCCCAGGTTGATCAGAAGGTCGCGCCCTTGGGCCAGACCGTGCAGAACCTCAGCCCGGCGCAACGGGATGTGCTCGCGGTGTTGCCATTGCTCAACGCCGTGAAACACCTGGCCGACGACGCCCCGAGCTGGGCCGAAGGCCTGGGCCTGTACCAGGGCGACATGCTCGAAGCCGAGTCCGGCAGCGTCTACCGCAAGCTGCTGATCGCGGTGTTCGCGCCACGCCTGCTGACGCGCATCGAAGAGCAACTGCACAGCGGCGGCAATTCGGATTTCCTCTACGAGGGCTTGAAGGCCTACCTGATGCTCGCTGACACCGAGCATTACGATGCCGACTTCATCAAGGCCTGGATCGCCCTGGATTGGGACCGCAGCCTGCCGCGGGACTTGCCGGCCGAGCAGCGCCAGGCCCTGACCGCGCATTTGCAGGCGTTGTTCGAGCGGCGTCCGCCCCTCGCGCGCCTGGACCAGCGCCTGGTCGAAGACCTGCGGCGCCAGTTGCAGCAATTGCCGGTGGCCCAGCGGGTCTATGACCGGATCAAGCGCCAGAAACTGCCCGAAGGCATCCCGGACTTCCGCATCAACGAAGCCGCTGGGCGTGACGCGGCGCTGGTGTTCAGCCGCAAGAGCGGCAAGCCGTTGGGCGAGCCGCTGAGCGGGTTCTTCACCGTCAAGGGCTACCGCCAGGGCTTCTTGCTCACCAGCCTGAGCCAGACCGGCACCCTGGCCGAAGAGCAGTGGGTGCTGGGCTTTGAACAAGCCGATCAGCAGAACGTCGCCAGCCTGGCCGCCGATGTGCGTCGCTTGTACTTCCAGGACTACCTGCGCCAATGGGACGCCTTGCTCGCCGACATCGACTTCGTGCCGATCACCAGCGTGGCCCAGGCGGCCGATGTGCTGCGGGTGATTTCCGGCCCGACCTCGCCGCTGAAAAAACTGCTGGTGGCGGTGGCGAAGGAAACCGACCTGCAACAGGATGAACGCCTGCTGGCCGCCCAAGGTGCGCCGGTGGAAGGCGGCGTGGACAAGCTCAAGGAGCGTTTGGGCAGCTTGCTCGGCCAGGAGCAGGCGACGCCAAACGCGCCGGCGGCGAGCGATGACCCGATCACCGCGCACTTCGCCGAGCTCAACAGCATCGTCAGCAAAAGCGAAGGCGAGCCGGCGGCCATCGACGGTCTGTTGGCCGACATGAACGCTCTGTACGTGCAGGTCAGCGCCATGGTCGGGGCCAGCGGCGACGCCTTGCTCGGCGAAGCCAAGAACCAGGCCACGGCCGCCGCCACCCGCGTCAGCCTCAACGCCGAACGCCAGCCGCCGCTGGTGCAGGGCCTGGTCAAGTCGGTGGTCAACTCCACCACCAACAGCATGATGGGCGGGGTGCGCAACCAACTGAACGCCGCCTGGACCAGCGAAGTGGTGAACATCTATCGCCAGTCCCTGGCCGGGCGCTATCCGATGTCGCCGGGCAGTGCGCGGGACGCGACCCTGGACGATTTCGGCCAGTTCTTCGGCGTCGGCGGGGTGATGGACAACTACTTCCGCAAGTACCTGCAACCCTACGTCGACACCTCGACGCCGACCTGGCGCTGGCAGCCGGGCGCGGCGCAGAAGCTCGGCATCGCCCCCGGTGTGCTGCAGACCTTCCAGCGCGCGGCCACCATCCGCGATGCGTTCTTCCGCTCCGGCGGCACCCAGCCGATGGTGCGCTTCGAACTCAAGCCGGTGGCGATGGACTCGACCATCACCCAGTTCCTGCTCGACCTCGACGGCCAGCAGTTGAGCTACGACCACGGCCCGAGCCGCCCGACCGCCATGCAGTGGCCGAACCCGGGCAGCATCGGCGTGGTGCGGATCTCCATCATGCCGCCGTCGTCCAGCGGTCGTTCCGGCATCACCCTGGACGGGCCGTGGGCCTGGTTCCGCTTGCTGGAGCAATCGGACCTGACCGCCGGCAACTCGCCGGATCGCTTCAACCTGCGGTTGCGGGTCGATGGTGCCAGCGCCTCTTACGAGTTGCGGGCCAACAGCGCCTTCAACCCGTTCAAGAGCCGAGTGCTCAGCGGCTTCAGCCTGCCGGAGCGGCTATGAGTACGCCGGGTTTCTATGGAAAGTTGGCCAGCCGCGGCGATTTCGTCAGCCGTGGCTTGCCCCAGGGGTTTATCGGGCCGTGGGATTCGTGGTTGGCGGCGGGTTTGCTCGCCAGCCAGAGCAGCCTCGGCGAGCGCTGGCTGGATGCTTACCTGGTCAGCCCGCTGTGGCGCTTCATGCTCGCGCCGGGTGTGTGTGGCCCGGACGCCGCCGTCGGGGTGGTGATGCCGAGCATCGACCGGGTCGGCCGTTATTTCCCGCTGACCGTCGCGGTGCTGCTGGAGCCCGATGCGGACCCGGCGTCCGTGGTGGGCGGTGCCGACGAGTGGTTTGAGCGGGTCGAAAACCTGTTGCTGAGCACGTTGAGCGTGGAGGCCAGTTTCGAGGCGTTCAACGAACAGCTGGAAACCCTCGGTAGCCCGATGCACCTGCCGCGCACGCCGAGCAGCCGTTTCGCCAGCCTGCATCGTTTCGATGCCACCGACCCGCAGCGGCGCATGAGCGCCCTGGCCGAGTCGGCCTGTGAAGGCGTGAGCCTGTGGTGGGGCCAGGGATCGGAGCGCATTGCCCCGGGTTTGATGCGCTGCCAGGGAATGCCGGCAGCCGCTGATTTTGCGCAATTTTTGCTCGGCCAAGAAGGTGTTGTGTAGATGCGTCCAAGTGCCGGAAAAGCAATCAAGTCTGCAAGCAAGAGTCATGTCGGGATGGTCCGCCAGGTCAACGAAGACGCCTGCCTGGACCTGCCGGAAAACGGCCTCTGGGTGGTGGCCGACGGCATGGGCGGGCATGCGGCGGGCGACTACGTCAGCAGCCTGATCGTCGACAGCCTGCGCGGCATCGCCGTGGGGCGTTCGCTGGATGAGTACGTCGCGGCGCTGCAAAGCGACCTGCTACGGGTCAACGCCGCCGTGCGGGAAGAAACCGCCAACCGTGGCGTGACCATGATGGGCAGCACCGTGGTGGTCCTGGCCGTCCGCGACCTGCGGGGCATGTGCCTGTGGGCCGGTGACAGCCGCCTGTATCGCCTGCGCGACGGCGTGCTCGAAGGCATCTCCCGGGACCACAGCTACGTCCAGGATCTGCAGGACAGTGGCCTGCTCAGCGAAGCCGAGGCGCGGGTGCACCCGCGGGCCAACATCGTCACCCGGGCCATTGGCGTCGAGGCGCAACTGAACCTGGCGCTGACCGAACTGCTGCTGGTGCCTGGCGACAGCTACCTGTTGTGCAGCGACGGGCTGACCAAGACCGTCGAGGATGAGGAGATCCGCGAAGTACTGAGCCACGACGAGCCGGGCGAAATCGCCAGCAGCCTGGTGTCCCTGGGCCTGATGCGTGGCGCGCCGGACAACATCACCGTGGTGGTCGTGAAGGTGGCGTCATGAGCTTGACCCTGAACATTGTCATCCCCGGCTACGACATCGAAGGGCCGATCGGCGAAGGCGCGATGGCCAGCGTGTACCTGGCGACCCAGCGTTCGCTGGAGCGCAAGGTGGCGTTGAAAGTGATGGCGGCAGCCCTGGCCGCCGACCCGACGTTCTGCGAGCGTTTTTTGCGCGAAGGCAAGACCCTGGCGCGCCTGTCGCACCCGCACACCGTCACCATCCATGACATCGGCAACGTCGGTGAGCTGTATTACATGGCGATGGAGTACCTGCCCAACGGCACGCTCAAGGAACGCATCGCCGCGGGCCTGACGCCGGAGCAGGGCCTGACCTACATCCGCCAGATCGCCTCGGCCCTGGGGTATGCCCACGGCTTGGGCCTGGTCCACCGCGACGTCAAGCCGGCCAACATCCTGTTCCGCGCCGACGGCACGGCGGTGCTCTCGGACTTCGGCATCGCCAAGTCCCTGGACGACCGCACCCAGTTCACCCAGGCCGGCTTTGCCGTCGGCACCCCCAGCTACATGAGCCCGGAACAGGCCCGTGGGCAAGACATCGACGGTCGCGCCGACCTGTACGCCCTGGGCGTGGTGCTTTACGAAATCCTCGTCGGCAAACTGCCGTATACCGGCAACGACGCCCTGTCCACGGCCCTGGCGCACCTGACCGAACCGTTGCCGGAGTTGCCGGTGCACCACGGCCGTTACCAGGACGTGTTGCGCAAACTGTTGGCGAAGGACCCGGCGGAGCGTTTCCCGGACGCGGCGGCGTTGCTGCGGGCGCTGGATAACCTGCCTGAGGAGTCGGAAGCGACGCTGATCCGGCCGTTGTCGTTGCAACTGCCGACCACGTCGCCTGCGGTGGATGACTTGGCGGGCCTGACGCCCATGTCCATCGACATTCCCAGCGGCCCGGCTTATTCACCACCGCCGCCACAGTCCAAGCCGCAGTCCAAGCCCGTTCCTCCGCCGATAAAACCGACGGTTCAATCCTCGGTGTCGGAGCAACGCAAAGGGCCGGTGTTCGCCCTGGCCGCCGTTGCGGTCGCCGTGGCGCTGGCGTTGGGTGGCGCGGGTTATTGGTGGTTGGCCGGTGACGATGGCAAAGAAGTGAAGACGCCAGTGGCCACGGCCACCTCGGTCAAGCCACCGGAAGTGACGCCGCCGCAGGCCCCGGACGTGCCGGCGGTCAAGCCACCCGCCGCCCCGCCGGCCCAGCCTCCTGTGGCGACCGAGGCCGACGGTGGTCAGCGTCCGCTCTTGATGGCCGGCAAGAAAACCCTGTTCCAGCGCGTGCTCAGCAAGCCGGGGGCGAAACTCGCCGAGGCGCCGGGTGCCGCACCGGGCAAGGCACTGCCGGCGTTTTCGGTGTTGTACGTGTATCAGCGCAAAGACCTCGATGGCAGCGCCTGGGTACGGGTCGGCGCGGCCACCGACGGGCGCAGCGACGGCTGGTTGCCTGCCGCCCAGGTCAGCGACTGGAAGCAAAGCCTGGTGCTCAAATTCACCGAACGTTCCGGCCGTGCGCCAGTGATGTTCCTGCGTCAGCCTGGGGAAGTGGAAAAGCTCCTGGCTAACCCATCGGCCGCCAAGAACGTGTTGCTCAAGGCCCAGCAGAGCCCGCAGGACGACCAGCAAGTGCTGGCCCTTGAACCGGCCGCCAGCGCGGTGCCGCAGAGCCAGTTCTATCTGTTGCCGATCTTCGATTCCCGCGAAAGCCTCGATGAAAACGGCCAGCCGGTGCAGTTGCTGAACGTGGCGTCCATCGACCCTGGCAACACCCCCAAGGCGGCGGGCAACACGCCGATCACCACCGCCAACGCCGACGCGTTCCGCACCGCCGTGGTGCTGGTGGTGGACACCACCGTGTCGATGCAGCCCTACATCGACCAGGTGCGCGACGTGGTCCACGAACTGCAAACCCGCATCGCCGAGCGCGGCGAGTTGGACAGCGTCAGCTTCGGCATGGTGGGTTTCCGCAGCAGCATCAAGAAAACCCCGGGCCTGGAATACGTCGCCAAGACCCTGATCACCCTCGAGCAGGGCCGCGACCCGCAGCGCTTCATGGAGCTGGCGCGGCAGGTCAAGGCATCGACGGTGTCGAGCCATTCGTTTAACGAAGATGCGTTCGCCGGGGTCATGGAAGCCGTCGAAGGCATGGACTGGTCCGGTTACGGTGGGCGTTTGATCCTGTTGGTCACCGACGCCGGAGCCCTGCGCAAGAACGACCCATTTGCCGCCACGCAAATGAACGAGGCCGAAGTGCGCCAGGCGGCGCTGGGCAAGCAGATCAAGATCTACGCCTTGCACCTGCTCAGCGACGCGGGCAAGAAAACCCATGCCGGCGCCCAGAGCCAGTACCGTACCCTGACCGCCGACGCCAATCCGCAGATCGGCGACCTGTACATTCCGGTGCCGGGCGCCGACGTGCGCAAGTTCGGCGAGCGGGTCGACGAGATCGGTTCGGTGTTCGCCGACCTGGTTCATCAGGTGCGCAGCAACAAGGCGCAAAGCGTGCCACTGCTCAGCTCCGCGCCGAGCCTGGCCGACAAGTCGGCCGCGGTCGGCTACGCGATGCACATGGATTTCCTGGGGCGCAAATCCGCCAGCCAGGCGCCGCAACTGGTCAGCGCCTGGACCGCCGACCGCGACCTGACCAACCCGGCGCTGCCGGCGTTCCAGGTGTGCGTGATGCTGACCAAGCTGCAACTCAACGACCTGCAGCAGTCGCTGAAGCTGATCGTCGACGCGGCCCGCAAGACCCAGAGCTCGCCCAAGGATTTCTTCCAGGAAATCGCCAGCGCCAGTGCCTACATGAGCCGCGACCCGTCGGCCCTGCGCAAGGGCGGCAACCTGGCCGACGGCGGGATTCTCGGCGAGTACCTGGAAGGGCTGCCGTACCGCAGCAAGTCGCTGAACATGACCCAGGACTTGTGGCTGTCCTTGAGCGTGGCCGAGCAGGAAGATTTCATCGACGAGCTGGATTCGAAAATCCGCCTCTACGAAACCTTCCACAACGACCTCGCCAACTGGGTGCGCTTCGGCGACGCCGAGCCGGGCGATGCCTTGTACCGCGTTCCGTTGTCGACGCTGCCGTGATGCTGACCCTCAACGCCGTGCACAAAAGCCGGGGCGCCGGCAGCCAGCGCTACAGCCTGGTGATTCCACGGCTGCAATTGCGCGGTGGTGAACAACTGGCGGTGGTCGGCCCCAGCGGTTGTGGCAAGAGTACGTTGCTGGACCTGCTGGCGCTGGTGTTGGCGCCGGATCAGGCCGGGCGGTTCGACTTCACGCCCGCCGACACGCCGCTGGACATCGCCAAATTGTGGCGTGCGTCGCAACAGGGCACCTTGGCCGAGCTGCGCAGTCGTTACCTGGGTTATGTTCTGCAAACCGGCGGCCTGTTGGGCTTCCTGGATGTGCGCGGCAACATCGCGTTGTCGCGCAAATTGCTGGGCTTGAAGGATGACGCAAGCGTGACGCGCCTGGCTGGGCAGTTGGACATCGCCGATCAACTGGACAAGAAACCGGCGGACTTATCCGTCGGCCAGCGCCAGCGGGTCAGTTGTGCCCGGGCGTTGGCCCATGGGCCGCGCCTGCTGCTGGCCGATGAGCCGACCGCCGCCCTCGACCCGCTGAACGCCGAGCGCGTCATGCAGTTGTTGGTGGCCCAGGCTCGCGAACACGGCGTGTGCTGTGTGGTCGCCACCCACGACGAGGCGCTGGCCCGCGCCAGCGGTTTGCAGGTGCGACGCATCAGTTGCCGTCGCGATGCCGACGGCGGTGTCACCGCCACCCTCGGGGAGGCTTGCTGATGCGCGGCGCGCTGGTGGCTTCCCTGGCCTGGCAGGATTACCGCAACGATGCCTGGCTGTCGGCCTGCTCGGTGCTTGCTCTGGTGGCTGTGGTGGCGCCGTTGCTGGTGTTGTTCGGCCTGAAGTTCGGCCTGGTCAGCAGCCTGACCGAGCGCTTGCAGAACGACCCGGCCACTCGGGAAATCATCCCCTTGGGCGGCGGTCGCTTCAGTGCCGAATTCATCGAACAGTTAAGCCAGCGCGGCGACGTGGCCTTTGCCTTGCCGCGCACCCGCCAGATCGCCGCCACGGCGGATCTGAGCAGCGATGCTTCGGTCGTTACGGTCGAGATGATTCCCACCGCGGCCAACGATCCCTTGTTCGAGCATTTGCCGGTGCCTCAAGGCTTGGATCAAGTGGTGCTCAGCCAGACCGCCGCTGAAAAGCTCGGCGCCAAGGCCGGCGATTGGGTGCAGGCCAGTTTCGGCCGGCAGGTGGCCGGTCGCAGCGAGGCGCAGCGCACCCGCGTTCAGGTCTTGCACGTGCTGCCCTTGGAAGCCTTTGCCCGGGACGGCCTGTTTGCACCGCTGGCCCTGCTGGAGGCCGCCGAGGATTACCGCGACGGCCGCGCCGTGCCCGCGTTCGGCTGGCCGGGCGATGCGGTGAGTGTGGCCGGGCAACGGGTCTACCCGGCGTTTCGTTTGTATGCCCGCAGCCTCGGCGACGTCGAGCCGCTGCGTCAGTATTTCGCCGGGCAGAACCTGCTGGTCTCGACCCAGGCCCAGACCATCGCACAAGTGCAATCGCTGAGCCGCAATCTGTCGATCGTGTTCTGGATCATCGCCGGGTTGGCCTTGGCCGGTGCCTTCGCGGCGATCTTTGCCGGCGCCCTGGCGGCGGTCGAGCGTAAGCGTCGGGAGTTGTCGGTGTTGCGCCTGCTGGGGGTTTCCACCGCGGCGCTGTTGCTGTTCGTGGTGTTGCAGGCGCTCTACAGCGCCACGTTCGCGGCCCTGCTGAGTGCCGGCTTGTATGGCCTGGCGCAGTCGGGCCTCAATTATTTATTTGCACAGATGCCCGGCGAATACGCCAGCCATCTGTTGGTGCGTCACTACACTTTGGCCCTGCTGGCCGTGCTCGGCGTCAGCGCCGTCGCGGCGGCTTGCGGTGGCTGGCGGGTGGCGCGCATCCAGGCGTGTGAAGGAATTCGCGATGTATAAGTTATTGGGCGCCGCCGTGGCGCTGAGCCTGGCCAGCATGGTCTGGGCAGATGAAGGCACGGACAAGCTGGACAACCCCAAGCCGTTGCCCGACGACGTCAGCCTGCCGCTGCCGTGCGAAGGCCAGATGGTGTTCCGCTACGTCTACATCCTCGCCCAGGGCACCCTGGACGACCGCGAGATCAGTCTCGGTTACCCGTTCAGCGAAGGCGAGGCGGGTTATCAACAGTCGTTCATTTCCGGCTACCGGCGCGACTTCATCAACGGCCAGTTCACCCTCAAGGACCTGCCCACGGACTGGAACAAGACCATCACGCCGTTGATGCCCAAGACCGACGCCAAGACGCCGCTCAAGCCGATGCTGTACTTCATCGGCAAGTACGAGGTCACGGCCCGCCAATACGCCCAGGTCATGGCCCAGGCGCAATCGCTGGCCAGTGGCGAAGCGGCGCCGGCCTGCGAAACCCTGCAAGCCGATTTGCCCCAAGGCGTGGCGGGGCGTTTGCCCAAGGTGAAACTGTCGAAGTTCGAGGCCGAGCGCTTCTCGGCGGTGTACAGCGCCTGGCTGATGAAATACCACAAGGACCTGCTGCCGGTGAGCGGTCGCGGCACCTCCGCCGAAGACGGCGGGTTGGGTTTCGTGCGCTTGCCGACGGAAGTCGAATGGGAATTCGCCGCCCGCGGCGGGCAGGCCGTCAGCCGCCAGGACCTGGAAGGGCGCCTGTTTCCCCGGCGCCTGGAGGGCAGTGAAAGCGACGGGCCGCTGGCCGATTGGGCGGTGTTCAACCAGGTCGCCGGTGGCACCGGTCAGGCGGCGCGGCTGATGCCCATCGGCACCAAGTTGCCGAACCCCATCGGCCTGTTCGATGTGGTGGGCAACGCGGCCGAGATGGTCCAGGAATCCTTCCAGTTGGTGCACGCCGGTCGCCGCCAGGGCGCTTATGGCGGCTTCGTGGTCAAGGGCGGCAACTACCTGGAAGGCGAGGGCACGCTGTTCACCGGCATGCGCCGCGAATACCCGCTGTTCGCCGCCGACGGTACCGAGCAGAGCAACGAAACCACCGGTTTTCGCGTGGCCGTCGGGGCATTGTCGGCGCCGCGTTCGCGCTACAAGGAATTGTTCGCCCAATGGCAGAAAGAAGGCCGGCTCGCGTCCCTGACCGACGCCATCGATGACGCCGACGACCCGACCAAGCGCCTGGACAGCATCATCGCCGCCAGCGTCGATCCGCGCCTGCAAGCCGAACTGGGCCTGGTCAACGAAGAGCTCAAGCGCAACGTCTCGCTCATCGCCCAGCAGCGCGAGGAGGCGGCAGGCAACCTGATCCAGTCGTCGGCCCTGGTGGCCGAGACCGTCAACAACTACAACATTCGCCTGACCAATCTGCAGAACAGCCGGCAAGCCGCGCTGGACGCCAAGGATGAGGCCAGCGCCACGCTGTTCGCCACGGCCATCGACAACGGCCGCAGCGCACTGGATGGCGCGGTGGCGATCTACATCGACAACCTGGCCACCGGCACGCGCTACACCGATGCCGTGATCCAGGCGCAGTTCCAGCGCATCAAGGAAGAATTGGAGCGCAAACCGGTACTGGGCAAGAGCCTGGTGGCGCGTGCAACGTTATTCGTTCGTCATGTCGGGGATTATCGTCAGCAAAAACGAGCCGACCCGGCGGCGATATTGAAGGAATTGCTCGCATCGAACGCTCAGCGGTCTTGAGTGTCCGTTGTCAGCGAGCTTGGAAGGGACTCAGGCGGCGATAGCGCCGCGCTGAGCTTGGTCAACACTTAAACGAGAACACAACTATGCTTTTCTCCCGTAAACCATTTGCTTCGGTTTCCAAGCGTCACTTGCTGATGGTCGCTGTCGGCTTCAGCACCGTACTGACCGGTTGCGCCACGTCTCCGACCTCCAAGGTCGCCTCGAGCACCAAGGTCGAGTACTACCCGAACTGCTACGAGCCGGTGCAGCACCTGCGCTCCACCGAAGGCAACATGACCAAGTCGGTCGTCACTGGTGCCGCTGTCGGCGCTGTCGGTGGTGCACTGCTGGGCGCCCTGACCGCCGACAAGGAAGACCGTGGCCGCAACGCCGCCATCGGTGCCGCGGGCGGCGCCCTGGCCGGTGGCGCAGCCGGTTACTACACCGAGCGCCAGAAGCAGATCGCCGATGACAACCAGCGCATCGCCTCCTACGCTGCCGACGTCAACAAAAGCGTCTCCGACATCGACCGCAGCACCGCTTACGCCAAGACCTCGCAGCAGTGCTACCAGAACGCGTTCAGCAAACTGGTTGCCGACCGCAAGGCCAAGACCGTCAACGACACCGAAGGCCGCAAGCGCCTGGCGGAAATCGTTTCCGGCCTGAAAGAGTCGAACGACCTGATCGTCGCGGTCAACGGCAAAGCCTCGGAAGACCTGAACAACTACACCCAGGCCTATGAGAAAGACCTGCAGCAAGTGGGTGTGCAGCGTACTGACGTGGTGACCGTGGCCACTGCTGATACCACGCCGGTCGTGGCTCAGACCACTACCAACAAGAAAAAGAACAAGAACGTGCAGCCGGCGAAGAAGAAAGACCTGCCGACCGTGCCGAAAGAAGCGGTGACCACCGAGAAAACCCTGCAGACCGCCAAGGCCAAGCAGGATGAGAGCAAGCAGGTGGCCAGTGCCGGTACCACTCAGGTCAACAGCATGTGCAAGAACCCGGACCTGGGTGACTGGGCACCGGTGCCTTGCCCGAATGTTTGATTGAGTGAGGGCTGCTGATCATTGGTCAGCAGCCAAAACCTGTGGGAGCGAGCTTGCTCGCGATAGCGTCCGTTCAGTTGGCATCCATGTCGATTGACCCGCCGCCATCGCGAGCAAGCTCGCTCCCACAGTTGTTTTGTGTTGCCGGTGATATCTGCGACACCTCCAATCCCCTGTGGGAGCGAGCTTGCTCGCGATGGCGGCCTTGTAGCCGGCCTATCTCTTGCGGTTGTACCCGATCCAATTGTGGGAGCGGGCTTGCTCGCGAAGGCGGCCTAGTAGCTGGCCTATCTCTTGCGGTTGTACCCGATCCAATTGTGGGAGCGAGCTTGCTCGCGATGGCGGCCTGACAGCCGGCCAGGATGTTTTTGACTAAGTACATATCCATTTCTGCGGTAACGGCTACTGGCGGTTCCGCTCTTACAGCGGGTCACTTTTGGCAAACGCCCCAAAAGTAACCAAAAGGTCTTTGCCCCACCACTCGGCACCTCGCTTAGGCTCGGTGTGCCCTCACTCCGGCATTGCTCCGTGGGCCGCCGCGAAGGGCCATCCATGGCCCAGCGCGGCTACCTCGGCATCCATGCCGAGGTGCCCACTGCGCAATACCTACGTTCGGCCAGCGTGGTCAACGGGGCCCCCAGATCAAAAGCCCGCCGAGGCGGCCTTATAGCCGACCTGGCTCTTTGGCCGTCCCCCCATCCAACTGTGGGAGCAAAGCTTGCCCGCGAAGGCGGCCTAATAGCCGGCCT